>JAZNMT010000001.1:0-40030 GCA_045579895.1 Paludibacteraceae bacterium
ACATTGGCTGGGCATGACGCAACAGGAGTTCGGCACATGGGCTGCTATCGCTATCCACGACACTAGTTCTGTGGTAGGCGCAGGCGCAGCGTATGGCGAAGAGGCACTGCAAGTGGCTACCACTATCAAACTCACCCGTGCATTGTGGATTATCCCTTTAGCACTGCTGACAGCAGTCATCTTCCGCAGCGAAGGCAAGAAGATTAGCATCCCATGGTTTATCTTGTTTTTTATTGTCGCTATGCTGCTGAATACCTATGTGCTTACTGATATTCCACAAGTAGGACAATTTATTTATGGTATTGCGCGTAAAGGACTTGTCATTACGATGTTCTTCATCGGCGCATCGCTTTCTATTGATACAATTAAGTCTGTCGGCATCCGTCCTCTGCTGCAAGGCATTCTCCTCTGGTTGGTCATCAGTGCAGGTTCATTGGCATATATCCTCTTGCGCTAATTCGCTATGTCATTTTCATTTGGGTTAAGGATTTCTGAGCGGCTTCATTCTCCCCTCCCTTTAGGAAGGGAGCGTGGGTAAACTAAAATCACTTTTCTTAAGATTCCTACCCCTAGTATCTTCCCTATGCCCCTCGGGTTAAAGACCAACGACGAACCAAGGAACTCCCAAACTCAAAATGTGCGTTTTATTAAGATTGCCTCCTGAAAGCGTTAACTTCATTCCTAAAAAAATTGACTTATCTATTTCTCCACAAAAACACCCTATTCCCCTTACAACTTTTAAAACTCCTAAAACTTTTTCTACTCAAAATTTGCACATCCGCAAATTTTGTAGTACCTTTGCACCGCAAAGCCGAGTAATCGGTTAGGCAGACATATTAAAAAGCGTTTACTACGGGGTCCCCACAATGTTAAGCAGTGGGGTGTCCTCAGCGCTTGTTTTGGCATATCGAAATCCGGAAAATTTCACTAACCCAAGACAAGAGAGCTGTAAACGCCCGTTGGGATATGTATATCCCGCCGCAGAGCGTCCACATGTGGACTGCTCTGTTTGGTGGCATTTCATATTCGGCGTGGGCGTTGCTTGCATATTCTTGTTAGTAGGGTCATTCCGGAACCTCGATATGGAGAATAAGCAAAGGTAAGGTTCCACGCTTTTTTTGTGGTTTATAGACAGGTTCGGAACCAACCGCAGAAAAACAACATGCTATTCAACTCTTTCGAGTTCGCAATCTTCCTCCCAATAGTATTCCTGCTCTATTGGTTCGTGTTTGACTACGCCATGCGCAAGTGCAAACGCCAATTGCTATGGCAAAACCTCTTTGTCGTAGTCGCCAGCTATATCTTCTACGGTTGGTGGGACTGGCGATTCCTTATTCTAATTGCCATCACCACACTCCTCTCCTTCCTAAGCGGCATCGGAATCGAATACGCCCCAACACAACGCGGAAAGAAAGCCGTCATGATAGCCAATATCATCGTCAATCTCGGCATCTTAGGCATATATAAATACTACGACTTCTTCGCCACACAGTTTGCACGATTGTTCGGCATTGAGTCAGACTTCTTGCTACTACATTTGATTCTGCCAGTAGGTATTAGTTTCTACACCTTCCAAGCCCTCTCATATTCCATTGATGTCTATCGCAAACAGATACAACCCACTCACGATATTGTGGCTTTTACTGCCTTCCTGAGTTTCTTCCCGCAGTTAGTCGCTGGTCCTATTGAGCGAGCGACCAACCTCCTACCACAGTTCCAAAAGAAACGCATCTTTGACTATGCCACCGCTGTGGATGGTATGCGACAAATCTTGTGGGGCTTATTCAAGAAGATTGTAGTAGCAGACAACTGTGCCACATACGTAGATACCGTCTTTGCCGACATCAGCAACCAATCGGGTAGTACATTGCTGTTGGCTGCCGTACTCTTTACTTTCCAAATCTATGGTGACTTCTCTGGTTATTCAGATATAGCAATAGGTACGGCCAAGTTGTTTGGTATTAAACTAATGCGTAACTTCAATGTGCCTTACTTCTCTCGCGATATAGCAGAATTCTGGCGCCGTTGGCATATATCACTCACCACTTGGTTCCGTGATTATGTGTATATTCCGTTGGGCGGTAGCCGCCCCAATATCCCCGAGGCAATAAGACAAAAAGGCGATAAGGCACTTGAGGCAAGATATACCAAATGGATTGCGGTTCGCAACACTTTTGTAATCTTCCTCTTGAGTGGCTTTTGGCACGGAGCAAACTGGACATTTGTTTTGTGGGGAGCATACCACGCGTTACTGTTTGTGCCTTTGCTCTTGCTAAACAAGAACCGCCGCTATCGCGACACGGTTGCTACAATCACCTTGCCCGATGGCAACATCAAAACCAAATGGCTACCCTCACTCAAAGAAGCAGGACAAATGCTCTTGACTTTCGCCTTGGCAGTTTTTGGTTGGATCATATTTAGAGCTGAGAATATAACACAATTAGGAGAAATAATTGTTCGAATATTTGACTTGTCGTTATTCACTATTCCATATATTGTTAGTCCTACTTATTTCTTACCCATTCCATTATTGATTAGTATTATGTTGCTTTTTGAATGGAAGAATCGTTCCATGAATCACGGATTATACAACTTAACGTGGAAAACGTGGCAAAAATGGATTTGCTATATATTTCTATTAGGAATGATACTGTTATTTACAACGCAAACAGAATCATTTATTTATTTCCAATTCTAATGCCTATGAAAAAGTTTTTACTGCGATTAATACTATTTATTATAGTTGCTTACTTAGTTGCTATAATAATAGATATAATAACTAGCAAAGGATTGCAACGTGTACCTAAAAAGCACTTGGAAACACTTAACACAATCATGCATGATACCTTGAATAATGACGTATTAATATTAGGAAATTCAAGAGGAACATGTGCATATAATCCATTATACTTAGATTCTATTTTATGTTGTAATAGCAGAAATATAAGCATTTCTGGACAAACATATATAGTCAGTAATCTGCGTTATCGTATTTATCGAAGAAATAATCCAACTCCCAAATTGTTGATACTTAATATTGATCACATTGAATTAGGTTCTGGTACATTAGGATTTGAGCGATATCAATACTTTCCATATATTCAAGATACACTAATTCAAGAAATTTTAGATTCACATTATTTTACTTGGATGGATCAGTACATTCCTATGTGGCGCTATCAGGGAAATTATAAGTATGTTGGACTTGGAGTATTAGATTTTTTTGGAATCTATCATACTAATGGAAAACAATATAAAGGATGGAGTAAAAATGTAGGCACATTTGATGGTACAAATATGAGAAATTTGTTAGCAACTGATAGAGAAATAAAATGTTCCATATATGATAGTACATTGATTGCTTTCGAGCAACTGCTACAACAAGCAGAGTTTGAAAGGACTAATGCAGTTATGGTATATTCTCCTGTTTATTATATAGCACAAGAAAATATGTCAACATACTGTGACACCATAATGTCAACCTATCAAGAATTAAGTGAAAAATATAATATTCCAATACTAGATTATAGAACTTTACCAATGAACTATGATTCGACTTATTTCGTTGATGCAACGCATTTAAATTATATTGGAGCACGCGAATTCTCTATAGAATTAGCGCATGATATTGATTCGTTGGGATTGCTAAAAAATTAACCATTCACTAAATATCCACCCATTTAACGTCGTAGTAGTAACGAAGTGCTTTCGAAGGGTACACTCAGCCAAATTTCTCCCACAGATAGGGCACATTTAGCCCACAGATGTGCTACAGTGGTCGCGAAGTGGTCACGTAAAAATAAATGACATATACAAACTATTCGGTGTTTTTGAGGTGTTTTGTTCGGTGTTTTTGAGGTGTTTTAATCTGTGTTTAAGAGAATATTCTTACATAATTACCGCAAACCTTCGGCACAATCTTCGCGCGAAGAAACTTTTGTTCAAAAAAATACACCCACGCGGGAAGTCCTGTAAACACTACACTTTCCGCGTATTGTACATACTATTTCACCCTCCAAAACTGCAAATCTTAGGCCCAAAACCCCTTCCGCGCCGAAGATTTTTACAGCATTATTATAGAAACACACTTAAAAACGGAAAGGTAGAAAGCAAATAATGCAATAAAAGTGCTATTTTTTTCACTTTATAACACTAAATTTTGAATATATCAGAAAAATACACTACCTTTGCGAACAAATTTTAGAATACAATGTTTACGCGAACGAAACAGTTGATAGGCGACGCAGGATTTGCAGCATTGCAGCATGCACGTGTCATTCTCTTTGGTGTAGGAGGCGTGGGCGGATGGTGCGCAGAGACTCTACTCCGCACGGGCATCGGTCACCTGACCCTTGTGGATTTCGACAAAGTGGACACGACTAATCTCAATCGCCAACTAGTAGCTACCGCAGCCAATATCGGGCAGAACAAAGTGCAGGAGATGCAAAAGCGACTGCTGCAAATCTGCCCCGAAGCCGACGTCCAAATCATAGATTGCCAATACAACAGCAAAACAGCCGACAGCTTTGACCTCACGCAATACGACATCGTGATTGATGCCATTGACATGGTGGATTGCAAAGCCCTGTTGCTCTACAACGCCACCTCAGCGGGTTGCCGCGTCTATTCGAGTATGGGCGCAGGGCGCAAACTCAAGGCGCAAAATATCCGCACAGCCGAGTTCTGGAAAGTGCAAGGTTGCCCCTTAGCACGAGCACTGCGCACCAAAATGAAGAAGACGGGGCTACTACCTAAAAGCAAGATTCAATGCGTCTATTCAGAAGAGAATGCAGGCGAGCAAGGCACTATTGCCCCAGTAGTGGGTGTCTTTGGCATGACCCTCGCTAGTTTAGTCATTCAAGAACTAGTACAATAAATTTGGCATGATTTTTGCTTGTGATAATACCGACAACAAACAAAAAGCAGACAACATTAATTTGACGATTCATGAAGAAAGGCATATCTATACTACTTATGATAGCAGCCATGTGTGGATTATCTACCGCCTCCACATGGGCACAACACACCCTATCAGGAACTGTGGTTTCAAAGGCAGACAACATGCCTATTGAAATGGCAACCGTACGATTGTTTTCCTATCAAGACAGTGCCAGTAAAATAGATCCTGCTACAGGAAAATCCCTCATAGATTCTACTCTCGTACAGGGCGCACAAACGACATACGATGGTATGTTTATACTTACCAATATTCCCCAAGGAACATACCGACTAATCATCTCATCAGTAGGCTATGCCGAAATCAGACAAGAAGTGCAGATGCCCAATACGCATTTGGACTTGCCCAATATTCGCCTCGCCGAACAAGTACAACACCTAGCGGAAGTCCACGTACAAGGTAAAGCCGCAGAAATGACCGTCAAAGGTGACACGATTGAATACAACACCGCCGCCTACCAAGTTGGCGAGACAGCCATGGTAGAAGATCTACTCAAAAAAATGAACGGCGTAGAAGTGGATAAAGAAGGCAAAGTGACAGTCAATGGCGAAGAGATAAAGGGTGTTCGCATTGATGGAAAAAAATTCTTTGGAGATGATGTCCAGACTGCCACCAAAAATATTCCCGCCGAAATGATTGAAAAGATTCAGGTGATTGATGAAAAGAGCGATATGGCCAAGCTGACAGGCTTTGAGGATGATGACACCGAACGCATTATCAATCTGAGCCTGAAAAAAGACCGCAAGAAAGGTGTATTTGGTAACTACTCAGGTTCCTTGGGAGCAGATATCGTAACCGACAATGGCCATTGGTTTAATTATGGCGCCCCTGCGTATGGTAGCACCGCAGCACAACGTACACAACACTTTTTCGAAGATGACTTTCGATATGGCGCAAACATCTTTACCAATATCATGTTAGGCGAAAGCCAGACCACTATTCTCGGTAGTGCAGGCAATACCAACGATATACGTTCTGGACGTGGACGAGGCAACTGGGGCGGACAAAACGCAGGTATCACATGGGCAGAAAACGTAGGCGTAAATACCAATATCGATTTGACAAGCAAAATCGAAAAACTAGATAACGCTACATCCCTCTTGCTAGGCGGCGATGCAACCTTCAGCCACTCCAAAAACGATACACGAACACAATCCACCAAAGAGAGTTACACCGACGAGTTTACATATATCAATAACGACTCTACCAACCGCCTATCCCACTCGTGGAATGCCCAAATGCGATTAGAGTTAGAATATCAAATAGATAGCCTCAACAAACTCATCCTTCGCCCCACCATCAGCTATACCAACAACGAGTCCGATTCGTACAATGCTTATACCTTTGACCGAGATACTGTCATTGATACCCAACATCAAATAGTACGTATCAACGATGGTTATCAGCAACAATACAGCCAATCAGAAGACATTTCCGCAGGATTGCGAGCCATCTACAACCGCAAGTTTATGCGTCCAGGACGCTCACTGACCATGCAAGCGAACATGACCTTCACCAACACCAAAGGAGCGACACAGACCTTCTCGTATGACCAATTGCGCCAAATAGCCACCGTAGATCAACATACCTATTCGGGTAACAACGCATATCGCTACTCGCTCAGAACATCGTATGTCGAACCCATCTACAAAAATAATCACCTGCTAGAAATGGTATTGTCCTTGTCGGGCAGCAATCGCATATCCGAGAAAAGCCAATACACCAAAGATTCTATCACTGGAGAATATACCATATATGATAGTATCTATAGCAACAATCTACAAAATAACCTCTACTCTGAACAATTAGAACTGAACTATCGTTGGGTAGAAAAAGATTTCGACTTTATGGTAGGCGCACGCGCTATTGCACAACAGACACATTCACGTACTTACTACGGCAGTATGCTAGCGCGCGATACCCTGTACAATAATTGGAACTTCTCGCCCAATATGAACTTCCGCTACAAGTTCGAACGCAAGAAATTTATGCGCGTGATCTATCGAGGGACTTCACAACAACCAAGTATCACTCAGATGGAACCAGTACGCAATAATTCGGATGCCCTAAATGAAACTGTCGGCAACCTAGGTCTGCAACCAGCATACCAACACAATATATTCATGATGTATTCTAGTTTCAACCAAGATAAGTTCTCCAGTTTCATGACAGGATTACGCGCTACCGTTACCGAAGACGCTCTGACCAATAATACCATCTATGATCAGTTTGGTAAACGCTATATGCAAACCGTCAACGCAGACATTATACCATGGAATATCGGTTGGGATATGATGTCCAATACTCCATTCTTTAACAAGATGTTCCAGTTCCACTCCCGCATGGCCGTCAACTACAATGAACGCGTAGCATATATTCTTCGTGAACAAGATGCTTCTGAGATTGAACAAATGATTACTGCAGGTGCAATGCCACTAGGCGAATCATCACATACAGGCAATCTCCGCGTAAGTAGCGATATATCATTGCGTTTCACACACAAGATAGTAGATATAGGTATCAAAAACACAAATATCTATTCGCTCAGCCGCAACTCGCTCAATGACCAAAGCAAAAGTAATATCGGTGATTGGATCATCACGGGCGATGTCACATTCCACTTGCCCAAAGATTGGAATATAAGTACCGATATTGGTTTTACAGGGCGGTATGGCTATACCGGCATCGACGATACCAATGAGATTGTGTGGAATGCCTCGATAGACAAGACATGGAAGAATGCTACGCTGACATTGAGAGTCTATGACCTCTTGCACGATAAAAAGAATATCGTTCAAATGGTAGGCGAAGACTATATCAGTTATAAGAAGTTTAATACGCTACCAACATATGCCATGCTGACCTTTACCTATAAATTCAATCGTATGGGCAATTTGCAAGCCAAAGGTCATGCCGGCTTTATGCAAGACATGATCGAACGAGGTGGTCGCCCTCCGATGGGACCTCCTCGCTAAAAAAGTCAGCCTATACCAAACCTATACTAAACATATACGATAATTTGCATTTTATGTACGTTTGTTCATAAAATGCTATTCGTATTTGGCGATATGACATATTTTCCATAATTTTGCACTGATTTTTATGATTTTGTTTAATAACCAACGTATTTTATAGGTGAAATACAAACATATATTAATATTATTCATTTTTACACACTGCACAAATTATGTATTTTCAGCACCATTTCATGGCCTACTTAGCCATGAAATGAATAGCGATAGCACCATCACGTTCACCTATATTGATTCCACAGCTCATCGTGTGGAACTAGAAAGCCCATGCCTCTTACCCGGTGAAGACCATAGTTTTGCTGGTCGTCACGTACGTCGTTCGATGCATCAGGTTCAACCAGCCATTTGGCAACTAACAACCCCTAGAGCATTAGCACCCGAATTATATACCTTTAGATTACTGGTCAATGGTAAAGCGATCATCGACCTGCCCACCTACGAACAACTATGGAAACGCAATAAACGAAAGTATATCCTACTGATAGAAGGCAGTGCACAAAGTGATTTATATGCTATGTCCGATAGTCCAGGGCAACTGGATACCATCACCTTTATGGGGGATAGTGGTAATCAGTTTTATGCTATAACCTATCTACCTTACAACTATAATGACACTATCGCATATCCAGTTCTATATTTGCTGCATGGCATCAATGGTAATCAATACGACTGGGTAGGACAAGG
The DNA here is from genome assembly GCA_045579895.1 of Paludibacteraceae bacterium. GTDB lineage: Bacteria > Bacteroidota > Bacteroidia > Bacteroidales > Paludibacteraceae > Colicola. The sequence continues at coordinate 8,674 of JAZNMT010000001.1, forward strand.
GCGCATAACTCACATCTTAGATAATCTCATTCAACAAGAACAACTAGAGCCGATAATAGTAGTAATGCCATATTGTTTGTTATCACGCCCTAAAAACATAGAGCATGTCAAAGCAACAAACGTGGGGAACTACGGGGAGATTCTTTCTGGAAAATTCGAACAACATTTCCATGAAATCTCCGCCTATGTGCAATCACACTACTCCACCTCAGCGAGTGGTCATGGCATCGTCGGCCTCAGTTGCGGCGCTAGACAAGCAGCCAATATTGCACATCTGTACCCCAATACATTTTCCTATGTAGGATTATTTTCTCCTGTAGTCTCATCCAAACAACTCCCCGATGCCAATACTGAAATTCACTATTGGGTAGGCGCCTGCACCGATGATTGGATGTTTTACAACGACGCAAAACACTATGTAAAAGGCCTAAGAAAAAGAGGTATCCAACCAATATATGTAGAGAAGTCAGGAGGACATACATTCACCAACTGGCGAAAATTTGCTACTGAATTTCTTAAATGGGCATATCCCAATAACACAAATACAGAACTAAAAACTAAAAATCTATGAATCGAAAACTAATCTGCTATCTGTTATGTTTGTTTCCCCTATTAGTTAGTGCACAACAACGCGAAGAAATGCTTCCATATGGTGACATGGATCAATGGATAGTACGCTATATAAAAGAGTCACGTATATTGGGTGGTAGCACAAAAGTATTATACGCCATTGGACCAACGGACACGATCAAAGAGAACAGCGCATACATCCCGATAGCAGGAAACCCATGGGGTTGCAGCAACACCTATGCCAAATGGATTGTAGAAACAGCAGCCGGCGGCGCCGTACAACCAGATCCACGCGGAGATGGTTATGCATGCAAATTAGAGAACAAACTTACGCATATAGATTTCGGCAATTTATACGTCATGGTTACAGGCTCCATCTTTCTAGGCAAGAATCTAGAACCCGTGGGCCTCACAGCCAAAAGCAAGCCGTTTACAGTGATTGACTTTGGTGTTCCCTTCAGCAAGCACCCCATAGCCTTACGCCTGGATTACAAAGCAAGAATAGAAGAATCTGATATTGTCACTAACACACAACGTAACAAGCCAGAAATAGAAAAAGGGAAAGATTATGCCGAAATTTTTGTCTTTTTACAGCACCGCTGGGAAGATCCCAAGACAGGCAAAATTTATGCGCGCCGAGTAGGTACCGCTAGTGAACGTATCTATCAAGATATACCCGAATGGGTCAATAATCACGACCTACCCATTCGCAGGGGAGATATAACCAACGATTCAACTTATCATCCTAACGAACGACTCAACAAATCCATCATGATGGCTTGCAACTCCCAAGGGAAAATAGTTGAAATAGAAGAAGTAGGCTTTGGCACCGAAGCCCCCACCCATGTCATCTTACAAATAACCTCAAGTTGCGCAGGCGTTTTTAGAGCGCATGAAGGCAATATATTATGGATAGATAATTTGCGCTGGGTGTACTAATATAGCTATGAATCATAAAAAATAATTTAAGCAATATGAAAATTTTATTCATTATTGATGACTTTATTTCATCAAACAATGGTACCACAATTAGTTGTCGTCGCTTTGCCGAAGAACTCCGCCGCCAAGGACATCAAGTCCGCATTTTAGGTGTTTGCAATACGAATGAAGTAGAAACATATCCACTAGAGAAATATGATTTTCCTATCGTAGAGCCATTATTGCAGAAGTACGATTTTCATTTCCCAAAAATTGATATGCATATTATTCGCCAAGCCATAGCATGGGCAGATTTAGTCCACTGCATGATGCCATATGCCCTTACCTACCGATGCTTGCCAGTCATTCGAGAAATGAACAAGCCTGCTACTAGCGCGTTCCACATACAGTCAGAAAACGTATTAAGCGCTTTCAATTTAGGCAAATGTTCGAAGCTAAATGATTGGGTATATCGTATCTGGAATAAAAAGATTTATTCGCACTTCACACATATCCATTGCCCTAGTTCCTTCATGGCTAATGAGCTAAGACATGGATATAAAAACGATATTCGTGCGATCTCCAATGGAATAAGTAACGCCTTTGTAGAACAGAAACACTATAAATCTCCAGCCTATAAAGATAAGATCATTATCACAATGGTTGGCCGTCTAGCACGCGAAAAGCGACAAGACTTAATCATACGCGCAGCCGCACAATCCAAATATGCCGAACAAATACAACTAGTATTTGCAGGAAGAGGGCCATTGCTAAATGAATACAAACAACTCGCTAAACGAATCAGATTAAAAAACCCACCAGACTTTGTATATTATAGTCAACCGCAATTGATTGACTTATTAGCACAAACAGATGTTTATGTACATGCTAGCGATATGGAAAGCGAAGCCATTGCATGTATTGAAGCATTTGCGACAGGCTTGGTACATATCATCTCTAACAGCAGCTTATCTGCAACCCCGTCATTTGCATTGGATAGTCGCAGTTTGTTTCGTGCAGGAGATGCAAAAGACTTATCCTGCAAAATAGATTATTGGTTGGATCACCCCACAGAACGCCATGCTATGGGTAAACGCTACGCGCAAGAGGCTTCTAAATACTCACTCGAACACTCTGTGCAATCCTTTATCAACATGTGCGAAGATGTGCTTCAACAACACGGGATGAAGAAGAAATAATCATCACGATATCTCTCCCCAATTACCAGCAATGATTCGTAGATAATCTAGCCGCTGTTTGTAAATACGATTCTGCATATGCTCAAGCAATGGGTCAGCCTCCAAGATCTCCATTGCAGCTTGGCGTGCTAAGTCCAGCAACTGCCCATCAGATGTGAGACTAGCAATATGCAATTCAAAGGGCAGACCCGACTGCTGTGTTCCCTCTAAATCTCCAGGGCCACGCAACTGCAAATCCGCCTCAGCAATGCGAAAACCATCATTGGTAGCCACCATGATATCCATGCGTTTGCGTGTATCCTTACTCATTTCCACCCGCGTGAGCAATATGCAATAGCTCTGTTCCGCACCACGCCCTACTCTACCCCGTAACTGGTGCAGTTGGCTTAAACCAAATCGTTCGGCATTTTCAATAATCATCACGCTAGCGTTCGGCACATTCACCCCCACCTCAATCACCGTCGTAGCCACCAAGATTTGTGTCTCGCCGCTAACAAAACGCTGCATCTGCTCATCCTTATCCTTGGCTTTCATTTGACCATGTACCATGGATATGCGATAGTTTGGAAAAGTTTCGCACAGTTGATTATAACCATTGGTAAGATCATGCAAGTCTAGATTCTCATTTTCGTTGATGAGGGGATAGACCACATACACCTGACGCCCCATATCAATTTGCTGCGCAATAAACTGGTTGATAAATGCTCGACGTTGGATAGAATAGTGAAGCGTCTGCACAGGTTTGCGTCCAGGAGGAAGTTCATCAATAATACTCACCTGCAGATCTCCATAGACAGTCATTGCTAGCGTCCGAGGGATAGGCGTAGCTGTCATGACGAGAACATGTGGAGGTTGAGTATTCTTATTCCATAACTTGGCACGTTGCGCTACACCAAACCGATGTTGTTCATCAATGATACATAAGCCGAGATTAGCAAATTGCACATCATCTTCTATCAACGCATGGGTGCCTATTAGAATATTGATTTCACCCGATCGCAGTTGTTCATGAATAGGTATCCTCTGCTTTCGCGACGTGGAACCAGTTAACAACTGACAATTAATAGTAGCTAATGGTGCTAGCAATGTACTAATCGTTAGATAGTGCTGATTGGCTAGTATTTCCGTAGGAGCCATAATACATGCCTGATATCCATTATCAACCGCCAGCAGCGCCGTCAGTAAAGCCACAATTGTCTTGCCACTACCGACATCCCCTTGCAGCAAGCGATTCATCTGCTTTCCAGATTTGATGTCTGCTTGAATCTCACGTACCACACGTTTTTGCGCGTTCGTGAGTGGAAAAGGCAAACAAGTCTGATAGAAGGCATGAAAGGCTTTTCCCACTATTGGCATTATAAAACCGCTATTTTGTTCACGGCGCTTCATCTGCCTAAGGATTTGCAATTGAATATAAAATAGTTCTTCGAATTTCAATCGCTCACGAGCCTTTTGCATAGTGAGCATATCCTTAGGGAAATGAATATTTACTAATGATTCACTGAGACGCATGAGATGATACCGCTGCACAATGTCCATACCAATAGTATCCACCATTCCCTGTTGTTGCAGTTCTGGGATAATCTGTGCGATGATTGTGCGCATGGCTTTAGAATTGATTCCTGCGCGTTTCATGCCCTCCGTAGTGTTGTAGTAAGGCTCTAAACCTTGCGTCATCTCTGGTTGTACCTTAGTCATAGGAGTAAGTTCAGGATGCACAAAATTATACTGGTGATTAAATCGTGAAGGTTTGCCAAAAAGCAAATATTGCACGTTGCGCTCCAGCTTGACATATTTCACCCCCTTAAACCATACCAGTTCTATAGTATGTCTTCCATCCGTAAAAGTAGCAGACAGGCGTTGCGCATGCCCTATTCCAATAGTATGCCACTCTGTAATGTATCCTATAATTTGGACGTAGGTTTCCTCATCATCTATTTCATGTATATAATAAAAGCGACTTCGATCGATATACTTATATGGGAATTGATACAATATATCCAAAGCCGACTTCACCCCCAGCTCTTTACGAAGAATGTCGGCGCGTTTTGCGCCGACACCCTTACAGTATTCGATATTACGGATGGACAGATCCATCTCTAAAATTAATCGAAGAGATATTATTGCAAACGGAAGTTTACAGGCAATGTAAATTTCACGCGTACTGGTTTACCACGTTGCTTACCAGGTTTCCACTTAGGCATGCTATTGATTACGCGTACAGCCTCTTTATCTAGCGAAGCATCACCAGAAGAGCGAACTACCTGAATATCCGTTACCTTACCATCTTTCTCTACCACGAATTGGCAAATAGCACGACCTTGGATACCATTCTCTTGCGCAATAACAGGGTACTTAACGTTATCAGCAATGTATTTCATCATAGCTTGTTGACCGCCTGGGAACTCTGGCATTGACTCTACGACCACGAAGATAACTTCCTCTTCCTCTTCTTCAACAGGGGCCTCTACAGGGGGAGCAATAACAACTTCTACATCTTTATCATCCTCAGTATTAATTTGGATTTCTTCAACTTCCACATCATCTTCAACCACATTCAGAACTTCTACTTCAACAGGTGCTGGTGGTGGAGGTGGAGGAGGAGTTTCTTGTGAGGTTTGTTGGATTTCGATTTCATCCTCAAAGAGGAACTCGGTATCCACTACTTCATACTTTGTCACTTCTTGTTCTGTCCACTCAAAAGCGACATAGCAAATGCTCAATACAAATGCCAAACCTATAAGCACATAGGTCAGTTTCTTGTCTTCCAAGCTTGCTTGGGGATTTTTCTTTAGTTGCATATTGTTTTGTGTTTTTTATGTTTACTATTTTATGGCGCATTTTATAGCCCTACCATTTCGGACTGCAAATTTACTGCTTTTTTCTGAATTGTGCAAATATCTTCTACGTTTTTTACAATTTTTTCACAAAATAGTAGTGATTTTCAACAAAAGTATCACAAAATGTACATGTATTGCCGTCAAAATGCCATCCTTCTACCACTAAACTTCGTTTACCAATTGGAGCAAAAGCATTTTAATTCTGCTCCAATTGTATTTGGTTGCAGCCAATTGGCGTGCCTGTCTACAATGTTCGTTGTAATACGACGCATTGCAAATATATTCTTTCAGAGAGTCCACAGCCTCTTCAATCCTATCTATTAGTCGTACACATTGATTAATCTCGGGAACACCTTTTTTTATGGCTGATAAATTGGTATAGATAGATGGTCTTCCACAAGCTATATAATAAAACAATTTTATGGGCAAGCAACGTGTATTTTCAAAATCTGAAATGCGCAAATCTAAAAACAAATCATACTTGACAATCTGTTGGCAGAATTGTTCAAAAGGTAGGAAGTCTAATCGCTGAACATGCAAATTATCGCGATTGGATAAACACGGCAATGCATCTCTCGTGATAACGTCCAAATAGAAACATGTATCTGGAAGTTGATCGGCGACCTGCTGCATTGTACTCATCACCCGATGCCACCCCTTTTCCTTAGTTAATGCTCCAGCATACAACACATGACATTCCTTCGTAATATCATTATGCAAAACAGGATGGATATAATCTAGATTGGGGTAATATGGTAGAAAAATATTTTTCTTTCGGGGAAACAACCATTGGAAAGGCTTTGCTTTGTCCTCTTCGCCAAAAATAAATGCATCTGCTTTATATCCAGCCCAGAGGTTAGCAAAAAAAAGAATAATTGCCTTTATTATTTTCCCAAAGCGAATGTTCCGTAGATTCTTTTTTGACGGATACCACTCTGTAATATCATAGATGATTTTTGCAGATATACGGCGAACTTTCCATAATGCTTTTGGAGTGTCAACAATATAAATATCAGCCACTTTGGGCGTAAATTGTATATAATCATGCATCCCATATATTTCTACACGATGCCCCGCATCTCGCAACGTCTGCGCCTGATGATACAAGACACGCTCATCCGTATCAGTATGAGCGGCTTGCAAAAAAATAATATGTTTACAAGGATACATATTTCCTTTATCTCATCTTTCTTTCTCTCAAACGATTATAAGCAATAGCAAACCAGAACCACCAATGATAATATTTCTCCACGCTATAATAAAGAACCGGCGTACTACCAAATTGTTTATAATGGCTAGCCACGCCTTTAATCATACTACCCTCAAAATCAAACGCAACACCTTTCTGACGAGCCAATTTGATAGCCTCAAGCACCAGCAAGGCACTAGCGCCAGAATCTTTATATTGCAGACGATAACACGGGATAAGATAATACATGCTATGATTGTCCCAGACCAGAAAAGCCGCAGCAAGTACTTGATTATCAGCATTGCAGATAGATATTACTTGACTCTGATTGAGACGGCTGGTCTTGCGCTCCATCACCAGCAAAAACTCTCGAGTATAACTAATATCTTTCCCTTGTTCACGCAAGCAGTCCATATGAAAACGATAGAAATCTTCTATATGCATATTGTAATCAACATGCAATGATAATGCCTTTTGCAGTTGCCTTTTCTTATTCTTTGAGAAACGGCTAATAACAGCATCTAGATCACTCAAATCTTCTATGCGATACGTAACACGCCTTTTCAGTTTAAACCCCATATCTGCCATATACACAGGCAAACTACTATTCAAAGGAAAATGTTGATAATAATAACTCAGTTGCATTGCATCCAATTGCTGCTTAAAACAGCGACAAATTGAATGTTGCGCATCCACATCACTACGTATATCCTCCCGCAACCAGATACCACCTATCTGAGTCATTTGTGGCATCACTACGTACCTCGCCCACGCGCGCTTACGCGATAAATAAGGCATCACTGCCACAATCTCATATTCACCATCTTCATTCTCCAACAGACGATACTCATTTCCCACTTTCACGCAGAGCAAAACATCCCACTGCTTGCCTGCACATACAGCGTCCATCCACCAACCTTGCATGAAGATAGGCAAATCCAACGTTAATGAACAAAATCGAGAATATAGTTCTTTATTTGTCATAGTACTCCAATCATATTTTGTCGGCAAAATTACTGCTTTTTTTGCATTTATGCAAATTGTACTTGCATATTTCAAAAAAAAGTAGTACTTTTGCACAATATTTCAGGATTAGGAACATAATCTATAAAAAATATACAATCATGGTGGTAGAAGCAAGTCCCTACAAAGTGTTTGCAGGCTCTAAAGGTGAAGCACTAGCAACGCGTATCTGCGAGTATCTCGGATGCCCGCTCGGTCATGTTAATGTAGCTCGTTTTTCAGATGGCGAGTTTGCAGTAAGTTTCGAAGAATCGGTTCGTGGTCAGTCGGTTTACATTGTGCAATCCACTTGCCCAAACAGCGACAATCTAATGGAGTTGCTATTGGCAATTGATGCAGCTAAGCGTGCAAGTGCATACAAAGTAATAGCTGTTATTCCTTATTTCGGCTGGGCACGTCAAGACCGAAAGGACAAACCACGCGTATCCATTGGAGCTAAAGTCTGCGCTAATATCTTGCAGGGTGCAGGAGCTGATCGTGTGATTACTGTGGACCTGCATGCCGACCAAATCCAAGGTTTTTTTGATATTCCTGTGGATCACTTGTATGGTGCAAATGTGTTAGCTAACTATGTACAAAGTCTGAATCTTGACAACTTGATTGTTGCATCTCCAGATGTAGGTGGCACCAAGCGCGCATCCGTATTCGCTAAGAAACTCACCGAACTCACCAAGCAAGATGTACCTATGGTTATCTGCTACAAACATCGTCCTAATGCCAACCAAATCGGCGAAATGCGAGTTTTGGGTGATGTAACAGGTAAAAATGTCGTTATCATTGATGATATCGCAGATACAGCGGGCACACTATGCAAAGCCGCTGAAGTAATGAAAGCTGCTGGTGCTAAATCGGTACGTGCGCTAGTAACACACGGATTGATGTCAGGTCCTGCATGTGAACGTGTAACTAATTCAGCGTTGGAGGAATTAATCTTCACTGATTCTATTCCTTTCAACAAAGAGCGTTGCTCAAAGGTTAATATTGTTTCTATGGCTAAGCCTATTGCTGAAACCATATTGGCTATTCAAGAGCATCGTTCTGTGAGCGAATTGAATATTCATTAATTTGATTTACAGGAAGTTACTATATATTGTCTTTCTATTGGGTTTGGTAGCATGCCATTCCAGACCTGCCACTACATCTGAAGTCCGCTGGTCATTTTCAGCGGACTCAGCATATAGATATATCAACCAGCAGATGGCTTTTGGCTACCGCATACCGAACACCGCCCCACATCAAGCATGTGGTGATTGGCTCGTAAGCGAGTTACAACGGCATGGAGCAGCAGTTACGCAGCAGCAAGGGACAATGACCAATTACGCAGGTCATGCGCTACCTTTGCGCAACATCATTGCTCACTATCCAGGTACTACACCCTACTCTATTCTTCTTTGCGCACACTGGGATACACGCCCATGGAGTGATGAGGAAGAAGATTATGACAATCGATTCCTACCCGTACCTGGCGCCAATGATGGAGCTAGTGGAGTAGGAATATTGCTAGAAATTGCGCGCCAATTACACGCTTTGCAAAGAACAGACCAAGCAGCACAACTGCCAACCATTGATATCATCTTCTTTGATGCTGAGGATATGGGTACTCCTAACCATTATACGGGTCCCGAGCGCCAAGACACTTGGTGCCTTGGCAGCCAATTCTGGGCAAAGCAATATGCATCAATGCCTGCAAATCAGCGCACCAAATACCAATATGGCATTCTATTGGATATGGTTGGAGATCCTTCTGCCACATTCCCACGCGAATATTTTTCTGTGAACTATGCAGGCAACTACGTAGAGCAGATATGGCGAACAGCGGCTAAACTGGGATACAGCCGTTATTTTGTCAACCAACTGGCATATCCGATTACTGATGATCACTACTACATAAACACTATTGCAGGGATCCCATGCGTAGATATTATTGATTACAAAACCAATAATGGCACAGGTTTTGCTGAGTGGTGGCATACACAGAAAGATGATATGAGAAATATTAATAAACAAACACTTCAAGCAGTCGGAGAGACTGTTATTACTACGATATGCTCGAAATAAAGAACTTACATGCCTCTATCGCAGGCAAGGAAATACTTAAAGGGCTCAACCTTACCATTCGGGAGGGAGAAGTACATGCTATTATGGGGCCTAATGGTGCTGGTAAATCCACATTATCCAATGTTCTGACGGGGCATCCTGCATATACCATCACAGAAGGAGAAGTCATTTTCAGAGGTAAAAACCTTTTGGACATGGCGCCTGAAATACGCGCTAGAGAAGGAATCTTCTTATCATTCCAATATCCAGTCGAGATTCCTGGCGTATCCGTCGTAAACTTCATGCGTACAGCTGTCAATGAAAAACGCCAGCATGAGGGAAAAGAGCCATTAAAGGCAGCGGAGTTCCTCAAACTTATGCGAGAGAAAAAGGCACTAGTTGGTATGGATAATAGACTCACCAATCGTTCTGTGAATGAAGGATTCTCGGGAGGCGAAAAGAAAAGAAACGAGATTTTTCAAATGGCGATGTTAGAACCATGCCTATCGATTTTGGACGAGACCGACTCGGGACTTGATATTGATGCATTACGCATTGTTGCTGAAGGAGTTAACAAACTCAAAACACCTCATACTGCTTCTATTGTCATCACTCACTACCAACGATTATTGGATTACATTGTACCAGACTTTGTGCATGTCTTAGCTGATGGCAAAATTGTACGTACTGGTGGCAAGGAACTAGCTTTAGAACTAGAAGAAAAGGGCTATGCCTTCCTCAACGAATAACTATACCCCGCTACAAATGCTACACGACTCTACACCACATATCATCCCCGCAGGCGAAACCCGTGAGATAGTCTTGCTCAACGAACTCAATGCCCACCATCATTTCATACAAGAGGAGGGGTCTTCTTTACGTTTGCACCTCATCTGCTTGTCTGACAACGCAACAGCAGATGAGCAGTGGCATGCCTCCATTACGTTAGAGCAAAATGCCACCAACTGTAGAACAGAACTCTACGGCATGGGACTCTTGCACGGGGCACAGCAGGCACATATCCATACCAACGTACTGCATAACATCGGAGGAGGATATTCTTCGCAGCTCTTTAAGTTCGTATTGGATGACCAAGCCAAAGGATCATTCAAGGGGGAGTTAAAAATACTACCTGATGCACAACAAACCGAGGCTTACCAGACCAACCGCAACATCTTGCTCTCCTGCCAAGCTGACATGATTACCGAACCACAATTGGAGATTTACGCCGACGATGTCAAGGCCAGTCACGGTGCTACTACGGGACAACTCGACGAGTCCGCGCTTTTCTATATGCAGCAACGCTGTATTGACCGCGATACCGCAGCCAAACTACTCTTGTGTGCTTTCTTCGATGAAGTGCTTAAAACACTATCCGACGCACAACTGCAAGAAAATCTTATCGAAAAAATCAACCGTATCCTCTAAGCACACCCCTTGTTATCCCCTTGTCTTCATAGGAACCTCATAGGGAGTTCATAGGGAGTTCATAGGAAATTCATAGGGACTTCGCCGTGTGATCAACGGCAGACGACCCTCCTGTCGCTATCACTTTGCTATCATTTCACGCGATTGATAGCGTAGTTCAGCAGGGTAATCAAACTCTCTTTGTATTTATTATCGGGGAAAATGGACAATGCTGCTATGGCTTTCTTGCGGTGTTTCTCCATCTCTTGGTGCGCATAGCGAATACCATCGTAGCGCAGAACAAATGACTTAATCTCTTGTTCCGCAGCAAAAATATCTAAATGTGGCGATTTATTGGCTAATGCCTCAGATAGTTCACGAATAGTGTCAGCTTCTTCTTTGGTTGCGCGTTGTAGTGAGATGAGCAAAGGTAGTGTAGCTTTACCATCACGAATATCATTCATAGTGGGCTTGCCTATATCTTCCACGTCGGAGTAGTCCAGCACATCATCTTTGAGTTGGAAGCACATGCCCAAATGCATTCCAAATTGTCGCATAGCCGTCATCTGCCGCATGGTAGCACCGGTGCTAGCTGCACCAGCCTCGCTGCACGCAGCGAACAAGCAAGCGGTCTTCTGCTCTATCACTTTGTTGTACTGTTCCTCGCTAATCCACATCGACTGTCCAGAGTGCAACTGCAACAACTCACCTGAAGTCAGCGATGCGCCCATAGTGGACATGATATTCAGTATGGTGACATTCCGCAACTCAGAAAGGATGTGCATCACACAGGTAAGTAAATAATCACCTACTAAGACTGCAATCTTGTTGTTCCATACGGTATGTACGGCTTCGCTACCTCGACGCATAGGAGAATCATCCACCACATCATCGTGTACCAACGATGCGGTGTGCATCAGTTCCAATGCAACGGCTGTTTGGATGGTCTTATCCGTCACTCCGCGACACAGCGCAGCCGACAACATCACCAATATCGGGCGCAGTTGCTTGCCACGTTTCGAATGGATATAGTCTAATACTTGCGACAGTAGGTCATCACCGCTCTGCAAGGCCTGAGCAAACATATCTTCGTACTGACGGAACTCCGACAGTATGACTTTGCGTATGTCTTGAGAATTATTCATTGAGGGCTGCCCATTTAAGTTCGTTCAGATAACCACGATATACATCACTATAGGTATCCACAAACGATTGACCACCAATAATAAAGATATTTTGTTGGTCATCCAGCACCACAGTTTGATGTTGGCGTGATGTATATGTATCGGGCAGCTTATTATGCGTAGAATCAGGCACGTACCAATTCATACCTTCATCATCGGAGCAAAGAATATCGCTACGCCATTCCAAATCATTATCTACACCACCAAACATCAACAAACGACCATCATATTGAATAATAGATACACCTGTCAAGGAATTAAACGATGGTTGTTCGATGGAGAAATCCAGCATACGATAACCTGCCGATAATTCATGTTCAAGGTTCCAACGGGTATTCACAGCCGTACCGTCTAATGTACGACCGCCCACTACCATTGCGCGTGGACGCTCGCTGCTGCTTTGGAACGACAATGCAGCAAAATCACTCACTGGGAAATTCTTTGGCAACTTATTGCCGTCTAGTCCGTAAATAGATTCTGCGGGCTGAATATCTCCACTAACCACACTACCTAATAGTAATTCTTGCGTGGTACGATCTTGCAATATACACCATGATCTGCCATCAAACACCACTAGCATATTTACCAATGCAAAGTCACGTGTCGCAAAGTCTTTCTCTGACCAATGGGTGAGATCCGTAGAAGTGTACAATTTATCACCTGCCACATAGTACAAAGTGTCCTTATGTTGCAATATATCACGCACTTGACATGGTATTGGCAGACCTGCAGGCGTTTCTGTTTCCTCCCACAATGCACCATCTGCAGACTTATAAATAGTGGTGCTAAAACCATTATTAACGAACAAGTAAACTAGTCCATCCATATAGAAGGCCTTTTGCTCGCAATTCTGTGGAGCAAAGATTTGGTCTGTCAGCTTGTGCCATACATATAGCTTAGGGTCAGCCTGATGCACTTGAAGATCAATGCGATACCAACGTTTATGCAGCAAGTCTGATGATTCTACCATTAAATAGCAAGGTTGAATACTCAAGTTCATCGTATCCATACCTGTACTCACAATCGTAGAGTCTAACGTAAAAAATGTTGCCGAAGCAGGAGTAGCTTTATACGTAACATAAGGGATTACGCTATCTAGGCGAGTACCAAATCGCAATGAATCAGCACAATAGATACGACCTGTATCTGGCAAATCCTTATGCTCAATCTTATAAACCACTTCTGTCAATCCAGGATTAGCAGTATCAGTATAGAATGTGAAAGTGTTCACCCTATTTTCGGATGAAGTAGTAATGACTGTCTCACTTTCATCACAAGCGACAAATAGTAATGCTATCAGCGCGAATATGTAAAAAAATCTCTGCATCTTCTAAAAAATGTTAAAAATAGCAAAATATGCCACAAAGATACTGCTTTTTTCTGACATACGCAAATATATTCCCGATTTTTCAGAAAAAGACAGCAAATGCTTGCATATATGTAAAAAATATAGTACCTTTGTAGGCTGAATTTATCAAATTAGTTTTCTATGTTGTTCGAATCAACTATAAAGGATCTATTAAAATTGCTCCCCCGGAACCGAATGCATCGTGCTAAACAACGTATGCGTGAGTTATTAGTGCAAAAACGTCGCATGCTTTCGGCAGAAGAGCGCTCAACTTTATCGGCATCCATATTGGAGCAATTAGAGCAAATAACCGCTTTCAAAGAAGCGAAAACGGTATTATTGTACTATCCCAAGAACAACGAAGTTGATGTATTACCACTCTTCAAACGGTATAAACGCGAAAAAACGTTATTGTTACCCGTATCTCATCAAAAGGGGATGACAGCACATCCTTACGAGGGAAATGACAAGATGCATCGTGGTAAATTTGGAATCCCTGAACCTACCACATCTGCATACAACGGAAAGATTGATATCATTATCGTACCTGCTGTTGCATTTGACAAGAAAGGAAATCGTTTGGGACGTGGCGGAGGCTACTATGATCGTTTCTTAAAAACACAACCCCACGCCATGTTCATAGGCGTGGGATATGATTTCCAATTGGTTGACGAAGTACCTGTCCACAGGCACGATCGGAAGATGCACCGCATCATTCTGCCATCTCAGACCATTCAAGTGTAGTTTGCCGCGCACGCTCACGTAGAATTTGTTGATCTATTTGAGGAGTCAATTTAGCCTCACCTGTACGATAATAATAGATAATACCATATGCTTGGCATTTCGTAAATTTTGCATATGGCAATTCATCTTTATAAAATCCCTCCACTTGATCCCATATTTCTAGAATAAGTGCGTCAGCTTTCTCTCGCATACTCTCTATTTCCCCATGCACACGTGAGTGAGAACGCTGGTGAAGCACGTGCGTATTATAATGTTCACGGAAGATATCGTAATGCACCTTCACTTTGTTAATAGCAGGATTATAAATAGGAAAACCACCTTGACTGACACGGGCATTCTCACCATCAATAATATTTTGTCCCCACATGATGAGATTCTCTTCGGTACTCAGATCGGGTAATGTATGGTTATTAGGATCTAGTTTATACAACTCTTTTTGCCCCTTCTTGATTTCGCCACGAATAGCTGCCAAGTTTAGCACTTGAATAAAATGCGAGATGTACATTCGCGCATTACGCACTTTGTGGCGGTATTGTTTGTTATCCGACACCTTAGTATTGAAGTTCTCATGGTATTGCGCCACTTGATTTTCAAACTGCAATAGAATACGCTGCGCTTCAATTAGCGTTTTGTAGTTAATCGCTTGTTGGTTAAATTCCACTTCTGATGCATGATGCACCGCTTGTTTTAGAGCGTGCAAGCGTGCTTGATCTGTTTTAGGTAATCGACGATAAGGCATAAAGATATTTACTATTTGACAATTTACTATTTACAACTTATTCCACAATTTACTGTATGTTCTAATCTTTGCGGGTATTGAGTTTATTTGCGAGTTGGCGAAGTTGCTCGCTGGCTACATTTTGTGGCAGCGTGTCCAATATCGCCAATGCTTTTTGGGTATAATTTTCCACAACGGCTTCGCAGGCTTCTCTTACACCTAACTGTTCAAAAATAGCCTTCACCGCAGCAATCTTTTCGGTATTATCCTCCAGGACTTGGCTATACCATTGTTCTAAGCCCTCCGCCTCATCACCTAATCGCCTCATCGCCTCTAAATAGACAAAGGTCTTCTTATTGCAACTAATATCGCCACCTACTGCCTTGCCAAAAGTCTTAGGATCGCCCCATACGTCCAAAATATCATCTTGTATTTGGAAAGCCAGTCCTATATTGATACCAAACTGATACAATGCCTCTTGTGCTCGTTCATCGGCGTCAGCGATATAAGCTCCTATCTGCAAAGCAGTTGCGAGTAAAACAGAAGTCTTAAGACGAATCATTTTGAGGTATTCCTCTATAGCGACTTGCTCTCTCTGCTCAAAATCCACATCGTATTGCTGTCCCTCGCAAATCTCTGTAGCCATCTTATTGAATAAACGCAGCACCTTTGGCAGTTTATCCGAAGGTACGTCCGACAACAGTTTGTAGGCTTCTATCAACATTTGATCACCTGAGAGGATAGCGGTGTTCTCGTTCCACTTCACATGCACTGTAGGCCTTCCGCGACGCACATCCGCCTTGTCCATCACATCATCGTGCAATAGCGTGAAATTATGGAACACCTCCAAGGCTAAGGCTGCGGGTAACAAATCCTCCTCCTTACCGCCAAACATTTGGCCAGCTATCATTGCCAATTGCGGACGCACACGCTTACCACCTGCCGCCAACGTATATTCAATAGGTTCATACAAGCCATATGGCTCGCGTTTCCAGTCCAACTTTAATACCTCACTATTAATATCCATAACCCTACTCCTTTCCTATATAGCCAAACCATCTTCTATTATCTCACTTAGGACCTCTCCAATATTTAATCCAGCAGCACGCACTTGCTGCGGAATAAACGAAGTGGCAGTCATACCAGGGGTGGTGTTCACTTCCAACAGGTTGATAGTCCAACCCTCAGTTAGAATATAGTCAATACGAATAATGCCTTTGCAGCCCAGGATGTCATATATCTTCAAAGTCAAATCCTGCACCTTATCACGTACTTCATCGGGGATACGAGCAGGAGTTATTTCATCTACTTGACCATTGTATTTGGCATCGTAGTCAAAGAACTCATTACTTGTTACCACTTCTGTGATAGGGAATGCGACTGCTTTATTTCTTGTCTTGTAAGCTCCACAGGTAATTTCCACACCTTTCATAAAAGCCTCGCAAATTACCTCGCCACCTTCTGCAAACGCCTTTTCTATCGCGGGTTCTACACCCTCCATACTTTTTACCTTGGTCACGCCAAATGAAGAGCCTCCCACATTCGTTTTGATGAAACAAGGCAATCCCACTCGTGCAATGATATCTTCGCTCTTGAGTTTTGGCTCTTGGTTCTTGCGCAATAATACGCTCTCTGCCACACGTACGCCAAAAGCTTTTAGGTAGTGGTTACAAGTATATTTATTGAATGTCATGGCCGCCGCCAACACGCCGCAGCATGAGTATGGCATGCCAATCATGTCTAGATACCCTTGCAGCACGCCGTTCTCGCCTGGTGTGCCATGAATAGTGATATATGCGAAATCAAAAGTATGCTTCTCACCATTATGAGTATAGGAGAAATCATTTTTATCAATGGTTATCCATTCATTCTCATTCACTTTGGCTTTCCAATCCGTTCCTCGAAGCAGAACGATGGTAGTAGTATATTGCTGTTGGTCGGCTAAGAAGGATTCTATGCCTGCTGCGCTACGCAACGAGACTTCATATTCAGAACTATCTCCGCCCGCTATAATGGCTATTTTACGTTTCATAATCACAAACTTATCCAATTTCGCTACAAAGGTACAACAAAAAATACACATTTGCAAGCAAATGAGCGAAAAGTTTACTTTTATACAACATTTACTTGCAAATGAGTAACAGGGAAAGTCTTTGCCTCGTTATTTGCGTTTATATAGAATCAAGTCGGGATTCATAATTGTGTCTAGAACATAGTAATTGTTTTCAATGAACAAACTATCATGAATTCTATATGAAGGTAATGGTTCTTCTCTCACAGAAAATAAGATATATTTCGGAAAAGCTTTTACGATATTCATTTCCTTGTATAATTCTTCATCCACATCAGCCATAAAAGGAATCTGCACTCTATTGCAAGGCAAAATATGGTGTTGATACAAAATATGATAGGTCATCATAGTATCATTCCATGCTAAATTATAGGACCATATACTATCTTTATCTTCTTCAGAAACAACATCAAATATTTCTTTCGTGTGTATAATTTGTTGTTCCTCTTGCTGACTAATACGAATATTTTGCTTAACTAGTGCATAATAATGATATGGTGTTTTCAGAATATTACCACTACGAATTGGCAAAGAAATATACACTAAAATTGATAGCACGATTATCGCTTTATTCTTAGTTGATAGTACAAACAACCAAAATGACAAAAATACTATTGGTAACCAAACCATAAAATAGTGTAAATACGTGCGAGAGCCCAATAATATATAGCCTAATACCAAAGTGGGATATATTAGATATCCTATCTTTTTATCCTCATGCGTATAACATAATATAGCTACAGCTATTAATATCGGTAAATATTGACCTTTCGTTACACTCAAACAATCTGACAACATATTTATCAAGCCTTCAGAGTATAACGTATTGTATTTAATTAAGCCGTACCACAAATCAACAATCGCATCATGATATGCGTAGTAACTAAAGATAGGTAAAGACACAATGACAAATCCCACAAACACACCTATTACTTCTGACAAAACTACCATATATGATTTATTTACAACATGATACAGGAATAATCCTAATAATAAACCTCCTATAAAAGCCACAGCATCATTTGGACGAATATAAAACACGGAAGCCAGACAGATACCTAAAACTATATGTGGAAGAAGTTTGGTTTTGCCTATATATTCATGCTTTATTATACACAAAGATATATAAAAAGAAATAGAAATAAATACATTAGAATATTCTTCCGTTAGATTGCCATACTGCAACAAATAAAAATATGTAAACAACACCAATACTACACATAAGAAGCTTTTAAGTGGCGATAGGTACATACGACTTATTTTATGCCACATGATAGTTGATATAAATAATCCTAGCCATTGAAGTAGAAATATTCCCCACCTATTGGGATTTATCCATAATCCCAATGCTTGGATAAAATACAGCAATGGACCTTTATGATCAAACATATCCACATACGGTACTCTGCCACTGAGTATATATGCTCCCATCTGTTTAAATACCACGCTATCATAACATTCTATGACATACAAAGGAGAAGTACTATCCGAAAAATAAAATAAAAACGCAAAAGAAATTAACAAATATACGAACGCATAAATATATTTCTTTTCTAAAACAACACTCATATTATCAAAAACTTTGTTCATCTTAAATTCTTATTTATCATTCTAAAATCACTTAATGCTTTTACGCCAATTTTGAAGATGCGTTTCATGTTGATTGAGTTAACACCACCTTGGCGAGGACGGAAAGTAATGGGATACCAGCCCATCTTCTCTTTCTTCTTAACCGCAATAGCAGATACCGCTACATTTGCCAAGAAGAAATCTTCTGGGATAAGTTGCATAATCGCTTGCAGATGAGTAGCATTCATTAAGCGGAATGGTGTGTTCGCATCTTTTACCCATACGCCAAACATTAGCCAAACTACCCAACGCAATACTTTTGTTACAAATACACGACTTGCACCATCTTCTCGCCCTCCGCGTGTACCTATTTGGAAGTCATACTCATAGCGACGTTCCCACATCTGCCAAAACTCTTCTGGCAGCGTTTGGCCATCACTATCCGTTTGGAAGACAAAATTTGCACCCTCTTTGATAGCATAGCGATATAAATACAAAACTGTTGCACCATGTCCCGAATTGGGTTTGTCAATTGGAAGTAAATGGGGATATTGACTGCATAGACTTTGCATAATTGCGAAGGTATTGTCTTTGCTTCCATCGTTGGCGATGACCAATTTTGCCTCATTGCCTTCCTTGCTGATTCGTTCACAGACTGGATGCCATTGTTGAATAACATCTTCAATGTTTGCTTCTTCATTGTAAGCAGGCATCACGATATAGAGTATGTCTTTCATGATTGTTTGGTTTTGAAAGTGATATATTTATTAAGCACAAATTGTATCAGAGCAACAATTATAACGGAGATCAGTTTGCACAACAACTCATTCCATCCGCCAATAGTCACCATTACGTATAGCATTAACTCGCTGATTCCTAAGCCAATTAAACCTACCACATAAAAGGAGACAAAACGTTGAGGAGTTTTATCCTTGACTTTGAAATTGAATGTGCGATTGAGCAAAAAGCTACATATAATACCGCAATGAATACTAATCA
The DNA here is from genome assembly GCA_045579895.1 of Paludibacteraceae bacterium. Classification (GTDB taxonomy): domain Bacteria; phylum Bacteroidota; class Bacteroidia; order Bacteroidales; family Paludibacteraceae; genus Colicola. Next base: position 28,490 of record JAZNMT010000001.1, read on the forward strand.
CATTCGCCCAAAGATAAGGAAGAATATCAAAGTGGCATAATAAGGTATAAATACCAAAATCCAAAGTGGCGCAAAAGCCACCTATAATTCCGTACAATATGAGATGACGGAATTTGTCGTAGAGATGTTTGATTGTTTGTTTCATGTCAGTGTTTTTTTACTGACATAAAAAAAGCGTGGTGCCTCTCATTGTTTATTTTCTCATCAGAGGTTCCTGCAAGACCCTACAAACAAAAATAAACAATCAACGCCCACGCCGAATATGAAATGCCACCAAACAGAGCAGTCCACGCGTGGACGCTCTGCGGCAGGATATGCATATCCCAACGGGCGTTTATTGCCTTCTTGCTTTGGGTTTGTGAAATTTTGCAGGATTTCTGATGACCAAAACAAGCGCTAATAAACGCTTTTAATATGTCTGCAAAATCAGTTAAGAGTTAGTTAATCTCCCATTAATCTGAAATTGCGGCACAAAGGTAGTGAAATATTTTGAGATGAGCAAGAAAAATCGTTATTTGTTCGGTTTTTCTTGCTTGCATGGACATCCCGAGCACTAAACAAGTAACAAAAACTTACGTATCGAAGTCACCACTTCGCTTACAAAAGGATACGAATAACTAATTAATCACTAACTTATCACTAATTAATCACTAATATACATCTAATAACCTATCGCTAATCGGAAGGAATACTAACGCTGATTAATATTCAGTTTGATATATGCTACAATCAGGTCGACATAGTATAGCAATTAATTTGATTCGTTTGCAGTCAGTTTTGCGGCAGTTTGAGTTTGGCACAAATTTTGCAGATTATAAGTAGACATTTAAGTATCAAGTGTGGAATTATAGATATAAAATACCACATAGATATAAGATACTAATATAAGATACTACTAATAGATATAAGATACTACTAATTATTAACCTAAACCCCTCAACACCTATGAAACGATTTATTGTATTAGCTTGCTTTGTAGCATGCAGTTTCTTTGCTCAGCGAGCCATGTCATGTACAGGCATCACCCTTCGTACAGTGGACAACAATCCCGTAACAGCTCGCACTATCGAATGGGCGGCTACTCCGCTCCACACTATGTACGTAGTAGTACCACGCGGACAAGTACAGCGTTCATTTTTGCCAGATGGCACGATCGGCGGCAAAGAGTTCACTGCCCAATACGGCTATGTGGGCATATCCGTTGAGAACGATGCTTTCGTCATGGAAGGAATCAACGAGGCAGGATTAGGCGTTGGTCTATTCTACTTCCCTCAATACGGCGAGTATCCCCCCTACGATTCCAACAAAAAAGACCAAAGTGTAAGCGACATGCAGTTAGTAGCATGGATTCTTAGTAATTTCGCCACGATTAACGAGTTGAAGACAGGCATTGAGCAGATTCGCGTGATAGGAACCGACCCTCGCGCGAGCACCGCCCACTGGCGTATCACCGAACCTAATGGCAGACAAGTAGTCTTGGAGATTGTCAATCAACAAGTACACTTCTACGACAACCCATTAGGTGTACTAACCAATTCTCCAGATTTCCCATGGCATCTGACCAATCTGAACAATTATGTTAATCTATCAGCAGGCTCCGTTAATCACCGTCAAGTAGGCAGACTGAATCTCAATGCATTTGGCGGCGGTAGCGGTTTGCACGGATTGCCCGGTGACATGACTCCTCCCTCTCGCTTTATTCGCGCAGCGTTTTTCCAAAGTACCGCACCTCGATTGGGCGATGAAGATGCAACAGTAATGCAAGCTTTTCACCTGCTCAACAATTTTGACATTCCAGTCGGCGTTCAGTTTTCCGATCCCCGAGAAGTGCCCAACATGCCTAGCGCCACACAAGTGACCATCGCCTCAGACTTGTACAATCAGCGTCTCTACTATCGGACAATGTACGATGCTTCTATCCGCTGTATTGACCTGAAGGATATCAACTTTAAGCGTGTAAAATTCCAATCCGCTCAGTTGGACATTGACAAGCGTCAACCGATTGAAGTGTTGAACATACGATAGTCCCTCATCATGGAATTATTCGTTTCAATAGAGTCATTTTTTACTGAAAAAGCACCTAAACGACTATTTTTCTTTCTTTTTTGCTAAAAAAATTTGGTGGATTAAGAAAAATGTAGTACCTTTGCACGCTTTTTCGCGTAAAATATTAACCAAGCCCACGAGATGGGGCGCAAAATAAGATAAAACAATGAAACGTACATTCCAACCTAGCCAACGCCGTCGTCGCAACAAACACGGATTCCGCGCTCGTATGGCAACTGCAAATGGTCGTCGCGTATTGGCAGCTCGCCGCGCACATGGTCGCAAGAAATTGACAGTAGCAGACGAAGGTCGCCACAAACGCTAATCAACGATTAGACCACCTTAGGGCTTTTTCCTAAGGCATCAGCATAGGGAAAAGAGTATATTCTTTTCCCTTATTGCGTTAGATAACACCAACAAAATAATTGACAATTGATATTAACAGGACAAATATGGAATCAACAAGACAACAGAAAATTGAACGCCTCATTCAAAAAGATTTGAGCGATATTTTTTTAAGGTACGCGCGCGCATTACGCGGGACACTCATCTCCGTGAGCGAAGTTCGTATCTCACCAGACTTGAGCATTGCACACGTGTATCTGAGCATCTTCCCACAAGATAAAGTGGCTAGCACCATCCAACAAGTTCAAGCTGACACCGCTAAAATTCGCGGCGAGATGGGTAATCGACAACGTCATCAACTGCGTATTATCCCAGAACTGCACTTCCATCTCGACGAAACCATTGATAAAATGGCACGTATCGATGAGTTATTGAAGCAATAACCCACAACCATAGAAAACCTATCCACCGCTTATCCCCCATAAACACCAGTGAAAGTAGAGTTAAAAATAGCATGGCGGTATTTATTTGCAAAAAAACAATATAACGCTATCCATATCATCAGTGGCATCAGTGCCGCCGCTATCGGTGTGGTCACTGCAGCAATGATTTGCGTTCTTAGCGTAATGAATGGATTTGGCGTAATGGTGGAACAGTTGTTTTCGCAATTTGATCCTGATATTCGTATTGAACGTATCAATGGGAAATCGTTTCTTGATGCAGGTGATTCGTTCTCTGCTCTACGCGAGTTGCCCGAAGTGTCACTCCTTAGCCAAAGCATCGAAGAAACAGCCTTATTGCAGTTTGAAGATAAACAAATGCCCGTACGCCTGCGTGGTGTAGATTCTATCTTTCCCACCCTCACCCATATTGAAGCTATTATCACCGATGGCCATTACGAAGTGTACGATGGCGCTTTCGATCGTGCAGTTTTAGGACAAGGCTTGGCATGGCAAATGGGAATAGGTGCGAAGTTTATTCATCCGCTACAACTATACGCCCCTAAACGTACATCTAAAGTCAATATGCTACGTCCAGACCAATCCTTCAACGAAGAAATATGCTATATATCGGGTACTTTCGCCGTTCAACAAGCCAAATACGACAATGAGGTGATGTTGGTAGACATTAATTTAACCCGCCGACTTTTAGAATACGAAGAAAATGAAGTCACTGCATTACTAATCAAGTTGGCCCCCAATGCATCCACTCGCCAAACAAAACAAAAAATAAAAACTCTATTAGGGGAAGAATACAACGTCCTCAATCGTTATGAACAACAAGCAGATTTCTTCCGCATACTACGCGTTGAAAAACTGCTAACTACCATACTGCTCGTGTTTATTCTGCTGATTGCTTCATTTAATATCCTCGGTTCACTATCCATGCTTATCATTGACAAAGAAACAGATATTCAAACCCTTAGCCATTTAGGAGCTAGTCAACAGATGATTCGAAGAATATTCCTATTTGAGGGTTGGCTTATCTCCAATTTAGGTGCACTAAGTGGTTTGATATTAGGTTTATTGGTGTGCTTAATACAAGAGCATTTTGGTATATTGAAGTTGGGCAGTGGGACAGAATATATACTCTCAGCCTACCCCGTAGCAGTACAATTACAAGATATAGTATTAGTGGCAATAACTGTGTTAGCTCTAGGTTTTCTAGCAGCATGGATACCAGCCAAGCGAATTAAATGAATATGAAATATTTTAAGTATATATTCCCCTTGGTTCTATTGCTCAGCGCATGTGACCAACACAATGGTTCAGAAACCGATAGCATAGCACAATACGATAGTATCTATACAATTGCCGATATACAGTGGCACCAACAATACTATCCACTGCTAGACAGGCAGGTTTTCTCCATCGATTTACTCACCGAAGGTTTGAGTTTCGATTCAACGTATCATATTGAAGGTTCAGGTCAAAACTTATACTTCTCAGATATTTTTCTGCCACTCACAGACACACTATTACAAGATGGAGTATATCGGATGGATTCCACGGCCAATGAATTCACCTTCTTACCATACATGTACTTCGAAGGTAATATTACGGGGTGCTACATGCTGGATATTCAGGATAGCCAAATGCGACGCATCATCGGTTTCACCGCAGGCGAGTTTGAAATCACCTCATTGGGCGATGATATGCGCATGGAAATATCCCTCTACATGGCCGATTCTACCCGCTATCATGCCATCTATCAAGGTCCTGCTATATACCGATGATTGAACGTCAATACCATAGTTATTTGAAGTTGGAACGAGGGTTGAGTGCTAACTCCGTGACAGCATACGAACTGGACTTCAAGCGCTTGAAATCCTACATGGACGAGCACGATATTGATGTAGTATATGCCACCTTTGATAACCTACAAGCCTTCGTATTTGATACATTTAAGGAGATAAAAAGCGCAAAGACTCAAGCTAGGTTGATATCTAGTATCCATTCCTTCTATCGCTTCTTGCTATACCACCACTATATCGAACAAGATCCGTCGGAGTTGCTAGATATGCCTCGTGTGGAAAAACATCTTCCAGAAGTCCTGAGTATAGATGAGATAGATGCTATGATAGCACAAATTGACATGTCCAAATCCGAAGGGCATCGCAATCGCGCTATCATAGAGATGTTATATGGCAGCGGGTTACGCGTAAGCGAACTGACAGAACTAAAATTAAGCGACATCTATCGCGAAGAAGGATATATGCGCATCCTAGGTAAAGGCAACAAACAACGACTAGTACCAATATCTCCCATAGCAGACGAACAGTTTACATACTGGCTAATAGATCGGAGTAAGTTGGATATAAAGCCCGAAGCTACTGATATAGCATTCCTCAATCGTTACGGCAGACAACTTACTCGTGCAATGATCTTCACAATAGTCAAACGGTTAGCAGAAGCGGCTGGGATTCACAAAAACATCTCACCCCATACACTGCGTCATTCATTTGCAACACACCTACTGCAAAATGGCGCTGACTTGCGTATCATACAACAGTTACTCGGACACGAATCCATCGTAACGACCGAGATTTACACCCATGTAAACATCCAAGATTTGCGCGATGCCATTCTCAAATATCACCCCGAAAATCAATGAGACGTATACTACTGATAATAGGAACATTCGCTATCACATTTCTTATACATGCCCAAACGCCTGAAACTATCGTTGTGGGAGACGTGTATGATGCTTATACGAATGAGCCCCTAGCCAATGTAAATATATATTTCCAAGGGACTTCAATCGGAACGATGAGCAATGCCGATGGCATGTTTCTATTACGTGGACAACTAGATAAATCTCGTACGATGGTGGTATCAACTGTGGGATATCATACCGAACGTTTTCGCATTGAGGCAGGGCAACAAGTCGCCGCAGAAATTGCGTTGAAAGAAAAGATTGGCCATCTAAGCGAAGTGTTTGTCACCCCAGGAGCTAACCCCGCACTCCCCTTGATGGATAATGTTCGTAAACATCGCCAGGCTAATGAACGTATTGTAGATATGGATCAAGTGAATGCACAAACTGCTCTTTACGTATCGGATATCCACTCTAAGCATTTACAACGCAATCTATGGAAAAGTCTACAATCTGGTATGTTACAGGTCAATGATTCTAGTTACCTTATCCCCCTCTATTGGCGTAAACAAGAAGCAAAGACGTTAGAAGAAAAAGCCACACTTCTCACATTGACCGATTATCATATACTACTCAATCAATTGCAATCAACATGCAATTTCTATCGTAACAACATCAATATATTGTCTGCTTCGTTACTTAGTCCATTAGCCTCATCAGGCAATAGTTACTATAACTATTTTCTTGCTGATAGCTTACAAGTAGGGCAAGAGAAACATTATATCGTACATTTTCGCACAAAAAATGCTTTTTATGCGACATTCAATGGAGAGATGACAATCGACTCTGCCACTTATGCATTACGTGACATAAGGGCATCTGTACCTGCACAAACTAACATAAACTACCTTCGGCAACTAACTATTCACCAAACTTTCACAACGAATAATCAACTAGAGAAGGAAAACATGTCACTTCTATTAGACTTTGCAATCAAAACAGATACAAACCATATATTTCCTACCCTCTTCCTTACACGCAACACCCAAGTACCTACCATTTATCACCCACTACCACGAATTAATACCTCATTGCCTATTGCCCTTGCTATGGACAGCATAAGCAATACGCCACTCTTCAAAACGGCTAAGTTTTTAGCATATATATTACAATCAGGAGCAATACCTACTAGTAAATATGTAGAAATAGGCAAAATACACCATGTTTTAAAATTAAACAATGCAGAAGGCCTGCGCATTGGTATTCCATTGCAAACTACAGAGGAATTATGGAAAAACATATCATTGGAAGCTTTTGTAGCGTATGGCATAGGCGATAGAGCTTGGAAAGGGATGGGGCAAGTTAACTTGCAACTTCCATCTGAACGTCGCCATATACTCCGTATGCGGTACAGTGATGAATATAACTTCTCCGATGTATCAGACTTTCAGTTGTATTTACGCGAGAATAATATCCTAAGCCAACAAATCAATATCGTAACTCGTTTGATGCAAGGTTTTCCATTTAATCCACATTACTACTATAATACGCTAGTTCGCCGTCGTGAAGGAAGAATACACTTTGAAGATGATTGGAATAAATACTTGGAAACACAGGCATATCTTAAAGTTGGACGCATGGGTCATGGTTTGCCTAGTAATGATTATGATGCTCAGCCATCATTTTTCTACGCCACTTTAGGAGCATCAGCACGCATAAGTTTTGAAGAACGCAAAGTAGACACTCACTTCCATCGTCGGCACATATACAACGACAAACCAATCATTTATCTAGGTGCAGAGTTAGGTAGTTACCAAACAGAACATATGCCGTCTTATCGTATGTATGGAAACTTAAATCTAATGATGCGGCATAAAGTAGATTTAGGAATGGCTGGTTATTTGGATTATTTGCTACAAGCAGGCATGATATTTGGTCGTGTTCCATATCCCTTATTGCATATCTTCACAGCCAATCAGACATACGCTTTTGATAACCAACGTTTCACACTAATGAATAATTATCAGTATGCAGCCGATCGCTATATCTCGTTACAAACTTTGTGGAATGGCAATGGGATATTGTTTAACCTGATTCCAGGTGTACGTCATGCTCATTTACATGAATTATTTGAACTGAAACTTGCATACGGCAGTTTACACGACACACACCAATCTGTAGTGCCCTTTCCTGATTTCTCTGCGACTCGTCACACTTCTACTTACTCTCCACTTTCTGAAATGGATATCCCATATGTAGAAATGGGTGTAGGTATTGGTAATATTCTGCGTGTGGGAGAAATATATGGTATCTTCCGCCTAACTAACATCCATGATCCATATATTCCATGGTGGGCTATTCGTTTCCGTTTCAGTCTTGGGCTATAATTATCACGCATTTCTATAGCTACGCGGTGTGATGCCAACATGGCTTTTGAAGAAGCGATTGAAGAATGATACATTTTCAAAGCCTAACCGCATCGCAATCTCCTTAATGGGAGTAGATGTTACTTTCAATTGCGCTTTTGCATCCATCAAAATAGCATCTGCAATAATGTCTCCCGCCGTATGACCACTAACTTGTTTGATGGTTGAGCATAGATGTGGAACCGTAATATGCATAGCCTCAGCATAAGCTGATACATTGTGCCATTCATTATAATGATGAAGCACTAGATCACTATATTCCTGATAAATCTCTGTTTTGCGGTCCTGCGGTGGTGCAAGTTTATCTGCATTAGACGATAAATCCATATACGTTTGCTGAATTAGATGGAAGATATGGGTCATTCGTTCCGAAGATAACATCGCAGGATTACAATTAACAGCCAACTCCAATGTTTTATTAAAACTAATTACCACCTCTGCTTGCTCTTGATTCATCTGAACAATAGGATTATATGAAATTGTTGGCAACGAAAAACGACGCGTTCCATAAGAATTTTTATCAACAAATGCGGACGAAAAAACGATATAGCACAGGCGCGCATCTTCACTAAAATTATGCACAAAGAAAAAACTGCCTGGTTTTACGTATATCAAATCATTCTCATTAACTTTATATTGAGTTAGATTCAGCGTAGCACATGCATTACCTTTTAGCATAAACGCATACACAGCACACTGTATCTGACAAGGGAAACGTCCATATTCATTTAGGACTTTACCACTCGCCTCTCCAAAAAGATAATCAAATGGGCAATCAATCAACGGAATTTTTTCTTCTTTCATAACAAATCGCATTATTTTGGGCACAAAGGTAGTACTTTTTTGCGAGAAATGCAAATATATGTACTATTTTTCCCTCAAAAAAACGCGTAAAAGTACCGAAACACCAGTATGGACAATATAATCAAAGTGGTGCATCACATTATGATGCACCACTTTGATTTCATGTTTTATTGGTTGTTTCTATTGCACGTTAAGCAGAACCGCGAGCCATGCGAGACATCAAACAGCACCGACAAGCGCACCCCAATTGACCAATCACGTAAATAACTCTTCGCCACATAGTTGGAATAACAAGCCGCAGGTATTTCTATGAGCGACAATGCATACGGATGGTTTTTATCAATCATATATGGCATGTCAGCAGGCGCGTGCATATAAACATTCAACGAGCCAACCTGCGTAAAAGCTGCTAAACGTATTTGTAGACCATTTGACTGACGCGTATATCTGCGTTGTTTAGCTAAATCCACAATATCTACACCTACTTCCAAATAAGGATACAACTGATACATCGGATGAATATAACTAGACTTACTGCCTCGTTTCAGGGATTCATTCTTGTAGAATGCATGATTATCCATTCCTGAGAAGTCACCAATATACCTGTCATATACCCCCGTACATGTAACCAATGTGTTGATAGAATAATCTTCCCATAAAAGAATGTTATTCACTATACCCGCCAAGAAATAAGCACAAGAATACTTTGCTCCTGCCAGTAGTGGGATATTCAATGATAGCGCTTTGGCTTCATCACGGCGATCTATAAAATCATAAACATATTCAAACATTTTACCCTGAGTGTCATAAGCGGGCAACGAAGTACGATAATTGTCCAAGGTAATAGTAGCCATAGTGTATCGAGCTCCCATACCGGATTGCAAGATAAAATAAGAATGCTCAAATTCATAGCCCACAAAAACATCCCAATTAGACGAATTTGTTGAACTTATCATATTATAGTCATGCAGATAACCAGTATAACTACCAGCTACCGATGTTATGACATGATGGTGATCTTGTCTGCTATATGCATGGACACAAGTAGATAATATCAAGCTAAGCACTACTAATCCGTATTTATTCATGTATTTCATAAGATCTATAATTAGCATTATTGAACAATTAATTTAATAAACTTCACATAATCTGACTTTGTACGTACAACCATAAAGTATGTAGTAGATACTGCAGGTAGGGTAATTGGCACAGGTAAATCCTTGGTGATAGTACCTTGTGTCAATGACAAACCATCCGTAGAATAAACATACCATTCAGCATCTTGGTCACTATACAATGTACAATTAGGATTCATCTTCGACATAATAGTAGGAGTAACAACAATCGTTGCATTATACGAAACTGTATGGTCTTCTACGAATGATGGATAGATTGGACAAGACATGATCTTTTCTCCATCACCCGTACGGGTCAGCTCTACTGTATATTCACCCGTCATATCCAACGCAGGATATACATATAGGTATGGTTTTGTTTCTCCATAAATCGGATGACCATTATGGTACCATTGATATTCAGAGAAGTTATATCCACCATTCAATGAATCTGTCAGAATAGCAATCACATCATTCCAATTTTGCTCTAAGATCCATGAAGGATATTTTACTCGGAAGTAAACAGTTTGCATCACTAATGAGTCAGAGCATGTACCATTCTGCAAGAACAATGTAGCGGTATAATTGCCTGGGCGTGGATACACTGTATCCGTATTATTACCCAGATAAGGAACAGAGACTACACTTTCTTCTTCTATCACTTGGTCTAATACATCTTCAAATCCTACTGCCTTTGCCTCTTCTGAGAAACGGATTGAGTAGCCAACAGGTTCTTTACCTACATAATCGAATACAAAGTTCAAATAACGATCATCTGCACAGAATTCCGTAGCAGATACATGAACTTGTGTAGGTTCAATAATAGCCAAGTATAGAGAATCTACATGTTGGCAACCATACTCATTGAGCACAGTATCTGCATACACACCCGCCTCGGTCAATACTAAGTCGTGGAAGATGTAGGTATCGCCTATGCACAATGTATCATAGAGCACAGTCTTAGTTGCAGAAGCCACATACAACATCAGTATCTCCACACTATCGCAACCACCTATAGTTACTAAAGTGTCGTAATATACGCCTGACTCATTCAATAGTACGCCGTTAAATTCATACCACTCATTGCTACAGATAGTATCGTATATCATCATAGTATATGGAGCATCCACATGCAAGTATTCTACCAATACCGAATCTATACCTGTGATAGTCTTCAATGAATCATAATATACACCCTCCTCTGATAACAATTCACCATTGAAGTCGAAATAATCGCCAAAGCAAATAGTATCATAAGATATACTCATGTATGACAAGTACAAACTATAGATAGAGTCACAGCCCAAAGTGGTTTGCAAGGTATCGTGATAGAAACCAGCCTCTGTGAGTAATTGACCACGGAAATCATATACCTCACCTGGTTGGATCACTGCACTATCTAGATATTGATAAGACTTTGCGATTGCCAACTTCAAAGTATAAACAGAATCACAACCCCATGAAGAGATCAACGAATCAGTTACTTCGTAAATGCCACTCACATAACCCGTAAAGTCATGTTTACGCCATACATAGGCATCACCTTCACAGATAATCGCTTGATCTATAAAATGGTAATGATCATGAACTGTCAAACGATATTCAACAACTGAATCACAACCATTGACATTCTTCAATGTATCAAGATAGATACCTGTAGTAGATACTACACGGGTTGATAAACTGAACGAATCACCGGCACATATATC
>JAZNMT010000002.1:0-30408 GCA_045579895.1 Paludibacteraceae bacterium
TCTTTCTCAGTCTCCTTCTTGAGATAATTCTTTGCAACGAAAAATGTAATCAGCAATGCCAAACCAACGCCGCCAATGATAGCTCCAAAAGTTAAAAAGGCAGCTGCTGTTGCACCACCAACACCATCAATATGGGCATAGAGCGCAACTCCTAACAAACCGATCCCCACAAAGGAGAAGATGCTTCCCCAGCGCAAGTTCTTCAGAATAGACATTTTTAGATTTCCATGCTTTGTTGGCTCTTGATGCTTTGTTGGCTCTTGCAGGGCCTCTGCCATAGATTTGAAGTCAAGGTTGGTAGTATCACCCTTCTCAATCATTTTTGCCATGAGTTCTGTTTGTCGCTCAATCTTGTACCGACGGTTCTTCAAATACTGGATAACGGCTGTCAAAACAAAAGATGGTATCAAACCAAAAATAAGAACAAGAGCAAAGAGAGTGTCTAAATCAACTTTATAAAATTCCATAATACATAATTTAATAAGTTTAACAAATCGTTCTCTGTCGCTTCTTTGCGACTACACCCATTAGACAAATGAGAAAAAGAAAATATTACAAACGACTGTTATTTTTTCTTCCAAAACACATCATTTTGCTTGTGTCTTGTTCCACGCTCCTCAAAAATATTCAATTCTCAGGGCGTTATTTTGCCATTAAAATACTCGTAAAGCTTTGTCCCTGAGCGAGTTCCGAGCAAATCAATCCATTCTTCCAATTTCGCACTTCTAGCACGCGCCACAGAGCCAAAACGTTGCAGTATCTTTTGCTTAGTAACTGCGCCAACTCCTTGAATATCATCGAGTTCGCTCTTTATTTGTGCCTTACTGCGCTTCTTTTTGTGGTAACTAATGGCAAAACGATGCACCTCATCTTGTATCTCGACCATCAGTCGGAAGATCTCATCCGTCACTTTCATACCAAACTCCTGAACAGGGTCGCCATAGAGTAGGGTATTGGTCCTATGCTTATTGTCCTTCTTCAGTCCCGCTATCGGAATTTGCAAACCCAATTCGCCTTCCACCACTTCACGAATAGCACTCATCTGCCCCAAGCCACCGTCGGCAATAATCAAGTCGGGTAGGGGACTGCCTTCCTCCATCAATCGGCTATATCTCCTTCTCACTACCTCACGCATACTCGCGTAATCATCGGGACCTTCCACTGTCTTTATCTCAAATTTCTTATACTCGCTCTTGCACGCGCGTCCCTTCTTAAAGACTACGCAACCTGCCACAGCATTGCTTCCCTGCGTGTTCGAGTTATCAAAACTATCTATCCACATCGGCATTGTAGGCAAGCCCAACAACTTCTGCAACCCACCCAATATACGCACCGCGCGTTGGTCAGGATTCAACTTATCATCCTGTTTAATGCGGTCCTTCTTGTACTGCTGCACATTCTGCATCGCCAAATCCAAGAGCTTCTTTTTATCGCCTCCCAGAGCGATATTCACATGCAGATTTTCATCAATTATCTCCGGAATAAACGGAACAATCACCTCCTTTGTCGTACTCCCTAACTGCTCCCTCAATTCGTATATACCCATCGCCAAGACCTCCTCTCGGCTCTCATCCAACTGCTTCTTATATTCAATAGTCTGCCCCTGCACAATACTTCCTCTATGCACATGCAGCATGCTGATATATACATTCTGCGCCATTTCATCGTAACCAAACACATCCACATCGCCCGCATGCGAGTTCGTGATAATAGTTTTACTGGTAAATTGTTCGATGAAATCGAGCTTTTCTTTCAGTCTGCCTGCCTCTTCATACCGCATTTCTGCGGCTGCTTGCAACATCTCTGCCTCTATCTGCTTACTAATCTCTTGCGCATCGCCTCGAATAATCTTCCGTGCAGCATCAATATACTCCATATACTGCTCATGGCTCACTTTTGCTTCGCATATACCGCAGCAATTACCCAAATGATACTTCAAACACACGCGATATTTCCCCATTTCAACGGCACTTTTGCTCATCTGCATGCCACAAGTGCGAATAGGGTAGAGCTTATGGATTAGCTCCAACACCAAGTCCAGTGTATAGCCAAAACTATATGGTCCAAAGTACTCGCCTATACCTTTGATTATCTTCCGTGTCTTGAATATTCTGGGATACTCCTCTCTCGTAATACAGATACTTGGATAACTCTTTCCGTCCTTAAGCAGGATATTATAGTGGGGCTGATACTGCTTGATGAGGTTATTTTCCAGCAAAAACGCATCCTGCTCGCTATTCACCACCACATATTTGATGTCCGCAATACTCTGAACCAGCAGTTTAGTCTTGTAGCGATCTTGCTCTTTATGAAAATAACTACTTACCCTGCGCTTCAGGTTCTTTGCTTTACCCACATAAATCACTTCCCCTGCTTCATTGAAGTATTGGTACACCCCTGGCTCTTCAGGCAACCGCCGAAGTATCTCTTGTATATGTTCGTTTTTAGCCAACACTTGTAATTCTTTACGATTTTATCGGTAAATTACGCTAAAGTACGAGAACCTTATAATATATATCCTTGCCGCGGCAGGGTGTTGATTGCCGCGGAATGTTGTCTATATTGTCGTTAATTAAAAAACAGATTTGTAGATTCTTAGCAGCTCAGCAAACTACTAACCTCTACATCATCACCGAACACTTTTCTGCCATTCAAGAACTCCAACTCAATAATAAAGTTGATATACACTTTCTTTACATTGAATTTCTTTACTAGTTCCAGCGCAGCAGCCATTGAGCCACCAGTAGCCAGCAAATCGTCATGCAGCAGCACCACATCATTTTCATTCAGCGCATCTGCGTGAATCTGAATAGTATCTACGCCATATTCTTTTGCATAACTAACCTCTATCGTTTCTGCTGGCAATTTACCAGGTTTGCGGATTGGCACAAATCCCGCACCTAATTCCATAGCTACCGCAGGTGCCAAAATAAACCCGCGTGACTCAATACCCACCACTTTTGTAATACCGTATGCACGATACAAGTTGGCAATCTCATCTTTCATCCATTTCAAATACTCTGGATTACTCAGCACAGTAGTAATGTCCTTAAACACAATTCCCTCTACAGGAAAATCCTTCACATCGCGAATATGCGCGATAATCTCTTCTTGTTTCATATCTTTATTTATTGTTAATTATCTAATCAATTATCTTAAATGTTCCACGTGAAACATTGTTGTATTCCCTCTATGCTATCACGGCTCTCACTCGGTGAAGTCTTCTCTCGTTGTCGTGTCGTTGCCGTCTCGTTGCCGTGTTTCTCTCGTAGTTAGCAGGTAACATACATGTAATTATCTGCCCATCAGTACTAATAACACGCTAATATCATTGGGGCTTACACCTGGGATTCTGCTTGCTTCACCAATAGTGCCTGGCTTAATGCGACTGAGTTTCTGACGCGCTTCGGTGCTCAATGACTGTACACTATTATAGTCAAAATCCTTTGGCAGGTGGATATTATTCAGGCGTTGCAACTTATCTGCTGCCAGTCGTTCGCGCTCAATATACCCTTTATACTTGATATTAATCTCTGCACTCTCTACAATCTCCTCGCTTCTGCTGCCCAGTTGCTCAATCTTCTCTTTTAGTTCGGCCACCACTTCTGCCAAGCCCATAACAGTGATATTTGGACGCGCTACAATATCAATCAACTTGCTCGTTTGTTGCAAATCGCCATAGCCCATTGCATTCAAATACGCATTTATATCTTTACCTTTCACGGATGTGTTGCGTAGCATTTCCGTCAATGCTTGCTCGCCAGCTTGCTTACTCCTTAGCAAAGACAAACGATAGTCGTCTGCCAAGCCCAACTCATAACTGCGCTCCGTCAGTCGAGCGTCTGCATTATCTTGGCGTAGCAAGATACGATACTCAGCTCGCGAAGTAAACATACGGTATGGTTCATCCACACCTTTATTCACCAAATCATCAATCAGCACACCTATATAGCTCTCATCTCTTGCCAAAGTGAATGGTGCACCACCTGTGATATTCTGATGTGCATTCACACCTGCCACCAATCCCTGACCTGCTGCCTCCTCATAACCCGTAGTACCATTAATCTGTCCTGCAAAGAAGAGGTTCTTAATCATCTTTGTCTCCAGTGTATGCAGCAGCTGTGTTGGATCAAAAAAGTCATATTCAATCGCGTACCCAGGGCGATACAACACCGCGTTCTCCAATCCCTTCACCGTGCGCAATGCTTGCCATTGTGTCTGCCAGGGTAGGGAAGAGGAGAAACCATTTACATAATATTCATTCGAATCTACACCTTCTGGCTCCAAGAACAACTGGTGCGCATCTTTCTCCGCAAAAGTAACAATCTTTGTCTCTATACTTGGGCAGTATCTCGGACCAATACTCTGTATCTGACCGTTATACAATGGCGAGTCTTCCAATCCACCACGCAGTACATCATGTGTCTGAGTATTCGTATAAGTAATCCAGCAGCTCATCTGCTTCAGCTGGCGTTGCACGGTATCCAAATACGAGAACTGATGGCTATCGTTATCGCCCAACTGCTCTGTCATCTGCGAGAAATCAATACTCCTCTTATCTATGCGCGCAGGCGTACCCGTCTTCATCCTATCGGTCGCAAAACCCAACTGGCGCAACTGCTCTGTGATGCCAAAACTACTTGGCTCCGATATTCTTCCTCCTTCAATCTGTGTTCGCCCAAAATGCAATAGACCATTCAAGAAAGTACCATTGGTCAATATCACTGCCTCTGCCTGCATCTCTATACCTAGCAAGGTCTTTACTCCTTTTACTTCGCCGTCTTTTATCACCAATTCCACCACCGTATCTTGCCATATATCCAGGTTAGGTGTATCTGTCAAGATATTCACCCATTCTTCAATAAAGCGTTTTCTATCGCTTTGACTGCGCGGACTCCACATAGCAGGACCTTTGCTGCGATTGAGCATACGAAACTGAATAGCACTCCTATCCGTCACAATACCCATTTGTCCACCCATCGCGTCTATCTCTCTGACTATCTGACCTTTAGCTATTCCACCAACAGCAGGATTACAACTCATCTGACCAATCTTGTTCATATCCATCGTGATGAGCAATGTCTTGCTACCCATACGAGCAGCAGCACTGGCTGCCTCGCATCCTGCATGTCCTGCACCTACTACAATAATATCGTACTTAAATTCCATATAATCAATCACTTATATTCTATCTGTTGCTTATCCGTAATATATCCTATATATCTTTATTTACCAATTACCCGACCTCGGTGCTTCCATCTCCCTTGTCCGCTAAAACTGCTCTTGCCTATCGTTCGTTGGTGTGGCAGAAACACATCCGCTAAGTGTGTCACCTCCTTCACTTCATGCGTGGTAGCATCCATCGTAATACCAATAATATCAAAACGGGGCGTCAACTCTATCTGGTTAAACTTAATATACGCATTGGCTGCAGCAGCCATACGACGACGTTTCAATTCATCCACAAATTCTTCGGGACGTTTACCACCAAACGATGAGGTTCTTGTCTTCACCTCCACAAATGCAATCTCCTTTTTGCTCACAGCTATCACATCCATCTCTAGATGCCCAAACTTCCAGTTCGTATCCACCACACGAAAACCTTTCTTCCGCATGATCTTTGCAGCCAACTCCTCGCCAATTTGTCCTATAATATTATGCTCTGCCATTATCCTTGCATCTTATTCACACGCGCAGCATCTAGTCGCAGCATAATCGCCAGCAATATCGTGAATCCCCATAGTGAAGAGCCACCATAACTGAAGAATGGCAATGGAATACCAATCACTGGCAGCAATCCTAGCACCATACCAATATTGATTGTTACGTGGAACAATAATATACCTGCCACGCAGTACGCATATATCATACTAAATCTATCTCGTTGTCGTTCTGCAATATATATGATACGTAGTATCAATGCTAAATATAGCAACAATAATCCTGCCGACCCCACAAATCCCCATTCTTCACCTACTGTGCAGAAAATAAAGTCGGTATCTTGTTCAGGCACGAATTTCAGTTTTGTTTGTGTACCTTGCAAAAACCCCTTTCCTGTCGCTTGACCCGAACCAATAGCAATCAATGACTGATTTACGTTGTATCCCGCACCGTGTGGATCATCTTTCATACCCAATAATACCTCAATACGAATACGTTGGTGCGGTTGCAGAATTTTGTGGAAGGCATAGTCACATCCTTGGCAGAGTAGAGTAGAAATCGTGACAAATCCAACTATCCAGCCCATGCTACTCTTGCGTCTTTTCACAGCTTGTAATAGCAAAAATATGGCTACATACGCTAAACTAGCTATCGCTATAAAGTTGAAATCTACTATTGTCCAAATATTTATAAGCAATCCTATTCCATAGCAGAATGCTACTCCTAATGCCATGATAATAGCTGTACGCAAATCTTTCTCTTTGGCTATCAATAGTACTAGAACAATCACATGGATCATGATAGTACTAACCAATATACCTACATTCCCCATTCCAAAAGGTAATGTCGTTTCACCAAAACGAATCACCACAATAAATAGTAATATGCTTGCTACTCCCCAACTCAAAACATATCCTGACATCCCCTGCCGATAGAATGCCAGTAGGAAGGATATAAACACCAATGCCGAACCTGTTTCACGCTGTGCCACCATGATAATCAATGTAGGCACTCCTATTAATAGGAAAGGTACGATTAAATCGCGTAAATCTCTTACTTTGTACCCGTATCTACTCATATATTTGGCTACAGCTATAGCCGTGAAACATTTGGCAAACTCTGCGGGTTGCAAACTAATAGGTCCTAACGTGAGCCATGATAGCGAACCCTTAATATCACGTGCAAAAATGGGTGTAATAATTAGCAGTACTATCATTACTGCATAAAAGATATATCCTAATACGTCATAGGTTTTCTCCTCTATCATCAGTATTATTCCCCCCAGCACTACTGCCGTGGCGAGCCACACCAATTGCTTGCCTGCTCGGTTAGAAAAGTCCCAAATACTTGTCTGGTCGAACGAATAACTCGAACCATATATATTCAGCCAACCGAATAGCGCAATCACGAGGAACAACACGATTGTCCACCAGTCAAGACCCGATATAATGCTTCTGTTATTCCTCATCAGATTTGTCTATCAAATTAGCATTCACCATACGCTCATAGAGCGCATTTCGTTTGATTTCACCGGTCAAATACTGCTCCATGACCAATGTAGCTATTGGGCATGCCCATGTAGCGCCAAAGCCTGCATTTTCCACTGCTACAGCCACTGCAATCTGTGGATTATCTTTTGGTGCAAAACCGATGAATAAGGCATGATCTTCACCGTGAGGATTCTGCACAGTACCTGTCTTGCCGCATATTTGCAGTTCGGGGATATTATACCAGCGTCCTGTACCATTAGTCATCACACGTTCCATACCACGATGTATGACAGCAAAGTGATTTGAGTCAACCAAAGTAGTATGAATATTCGATTTCATCGAGTCGTTTCGATTAAAATGCGGGGTAATATAATACCCTTTGTTGGCTATAGCAGCGGCTTGATTGGCTAACTGTAGTGGAGTAACCAATATCTCTCCTTGTCCTATTGACAGCGAACGAATCGTTATGGCTTTCCAGCCCTTTTGTCCATATATTCTATTATAGAATTCAGTTGTTGGCAGATAACCTTTGGCTTGTTCTGTAACGTCTGTGTTTGCAAATCGTTCGCCCAATCCGAAACTGGCTATTATCTCTCTCCAGTCGTTGTAGTGTTCCTTGAAGTGTACGTGCCCATCTTCGTAGCCGTTTTGCTGTAGCAAGTCGCGATAAAGTGCCCAAAAGTAAGGGTTGCAACTCTGCTCTATACCCTCTTCCAAATCCACAGGAGTACCATGATTGTGTGTACATTTGATGGGAGTTGAGGTTTGTCCGTTGCATGGATATTTTGTATTAGGTGTGATAGTACCTTCTTGCAATGCTGCCAATGCTTGTAGGATTTTGAATGTTGAACCAGGGGAATATTGTGCTTGTGTAGCCCTATTCATTAGTGGTTTATGTGGATCATTGAGTAGTTGTTGATAGTTGTCAGAACGTTCTTTTCCGACCAATTGGCGTGGGTTCCAATTAGGGGCACTCACCATAGCAATGATTTCGCCTGTTGCAGGTTCAATGGCCACGATACTGCCTATTTTATTTTGCATAAGGTATTCCGCCACTTGTTGTGTTCTACGGTCAATGCTCAAGTATAGGTCGGTTCCTGCTTCCGCTTCGTAATCCAATTGCCCCTGCATGTATGAACCCTGTATGCGTCCGTGTGAGTCGCGCATAAACACCTCTACGCCCTTCTTTCCGCGCAGTTCGTTTTCGTAGGTTCGCTCAATTCCATCGCGCCCAGAGTAGTCGCCTACAGCATAATAATCATCGCGTTCAATATCGTTGTAATTCACCTCTCCTACATTACCTAAGATATGCGCAGCAATAGGGTAGGTATAGTCGCGCAGCGTACGGATACGGATCTCCACTCCAGGGTATTTATACTTCTCTTGTTGTAATTGCGCTATTTCCTCTTGGCTGAGGTTCGGCATAAATATTTGTGGTGAGTAGCGAGAATATCCTCTATTCTTTTTGCGATTGGTCATGTTTAGCATACGCATCTCAAACGAGTCACGGGATATATTCAGGGCATTGCATAGTCCGAGCGTATCAAAAGGTTCTTGCATCATCTCGCGCACAATCATAGTTACCTCATAGATAGGTTGATTGGCCACCAGCAATTCACCATTTCTATCATAAATCAGTCCACGTGATGGGTAGATAGTTTGACGTAATTGGGCGTTCTTTTCGGCTTTTGCTTGAGTAGATTGATCCACCACCTGTAGCATAAATAGTCGAATGATATACACCAGCACCACCATCACAGCGATACCCCCGATGAGATACTTACGCCTATATAATGTGTCATTAATCATACTATCGCCTTAGATATTCGTATCCCAAAATAATACATAGCGTCATAATGCTACTGATGAGTGTTTGCAAGAGAATCATCCACCAGAATTGTATATTCCATGTTTCCAATGTAAAAACGATGAAATGGTGCATAACTGTCAATATGACCACACATTTCGTGTATTCTATTCTTCCGATCGTTTGGATAGATATATTATCTTTGATACGTTCTATATCTTGTATTGTTTTGCTGAGTAATAGCGGACGGACGAAACTCAGTGCCACACATGCGGCGATATGTATGCCAAGAGATGAATGCCAAACATCTATCATCAGACCTACACATAGACCTATCAACATTTCTGCCCAACGGGGGATACGTATAGGCAGATTGATGAGGAACATGATATACATCATCACTATTCCCCAACTACCAATATAGAGATGGTCAAATAGCAGTACTTGCAATGCAAACACCAACAATAGTCGTCCTATTTCTCGGAGGAAAATCATTTATTTTTTTCTTGATAGGGTGTATGATTACGAATCACTTGTACATATTTGATAGACTTATAGTCAGTTGCTATTTGTAGTTTTGTGCGATGATAGTTGTCATTTTCAGTTATTTCGGTTTCCAATACGGTTCCCACCATTATACCCTCTGGGAAAACATTAGTTAGTCCGCTTGTTACGACAGTATCTCCTACATTGACAGACACATGGCGAGATATATCTTCTAGTGCCACCTTGTCATAGCGTGTGCCATCCCATTGGGTGCGACCAATATAGTTGTTTGTCTTCAGCCGACAACTTAGGTTCATGCCTACATGAATAATTGGCACTACCAGTGAGTATTTTTCTCCCACAGCGCTTACTATACCCACTACTCCATTTTGGCTTATCACACCCATATCCACCTGAATGCTATCACGAAGTCCTTTGTTGATAGTCAAATAGTTATGTTTTTTATGGGTAGTTATGTGAACCACTTTGGCTGGTATGTATTCCCAATTTAATTGCGAATATATATATTGGCTATCTTGTTCTCTTATTACCTCTAAAAGGTTTGCTTGTTGCATCAACTGATTTTTCAATTGTGCATTTTCTTCTGCTAGTTGTTGGTTGTCTTGTTGCAGGCGAAAATAATCCCCGATAGTGGTCATTATGTTTTCTGTACCTGCTGCAAGCCTATTGGCTGACGACCACACCGCACTATGTTGGTATTTGTGCGTAGAGGTTATCAGTATAAACGCAACAACTTCCAATATAAGAAATATTAGGAAGTTGCTATATCGTGTCAGAAACTGTAGCAGGTTTCGCATTTCTTACCGAAGTTTATCGAATCAAGAAGCCGAAGTTGTGTACATTTTTGAGTGCTACACCTGTACCGCGAGCCACGGCGTGCAGTGGATCTTCTGCCACGTGGAATGGTATGGTGATTTTGTCAGTAAGTCGTTTGCTGAGTCCATGTAGTAGCGCACCACCACCAGTAAGGTAGATTCCGCGTTTTACGATATCGGCATACAACTCACTAGGTGTAGCCTCCAGTGCTTGCAAGATAGCGCTTTCTATCTTTGCGATACTCTTGTCCATGCAGTGGGCAATCTCTTGGTAACTAATTGGCACTTGCATTGGCAATGCAGTCACTTTGTTTGGACCGATTACCATATAATCCTCTGGTGCTTCTTCCAGTTCAGGCAATGCAGAACCTACTTGCATCTTAATACGCTCTGCTGTAGGCTCATCAATGCGCAGATTGTGTGTACGACCCATATATTCCACAATGTCGCGGTTCAAGTCATCACCTGCAATCTTGATGGATTTGTTCGCGACGATTCCGCCCAATGACATCACAGCAATCTCAGTAGTACCACCACCTATATCTACAACCATACAACCTTCTGGTTGTTCCACGTCAATACCCATGCCTATTGCAGCAGCCATTGGTTCGTAAATCATATATACTTCGCGTGCTCCTGCGTGTTCGCTGCTGTCGCGTACGGCACGAATTTCTACCTCAGTACTGCCTGATGGGATACATACAACCATTCGAATACTAGGTGTGAATAAGCGGTTTTGCTTTGGAATCATTTTTATCATACCTCGAATCATCATCTCGCAGGCATAGAAATCGGCTATGACACCATCGCGTAAAGGGCGTACGGTACGGATTAAGTTACCCCCTTTACCTATCATCTGTTGTGCACGACGACCTACGGCTACCATCTTGTTATCAGCTGCACTGATGGCTACTACCGATGGCTCATCTACAACCACCTTATCATCACAGATAATGATAGTGTTTGCAGTTCCTAGGTCAATGGCAATTTCTTGTGTAAATGAAAAAAGTCCCATTTTGTTCTTTATTTATATTTAGGTGTTATTATTTTCAGCCCTCTTTACCCAATTTCATAAAAGCCTGCAAAGATACAACTTTTTTTTTAATTACGCAAGAAAATTCGTAAAATCTATGATTTTAGAAATATCGTTTAATGCCAACTAGATGGTGCGTAAGCTCTCCGTTAGCGGGACGAATACCCATTTCATCGATATCGTCTATATGTACGCAACCCGAGCAGTGGATGATTTTTTTGTTATCCAATAGCAACCCTACATGCGAGATGTTCGTCGCCTTCGGGTCGCGGTCGGCATGGTCGAAGAATGCTAAGTCGCCTGGTTGTGCTTCTGCCAAAGATGCTACCTCTATGCCTTGTGCAATCTGCTCACGTGCATTGCGGAGAAGGTTGATGCCTTGAGTCGCATACACGACCTGCGTAAAGCCTGAGCAGTCCATGCCCATTGCGTTTTTTCCGCCCCAAAGGTAGGGGGCGTTGAGTAATGTTTGTGCAATGGCGCAAACATTGTGGCTATTGGACGGCGTTCCGCCTATTGGACGCCCTGAAGGGCTATTGGATATAGGCTGGGACACACAAGCAGGGTTGATGAGATATTGTTTGCCAAGGGCTTCAAATGTACCGTGGGCATAGTTGGGTAGGCGTGTGCCGAGGGTGAGCATTAGTTCCTCGCTAGTTTCCATATCTGTCGCAATTGCCATTGGGACAGCCACCACGGTGGCTGGTAGGTGATAGGTTAAAGGTGATAGGTTAGAGGCGGAGGTTAACATCTTGAAATCCACCCAACCTTCTTGTCCGTCGAGTGTGGAGCGGATTTTCGTCCAGCGGGGCAGACGGTCTAGGACTTCGCATACTTCGCCAAAGAGCAATTGGGTCAATTGCTCGCTGCTTTCGGATGGTTCTTGTCGCACAGGTGTGACTGTACAATGATTGATGGCAAATTCTACCATACTTCGTTGTTATTGTTATTGGGTGATTTGGGGTAATCTATCGTGTAGTGTAAGCCACGGGATTCTTTGCGCTCCAGAGCTTGGCGGGTAATCAAATAACCCACATTGATCATATTGCGGAGTTCGCAGATATCCTTGGTTGCTTTCACACGTTTGAAGAGGTCTTCGGTCTCCTCATAGAGCAAGTCGAGACGCTCCCATGCACGGCGCAAGCGCAAGTCGCTGCGGACAATACCCACATACGTGGACATCACCTGACCTACCTCGCGCATGTCTTGCGAGATGAGGACATACTCCTCGTTGGTCATGGTGCCTTCGTCGTTCCAGTCTGGGATATTCTCGTTGAAATCGTAGTTTTCAATCACACTGAGCGAGTGTTTGGCTGCCGCATCGGCATAGACCACTGCCTCGATAAGTGAGTTACTAGCCAAGCGGTTGCCACCATGCAAGCCCGTGCAACTGCACTCACCCACCGCATACAAACGACGGATAGTGGATTGCGCATCCAAGTCCACCTTTATACCACCACACATATAGTGCGCACATGGGGCTACTGGGATATATTCCTTTGTGATATCAATGCCTATGCTCAGGCACTTGGCATAAATATTGGGGAAGTGGTGTTTGGTCTCTTCGGGGTCTTTGTGGGTGACATCGAGGCAGACATGGTCGAGACCGTGGATCTTCATCTCGTTGTCAATGGCGCGTGCCACGATGTCGCGTGGCGCAAGCGAGAGGCGTGGGTCGTACTTCTGCATAAACTCCTCGCCATTAGGCAAACGCAATATACCTCCATAACCACGCATTGCCTCGGTGATGAGGTAGGCAGGGTGCGTTTCTGTTGGGTTATACAGGGCCGTTGGGTGGAACTGCACAAACTCCATATCCTTGACTAATCCTTTGGCGCGATACACCATCGCGATGCCATCGCCCGTCGCCACATTAGGGTTGGTGGTCGTAGCATATACTGCTCCTGTACCGCCTGTAGCCATCAGGGTGATGCGGCTGAGGTAGGTGTCGATCTTACCCGTCTCGGGGTTGAGGATATACGCACCATAGCACTCAATATCGGGTGTGCGGCGAGTGACACGTACACCCAAATGGTGTTGGGTGATAATCTCTACGGCAAAGTGATTCTCCAATACATCAATATAAGGGTTGGCGCGCACCGCAGCCATGAGTCCACGTTGGATCTCTGCGCCGGTGTCATCGGCATGGTGGAGGATACGGAACTCGGAGTGACCGCCTTCGCGGTGAAGATCGAAGGAGCCATCGGCTTGTTTGTCGAAGTTCACACCCCAATTGACCAGTTCCTCTATCTGCTTAGGTGCTTGGCGCACTACTTGCTCTACCGCAGCAGGGTCGCTGAGCCAGTCGCCTGCTACCATAGTGTCGTGGATGTGCTTTTCGAAGTCATCTACGAGCATGTTGGTCACACTGGCGATACCGCCTTGCGCACGGCTGGTGTTAGTTTCTTCGAGGGTCGTCTTGCAACAGAGTGCAATGCGATACTTCTGTGTGCGAGCCACTTTGAGCGCAAAACTCATGCCCGCTACACCGCCACCGATGATGAGAAAATCATACTTTTTCATAACTACTCTTGGTTAGCTATCTTCATTAAATATGCTTTGGCTGCCTCGTACTCGTTGGGGATAATGCCGTCGAGTATGGCGTCTTTGATTGCGTTTTTGAGTTCGCCTACACGGGCACAAGGTTCGAGATGAAGCAGTTGCATAATCTCTTCGCCACGCACAGGCGGTTGGAAATTGCGGATACGGTCTTTCTCCTCCAGTTCAATCATCTTCTGCCGTACCAGTTCGTAGTTCTTGTGGAAGCGACGCACTTTCTCTTCGTTCTTGGAAGTGATGTCCGCATCGCAAAGGAGCATGAGGTCATCGATATCGTTACCTGCCTCAAAGAGAAGGCGGCGAACAGCGGAATCGGTGACTGTATCTTCGATGAGATTGATGGGGCGCATGTGCAGGTCCACCATCTTGATGACATACTGCATCTTCTCGTTCTGCGGCATCTTCATGGTCTTGAAGATACGCGGAATCATCTTTGCGCCAAGATAGTTATGGTTGCGGAAAGTCCAGCCCGCATGGTCGTCCCAGGCTTTGGATTTAGGTTTGCCGATGTCATGGAGTAAAGCTGCCCAACGAAGCCACAAGTTGTCCGATTTCATCGCAAGATTATCTAATACTTGCAGGGTATGGAAGAACACATCTTTGTGTCCTTTGCCATCTTTGGTCTCAACCCCTTTAAGGGCGTTGAGTTCGGGGAAAATAAGCGGAAGAAGTCCGGTTTTATCGAGCAAGATCCATCCTACAGATGGTTTGCGTGAGAGCATGATCTTGTTGAGTTCCTCTACAATGCGCTCTTTGGTAATGATCTTGATTCGTTCGGCATTTCGCTCGATGGAATCGAAGGTTTCTCTATCTAAGTAGAAGCCCAGTTGCGTGGCAAAGCGGATTGCACGCATCATACGAAGTGGGTCATCGGAATAGGTGATATCAGGGTCGAGGGGTGTGCGGATGGTGCACTCGTTCATGTCGTGTATGCCGCCGAAGGGGTCCAGCAGTTCGCCATAGCGGTCTTTATTGAGACACACAGCCATAGCATTGATAGTAAAGTCTCGGCGATTTTGGTCGTCCTCCAAAGTACCATCCTCTACGATTGGGTTGCGGGAGTCGTGTTGGTAACTCTCACGGCGAGCACCTACGAACTCCAATTCTATCTTGCCGCGCTTTACCTGTGCCGTGCCGTAAGTCTTAAAGACACTGAGGTGTGCCCCTTTGCCGAGGCGTTTGGCTACGGCTTGTGCGAGATCAATGCCACTGCCTACCACGACTACATCAATGTCGGTACTATCGCGATGTAAAAATATATCGCGCACATATCCTCCAATGACATAGCACTCCAAGCCGAGACGGTCAGCTTCTTCGCCTACGAGGTGAAGAATGGGGAGGTCTATTTTGGGATGGGAGGAGAGCATTTTTTTTGATAACTGGTATAGGATGCCGCAAGCGGTTATTGGTTAATGGAGAAAAAAGTTTCAAGGGCTTCAGTACTGGATAATTGAAACCTTTGAAACTTTTTATCTTGAAATTCGTCGTTTAACGATTAGCGAACGCGCTCGCAGTAGCTACCATCGCGGGTATCTACGCGGATAGTCTCACCTTCGTTGCAGAAGAGAGGTACGCGGATCTCAGCACCTGTCTCGAGAGTAGCAGGTTTGAGGGTGTTGGTAGCGGTATCGCCCTTGAGACCAGGTTCGGTGTAAGAGATTACCAACTCTACTTTGGTTGGCAACTCAGCAAAGAGGATAGTATCGGTGCTTGCGTCAGATACAACATCGCAAACAAAACCCTCTTTGAGGAAATCAACACCAGTGATAAGGTCGTGACCGATAGGCACTTGCTCGAAAGTCTCTTGGTTCATGAAGATATAGTCCTCACCCTCTTTGTAGAGGTATTGGTAAGGACGGCGCTCTACGCGAACATCCTCCAATTTCTCGCCGATATTGAAGCGACGCTCCAATACGCGACCATCAACTACATCTTTGAATTTCACACGCATAATGGTGTTACCTTTTCCTGGCTTAACGTGCAGGAAGTCAATTACAAAATACAAACGGCCGTCCATGCGGATACATACGCCGTTCTTTACGTCTTGAGAGTTAATCATAATTATACTTGAGTTAAAAAGTTTTAGCAGTTTAAAAAATTCCAATGTTTCATGCAGTAGAACTGCATTTCAAAGTGCGCACAAAACACCAATTTCAAAATCGGGTGCAAATGTACTGCTTTTTTTTGGATTATGCAAGAAATATGGTAAAAAATCGGTAAAGATAGATTAATCACTAATTAATCACTAATTAATCACTAACTAATCACTAACTAATCACTAACTATCTATACGTTAACCACTGCTATTCGATAACTAATGATTGTGGTTAGATAGATAGTAGATGTGAAAAATATTTGCAGGAATGAAAAAAAAATAGTACCTTTGCGGCACGAATTGGTATGTTAGCTCAAAACGCCAATGAAACAATAGAACAATACATGATAAACATTAGAAAAAATACATGATATGAGAGAGTTTTTTGGAACATTCGACATCTGGCAAGTCTTGTCGTCATTCATTTTCT
This sequence comes from Paludibacteraceae bacterium, assembly GCA_045579895.1. GTDB lineage: Bacteria > Bacteroidota > Bacteroidia > Bacteroidales > Paludibacteraceae > Colicola. Next base: position 16,398 of record JAZNMT010000002.1, read on the forward strand.
TATTTGCGATTATTGACCCGTTCGGCAATATCCCCGTAACGCTCAATATGCAACGTAAAGGTGTGAAAATTAATGCCTTTAAAGTGTGTTTAGCAACGATAGTTATCCTCATCACTTTTCTTTTTGCCGGTGAATGGGTGCTGAAGTTGTTTGGTGTAAAGATTGAATATTTTGCAATAGCTGGTGGTTTTGTGATTTTGCTGATGGCCTTGGAGATGGTTCTTGATGTGACCATTTTCAAGAATGAAGGTTTGGACGGTTCAGGTAGTATTGTGCCTTTGGCTTTCCCTATGTACGCGGGTCCTGGTGCGTTCACGGCACTATTGTCCATTACGGCAGAGTACGACACTATTAACTTGGTGGTCTCTGTAACGCTGAATACGCTAGCCCTGTTTGCCGTATTGAAAGGAACGAACTGGCTGAACAAATATTTAGGACAGACATCGTTGTATATTTTGCGTAAGTTCTTTGGTATCATCGTATTAGCTATTGCATGTAAATTGATGTTCGCCAATTTGGCTACAGTATTTGCGAACTAAGATGAGCGAATAAATTGTGATTATGAAGAAATATTTGATTCCTATTTTATTGGTTGCACTGGTAGGTTGTCATCGTGCGCCACAGTTTACGGTTGATGGTGTGATAGTCGATGCTTCAGGCGAAAAGCTTTACTTGGAGCATACGGCATTGCTGAAAAGTGTAGTAGTTGACTCGTGTACGTTGAGTGCATCTGGCGATTTTACGTTGCGTGCAACCTCTCCCGTTTATCCAGACTTTTATCGTCTGCGTATAGGTTCGTTATCTCTGCCCTTGGCAGTTGATTCGACAGAAACGATAACCGTGGTAACACGTCGTGATAGTTTGCCCTATACCCAAGCCATAGAAGGCAGCCCTAACTCCATGGTCATGGCTGAATTGCGCGCTATAGCCCGCAACTCGTCTCGCGATGAGTTACGCGAAGCGAGTAAGAAAGTCATTGTGGCTAATCCAGGTTCTTTGGCAGCCTATTATGCAGTTTTCCTGAAACAAGGCGGACAGTATATATGGAATATCTTTGATTCTTCCGATCGCCGCATGTATCAAGCGGTAGCGACATCATTCCACACTTGGATGCCAGAATATGAACGCACGAAAACCCTCTATAATCAGGTACTGGATGTAATTCAAGTTGAGCGTTCGCTGAAAAGCCAAGAAGCGATGCGCCAATTTATAGATGCATCAGAAAATAGTTTGCTGGACATCACATTGCCCGATGAATACGGCGAAATGCAATCCTTATCGGAGTTGCAAGGTGAGGTTGTTGTGTTGGATTTCTCTACTTCAGAGATGGAAAATTCAGTAGGCTACAACTTTGAGTTGCGCGAATTGTACAACAATTATCATAGACGTGGTTTGGAGATTTATTCGGTATCGGTGGATCGCAATAAACTACTATGGGAGCAAACCGTGGAAAACTTGCCATGGATTACTGTGTACGCCGACGCAAATACAGCCGCTTCAGTCCTGATGAAATATAATGTACAAGGCTTGCCAACCTTGTATCTCCTTGATCGTGATGGGAATGTGCAAGGACGTTATATAGATTTTAATAAACTTGAATCTGACATCCGCAAATATCTGTAACTTGGCTTTATCTGTGGGTTTTGATGCCTGCGGGGTTGCCCCTGTGCATCGTCTAGATGATGATGCTCATTTTATGGATAGTTGGCTGGCATTGGGTCTCCATGGTGAGATGGATTATCTAGAGCGTAATCGCGAGAAACGCTATGATCCATCGGTGTTAGTGCCTGGTGCAGCGTCAGTAGTGGTATGCCTGCTCCGTTTTGAACATTCGGGTCGCGACTATCATCGACGTGTAAAATCGTTGCTCTATACGCTTGAGTCAGAATTGAAAGCGCATTTTGGTGCTGACATCGTGTCTTCGACCCATCAGCATATCTTCTGCGATTCGGCCCCCATGTTGGAACGACGTTGGTGCGTGGAAGCAGGATTGGGCTTTATTGGGAAAAATCACCAACTGATTCACCCTCGTTTGGGCAGTCTAGTACATCCTGGAGAGATTGTGCTGAATAAAGCATGTGAAGTGGTAGAATCGCGAATGGTTTGCGGATGTGGAACTTGTAGCCTGTGTATAGATTCCTGCCCGACGGGTGCGTTGCGAAATACAGTTTGGGATGCTCGCGAGTGTGTGGCCTATCGTACGCATCATTGTTTGAAATGCCAAACTGTTTGTCCATATAATCAGTTACAACTTGACAATTAAAATATCGATTATATATGAAAGACTTGAAAATCGGCATAGCAAGTGATCACGCTGGCTTTGTCTTGAAACAAACCGTTATATCGTGGCTACAAGAGCAAGGTATAGCAGTAACAGATTATGGTTGCCCTTCTACAGATAGCTGTGACTATCCTGATTTTGCCCATCCTATGGCAGCCTCTGTCGAAGAAGGTACCAACGATATGGGTATCGCCATTTGCTCAACTGGCAATGGAATCACCATGACTTGCAATCATCATCAAGGTATTCGCGCTGCCCTCTGTTGGGATGAACCTTTGGCTCGTCTGGCTCGTCAACATAACAATGCCAATATAATCGGCCTGCCTGCAAATTATATCTCTGCGGAAAAAGCTCTTGAACTGGTGAAAATCTTCCTGACTACAGAGTTTGAAGGCGGTCGCCACGAGCGTCGTGTCAACAAGATTCCTTGCAAGTAGAATCTTTAACCAACTGCGTTGTTGGTTTAGTTACGCACTATCACTGTTTGGGATAGTGCGTGTGCGTCATTTGCCCACTTTCGTGAGCATAGAACCAGCCAACTATTGTCAATTGCGATGTCCTGAGTGCCCTGTTGGCAGAGGGAATAAGGAAGCAGTAAGGATGAAAGACCATCAACATCGTCGGATGACAATGGAGATGTTTGAGACAATACTAAATCAAATACAATCCACGACTCACACAATACAGTTCTACTTTCAAGGTGAACCATTGCTCAATCCACTCTTACCTAAAATGATTGCGCGTGCGCGCGAGGTGGGAATCTATACTATCGTTTCTACCAATGCCCAAGCCTTGACGCATGAAATGGCATGGGCACTTGTGGCAAGTGGATTGAACCGCATAATTGTATCCATAGATGGCTTCTCGGAGGAGTCGTACTCTGCCTATCGTGTAGGCGGAAGCCTTCATCGTGCATTAGAAGGAATGCAATACCTGCGCGAAGCAAAGGCGGAACAACATTCGACCATTTGCATAGAACTACAAGTACTTCGCCTGCGTAGTAATGAGCACGAATGGCAATGGATACGCCATCATTATCGTTCGTTAGGAGCTACTCGCCTCGTATTCAAGACGGCTCAACTCTATGATTATGAGCATGGTCATCCATTGATTCCTAGTAATGAACGTTATTCACGATATAAAAAACAGACCGATGGCAGTTATCATCTATCTCGCCGTTTGCCATTTTCTTTTCGGTGTTTTGTTCACCCCTGCTACCGCCTTTGGTCAGGTTGTGTGATTACGACCGATGGCCGTGTATTGCCATGTTGCTATGACAAAATGGGAGAGCATGCGTTAGGCTTGCTAGTGAATCAGGATTTGAAAACATTGTGGCATCACAAAAAAGCCGATGTCTTCCGTCGGAAAGTGTTGGAAAATATCGATGCTATTCCTATTTGCAGGGAATGCAATTTTTAAGGCTTTGAACTTAGATACTTGCGTTCATAGTGCATAATTTGCTTATTCGCTGTATTGCTCATTTGCTCTAAACGAAGAATATCTTTCATCAAGAAACCAAGTTGGTAGGTCTGTGATAATGCATTTTTCTCATTATCATTCAAATAATACACCCAAGTATGTGTTGGTTTTTCACCCGCTCCAAGTACGCGAATACGATCGTTGGAATGCGTGCTGATGAAATTGAGCAATTGTAATGCCTGATCATCTTCTAAACTCATTATTTCATGCCATCCTTCCGCCTCAAACGCATGATTACTTCCCACGAAGTGTACTTCTTCGCCTTGCGATGATAGTGTAAGTTGCTGCTGCTTCACAGCAAAAGTACCATAATAGTAACTCTTAACGATGGTTTGACGATCATCTCGCACATAGGCTTGTAAGAAATTACGCGAGGTGTTGCTGCCCGTATTGAGAAAGCGGTGTACATAACGACCTTTGTCTTCGTACTTTTCGTTTTTTTCGTATTTGAATTGTTTAATCAATTTATCCGATTGCACCAAAAGTGGCGGCATCATGGAATCTGCAAATGCTAACGTACGTTTTGCTTCGAGATAGATGATGCTGTCTTCCAGTGCTTTGGCAATTCGACGTTGTGCCACCTCTTTGGGATAGGTACAATGCACCGAGTCTAGTATAATATGTGCTTGACGCCATAGACCATGATCAACAAGTTGCTTAGCTTCATCAACCAATGCTTGGGCGTATTCGGTATCGGATGGACCACAAGCCGCTAATAGCAAACATAGAGGAAGAGTAAAAAAAAATTTCGCTTTCATATTAAAAATGTTGATTCAGATATTTGGGCACAAAGGTACACATTTTTTCTCATTTATGATGTCGAAATGGCATTAAATATAAACTTTTCTGATTATTATTTGCATTTATGCAAAAAAAGTAGTACTTTTGCAGATTGAATTATAATTTGCCGAAATATGCAATCATTTAGTTTAAAATAAAAATATTATACAACTATGTCAAAAGCATTACTTATGATTCTCGACGGCTGGGGAATCGGAAACAAATCTAAAGCCGACGCAATCTCTTGTACCCCAACTCCACATTGGGATGCGCTCGTAGAGAAGTACCCTCATAGCCAACTGCAAGCCAGTGGCGAAAATGTGGGTTTGCCTGACGGACAAATGGGTAACTCCGAAGTAGGTCACCTCAATATCGGCGCGGGACGCGTGGTATATCAAGACCTCGTGAAGATCAACCGTGCTTGCAAAGATGGCAGCATTTTGGAGAATCCAGAAATCAAATCTGCTTTCGGTTATGCGAAAGAGACTGGCAAGAAGCTCCATATCATGGGTCTCACCTCCAATGGTGGTGTACACTCTTCTTTTGACCACCTCTTCTACCTCACTCAAATCGCTAAAACCTACGGATTAGACGGACAAACTTTCATCCACTGCTTCATGGACGGCCGCGATACCGACCCTAAGTCCGGTCTTGGTTTCATTGACCAATTGCAGCAACACCTTGCTGCTACTTGCGGTGAAATCGCTACTATCCAAGGTCGCTTCTATGTGATGGATCGCGACAAACGTTGGGAGCGCGTGAAGGTGGCATACGATTGCCTCGTACATGGTGAAGGCAAAGCATCTGAGGATATGCTCCAAGCTATGCAAGAGAGCTACAACGAGGGCGTGACCGATGAGTTTATCAAACCTATCGTTCATGTACGTGATGGCAAGCCACTTGCTACTATCGAGGAGGGCGACGTAGTGATTTTCTTCAACTACCGCAACGACCGCGCAAAAGAAATCACTATTGTGCTTACCCAACAAGACATGCCAGAGCAAGGTATGACTACCATCCCTAACCTGCAATACTACTGCATGACTCCATACGACTCTTCGTTCCAAGGTCTACATGTCCTCTTCCCAAAAGAGAACGTACAAAACACTATGGGTGAGATCGTGTCTAAAGCGGGCTTGAAGCAACTCCGCATCGCTGAAACCGAGAAGTTTGCACACGTAACCTTCTTCTTCAATGGCGGCCGCGAGGCAGAGTACCCAGGCGAGGAGCGTATCCTAATCCCTTCACCCAAGGTGGCTACCTATGACCTCCAACCAGAGATGTCTGCGCCAGAGGTTACAGAGGCACTTTGCGAGGCACTCGACACACAGAAATACGACTATATCACCCTCAACTTCGCTAATGGCGATATGGTGGGTCACACTGGCGTATATGCTGCTATCGAGAAAGCTGTCAAAACTATCGATGAATGCGTGGATAAAGTGGTAAATACTGCTCTCAAGAACGACTACGAGATCATCATTATAGCTGACCACGGAAACTGCGACAACGCTATTAATGCCGATGGTTCGCCTAACACCGCTCACTCGCTCAACCCAGTGCCATTCGTGTATGTGAGCAAAGAGCACACCGACGCACAACTCGAAGACGGTATCCTCGCCGACGTGGCTCCATCCCTATGCCACATCCTCGGCGTAGAGCAACCAAAAGAAATGACTGGACATAACTTGATTAAGAATTAAGGATTATGGCGTTACAATGTGGTATCGTTGGTCTGCCTAACGTAGGCAAATCGACTCTATTCAACTGCTTGAGCAACGCCAAGGCGCAATCGGCGAACTTCCCTTTCTGCACGATTGAGCCCAACGTAGGCGTTATTACCGTACCCGATGAGCGACTCATCAAGCTCGGCGAACTCTGCAAACCCGAACGCGGAGTGATCCCAACCACCGTTGAAATCGTGGATATTGCGGGATTGGTGAAAGGTGCAAGCAAAGGCGAAGGACTTGGCAATAAGTTCTTGGCTAACATCCGCGAAACGGATGCTATCATCCATGTACTCCGTTGCTTCGACGACGAGAACGTAGTACACGTGGACGGCTCTGTGGATCCTATCCGCGATAAAGATATCATCGATGCCGAACTCCAACTCAAGGACCTTGATACGGTGGAGTCGCGCATTCAGAAGATTGAGAAACAAGTGCGCGTGGGTGGCGACAAACAAGCCAAAGTGGCACTCGATGTTCTTCTCAAGTATCGCGAAGCCCTCTCACAAGGCCGTTCTGCTCGCACTGTGGAACTGGTTAATAAGGACGAGGAGCAAGTGGCGAAAGAGACCATGCTCCTCACCAGCAAACCCGTGCTCTATGTCTGCAATGTGGACGAAAACTCTGCAGTCAATGGCAATGCCTATGTGGAGCAAGTGCGCGAAGCAGTGAAGGATGAGAACGCTCAAGTGCTGGTTGTAGCTGCGAAGATTGAGAGCGAGATTGCCGAACTCGAGACCTACGAAGAACGTCAGATGTTCCTCGATGAAATCGGGCTTTCTGAGTCAGGTGTGAGCCGTTTGATTAAGGCAGCATACGCACTGCTCGACCTTCGTACTTTCCTCACCGCAGGTAGTGATGAGGTACGTGCTTGGACCTTCCGTGCTGGCAGCAAAGCACCTCAATGTGCGGGCGTTATCCACACCGATTTTGAGCGTGGCTTCATTCGTGCAGAGGTAATCAAGTACGAAGATTATATCGCACTCGGTGGCGAATCTGCTTGCCGTGCAGCAGGCAAACTCGGCATCGAAGGCAAAGAATACGTGGTGCAAGATGGCGACATTATGGATTTCTTATTTAACGTATAAACTTTGGAACAATGTTTGATTTTTTAGATAATTGGTTGGCTACAGGCGGCTCTTGGGTAGCAGTACCACTGATTATTGTGGGTTGTGTAGCCCTTATCAAGGGTGCTGATTTCCTCGTGGACGGTGCTTCGGGTCTGGCAAAGAAATATGGCGTCAGCGATATTGTGATTGGTCTGACCGTAGTGGCCTTCGGTACCAGTATGCCCGAGTTCGTGGTGAATATGGTGGCAGTAGGGCAAGGAAGTACCGAGATTGCCATCACCAACGTCCTTGGTAGCAACATCATCAATATCTTCGTGATATTGGGCTTTACTGCACTAATATTCCCGATTTCATCGCAAAAAGCTACTCGCCGTTTCGACATACCTTTTAGTATGTTGGCAGCACTATTTGTTTTGCTATTTGCGGTGTACAACAGCCCCTCTTGGTTGCAAATTGAGCATTTGTTCAATATGAACATCACTCAACCATCTATCAGCGATTTGGGCTCTCTCAACCTCGGACAAGGTAAAGCAGGATTCATCTCGGGTGTAGGTGGCAGTATCCTGCTCATCTTCTTCCTCATCTTCCTTTGGCATAATTTCAAAGGTATTGGTAGCGCACCACAAACAGAGAGTAATGAAGGCTACAAACCCATGTCTGCCAAACGTGCATTGGCATTGATTCTCGGTGGACTGGTGGGCTTGGTTGTCGGAGGTGAGTTGATAGTCAAGAGTGCTACTTCTATTGCGCACTCCTTAGGTGTGAGCGATGCGATTATCGGTTTGACGGTTGTAGCGTTGGGTACATCATTGCCCGAACTGGCTACCTCTTGCATGGCAGCCTTCAAGAAGAACTGCGATATTGCTCTCGGCAATGTTATCGGTAGCAATATCTTCAATATCTTCTTTATTCTTGGTACGAGCGCATGCGTCAAAGCATTGCCTGGCTACCACGGACTGGAGATTGATGCATTGATGGCTGCATTAGGTAGTGTCTTGGTAATGCTCTTTGTCTATCTCACCAAGAAGCACGAGATCAAGCGTTGGCACGGAGCAATCCTTCTTCTCACCTACGCTGCTTATCTCACCTATCGTATTATGACTTTGTAACTCAACCCTTAAAACTCTTAAAACTTTTTCAACTTCATAAAACCTATGAGCAAAATCCAACTTCCCGAAAACGCTAATCGCCCTCTCAAGCCGGGCGAGAAGTATGAACCGATTCTCAAATCCAACCAAGAGTATCCCGAGATTACGCCTTATAGCGTCATCATGGGTGTTATCATGGCAGTCATTTTCTCGGCTGCCGCAGCGTATCTTGGTCTCAAAGTGGGTCAAGTATTCGAAGCAGCTATCCCTATCGCTATCATCGCTGTAGGCCTCTCTTCTGCTATGAAGCGCAAGAACGCCCTTGGCGAGAATGTGATTATTCAATCCATTGGTGCTAGTAGTGGTGTCATTGTAGCAGGTGCCATCTTCACCCTCCCTGCGCTTTATATCCTGCAAGCCAAATACCCCGATATCACCGTCACTTTCATGCAAGTCTTCCTATCATCCTTGCTCGGCGGTTGCCTGGGTATTCTCTTCCTTATTCCTTTCCGCAAGTACTTCGTGCAAGAGAAGCACGGCGAATACCCTTTCCCTGAAGCCACAGCTACCACACAGGTGCTCGTTTCGGGTGAACAAGGTGGCAACCAAGCTAAACCCCTCATCTGGGCAGCAGGTATTGGTGGTCTCTACGACTTTGCCGTTTCCACTTTCGGACTCTGGACTGAGAGTTTGAGCACCCGTATGATGGGTTGGGGTGAAGCGTTGGCTGCGAAGTTCAAACTGGTCTTATCTATTAATACTAGTGCAGCAGTACTCGGTTTGGGCTATATCATCGGTCTCAAGTACGCAGCAGTTATCTGTGCGGGCTCATTCTTCATCTGGTGGGTACTCCTTCCATTACTCGGCAGTATCCCTGGCATGGCGGAAGTGGACCCACAAACGATGTTCGTGGACTATGGTCGCAATATAGGTATCGGTGCCATCGCTATGGCTGGTCTGATAGGTATTGTCAAGAGTTGGGGCGTCATCAAGTCCGCAGTCGGACTGGCAGGTAAAGAGCTCGGTGGCAAGGGTAAAGCAGTCATCACGGCATCGCTCCGTACCGAGAAGGACCTGAGCATGAAGTTCGTGGTTATTGCTATTGCCGTAGCACTCGTTATCACTCTTGTGTTCTTCTGGCTCGGCGTACTTGGCAATTTCTGGCAAGCACTTGTCGCATTCCTCGTGGTGGCAGTCATTGCATTCCTCTTCACTACCGTGGCAGCCAACGCTATCGCTATCGTGGGTAGCAACCCTGTCAGCGGTATGACCCTCATGACCCTTATCATCGCTTCCGTAGTCTTCGTGGCTATCGGTATGAAGGGCTCTAGCGGTATGGTCGGTGCTATGGTTATTGGTGGTGTCGTTTGTACCGCACTCGCTATGGCAGGAGGCTTCATCACCGACCTCAAGATCGGTTACTGGATTGGTACTACCCCACGCAAACAAGAGACTTGGAAGTTCCTCGGCACGCTGGTTAGTGCTGCTACTGTGGGTGGTGTGATGATTATTCTGAACAAGACCTATGGTTTTGTAGGCGAGAACGCACTCGTAGCACCTCAAGCCAACGCGATGGCTGCGGTCATCGAACCACTGATGAGTGGACAAGGTGCACCTTGGATGCTCTATCTCGCAGGCCCAATCCTCGCATTGATTCTCAACTTCATGGGTGTACCTGTATTGGCATTTGCATTAGGTATGTTTATCCCATTGGAACTCAATACTCCATTGCTCGTGGGTGGTGTTATTGCATGGTTCGTGAGCCGTAAGCGCGAGAAGGATGGCGAGAAAGCTGAAGAGCTGGCTCAAGCTCGCAACGAGAAAGGTACACTCATCGCTTCTGGTTTTATTGCAGGTGGTGCTTTGATGGGTGTAGTGAGTGCATTGATTAAGTTCTGCGGTGTAGAGTGCTACTTAGGCACTTGGGCTGCAAGCAATGGTTCCGCCCTCGTTGGCTTAGCCGCATATATAGCTCTTATCGTATACTTTATTTGCGCTAGTAGAAAGACCTCAAAGTAGCAAACAAGTACGCGGCTTTTGCCGCCTGAAACTTTGAAATTCTTCAACATAACAAGCTGCAGAGGATACCTGCAGCTTGTATTATTTATATTTGTGCAGACGAAGTTACGGGTTATTGATGGTAGATAGTTATCTTCGGGCTTGGTGACCACTTCGCGACCACTGTAGCACATCTGTGGGCTAAATGTGCCCTATCTGTAGGCGAAATTTGCCTGGTTGTCAGTTCGTATAGTACTTGATTCCACTTTCATCTAGACATGCGGAGAATTATTGCTCAATGTGTTGCAAAACTTGCCTAGCTACGGCTTCGGAACCGATAGGACTCCAATGAGTATTATTAGACCAATATACATCTTTAACTCCATTTTCTACCATATGATATAAAGTGTCTTTGGAGATTATCAAATGAGTATGGTTGTACTTCTTTTTTATGTTATCTAGTAGATATTGATTTTGATATTCGTTGTCAATAATGAAATCTTGATAAACATCATATTTGTCCGCAGCCACCAAAATATACAAATCAACATTGATTGAAGCAGCATAGTTAAAAAGACTATCTAACTTTACAATAGCAGAATCTAATAAGGATTCTTGAAGGTTTAAGTTTTTTATATCATCACAATAAAAATACAAATCATACTCTTTATCATCGCAAGAAAAGAGAGATTTTGATAATTTGACATGATGAATAGGGTTTTCATATCCTTTCAATCGCAAATTGCGTTTGATCCATTCTTGTGTTTTTTCAAGAATGCTTTTTCTTTTAATGGATTCATTTTTTATAGTAGTATCTATTAACTTTTGTTGAATCATCTCTTGGGGAGTCAAACAAAGATTCACATCATTTAATCTTTCTATCAAGTCTCTTTCTACACTTTCGACTATTACTATGTTGGGCAGATTTTTAGTTTTTGAAAGATAGATGAATCTATTGAAAGGATTTGCCCACCAATCTTGGTAAAGATTAAATACATTATTGTTCCAGTATTCAGCTAAAAAATAATTATAACTAATGTCTCTTTCGTTTGTTTGAGAAAAAGAATCTCCGATAGTTAAAATATCTCCTGCATTAAACATAGCATAATTGTATTCACAGTTATGCACTTTATTATTTACCGTTTTTGTAACTGCATACTCATCCGCAAATGTAATATATCCAAGCGGACCAATATCACCATGCAAATGCGGATTGATAAATATGGTAAACAATACAATTGGAATTATTATTGGAATACTATAAAGTAAAGATTTTAGTAGAAATCGCTTCATATTTTCTCAAAATTGGAAATAGATAAATGTTTCATTTTTGCCAGTAAAGAAGAACATTAATAAAAAGAGTCCATAATAAATCAATGTGCGCATTACTGCGTTATTGGGCAATCTTTTGAGACTATGTTCTTGTGTGCGATTTAGCCATTCAACTACAAGCAAAATCAATATATTTATTACTAATGGAATATAATATTGTCTATTCATCAACCATGGTATGGAAAATAAACTGCTATCAAATATACCCGCAATATAAGCTGAAAGAGTTTTAAGTCCTGTGGCGCGGAAGATTATCCACCCAAAGACTGCCAAGGCGAAAGTCAAGAGCATTTGTCCTGCTTCTTTGAGTGAGGGTAGCCATTTGGTTTTGATGTTGCCATCGGGCAGGGTGATTGTAGCAACCGTATCTCGATAGCGGCGGTTCTTGTTCAGCAAGAGCAAAGGCACAAACAGTAAAGCGTGGTATGCTCCCCACAACACGAATGTCCAGTTCGCTCCGTGCCAAAAGCCACTCAAGAGGAAGATAATAAAGGTGTTGCGGACTGCAATCCATTTGGTATATCTCGCCTCTAGTGCCTTATCGCCTTTTAGTCTTATCGCCTCAGGGATATTAGGTCTGCTACCGCCCAACGGAATATACACATAATCGCGGAACCAAGTAGTGAGTGAGATATGCCATCTGCGCCAGAACTCTGCTATATCGCGTGAGAAGTAAGGCACATTGAAGTTACGCATTAGTTTAATACCAAACAACTTTGCCGTACCAATTGCTATATCTGAATAACCAGAGAAGTCACCGTAGATTTGGAATGTAAAGAGTACGGCAGCCAACAGCAATGTACTACCCGATTGGTTGCTGATGTCAGCAAAGACTGTATCTACATAAGTGGCACAGTTGTCTGCTACTACAATCTTCTTGAATAAGCCCCATAGGATTTGTCGCATACCGTCCACTGCGGTGGCATAGTCAAAGGTGCGTTTCTTTTGGAACTGTGGCAAGAGGTTAGTTGCTCGCTCAATAGGGCCTGCTACTAATTGTGGGAAGAAACTCAGGAAGGCAGTAAAAGCAACAATATCGTGGGTAGGTTGTATCTGTTTGCGATAGACATCAATGGAGTATGAGAGGGCTTGGAAGGTATAGAAACTAATACCTACTGGCAGAATCAAATGTAGTAGCAAGAAGTCTGACTCAATGCCGAACAATCGTGCAAACTGTGTGGCGAAGAAGTCGTAGTATTTATATATGCCCAGAATGCCGAGATTGATAATGATATTTGCTATCATTACGGCTTTCTTTCCGCGTTGTGTTGGGGCGTATTCGATTCCGATGCCGCTAAGGAAAGAGAGGAGTGTGGTGATAGCAATTAGAATAAGGAATCGCCAGTCCCACCAGCCGTAGAAAATATAGCTGGCGACTACGACAAAGAGGTTCTGCCACAGCAATTGGCGTTTGCACTTGCGCATGGCGTAGTCAAACACGAACCAATAGAGCAGGAAGACTATTGGGAGGAAGATTGCGAACTCGAAGGAGTTGAAGAGCATGTTGTTTTTCTGCGGTTGGTTCCGAACCTGCCTATAAACCACAAAAAAAGCGTGGAACCTTACCTTTGCCTATTCTCAACACTGAGGTTCCTGCAAGACCCTACCAACAAGAATAAGCAAGCAACGCCCACGCCGAATATGAAATGCCACCAAACAGAGCAGTCCACATGTGGACGCTCTGCGGCGGGATATACATATCCCAACGGGCGTTTACTGCTCTCTTGTTTTGGGCTGGTGAAATTTTGCAGGATTTCAGTGTTCCAAAACAAGCGCTAATAAACGCTTTTATTATGTCTGCAAACTTTCGTTTGCGTTGCAAAGGTAGTGAAATATTTTGAATTGGGCAATAGGAGAGTATACTTTTTGCTACATTTACTTTGCAATCTACCGAGTTTGGCCAGAAAAATTTGGATATGTGCGAAAAAAATATTACCTTTGTCGCCGTTTCGGCGACGAGACAAATAGTAATACTGCGTGAAGCCATTAAAATCGCTAAAACAATTATACATTTTAAACTATAAATTATTTACAATTATGGTAAGTTACAAAGAACTCGGCTTGGTGAACACCAAAGAGATGTTTGCTAAAGCAATCAAAGGCGGATACGCTATCCCAGCCTTCAACTTCAACAACATGGAGCAACTCCAAGCTATCATCAAAGCTGCTGCTGAGACTAAGAGCCCAGTGATTCTCCAAGTATCTAAAGGTGCGCGTAACTACGCTAACCAAACCCTTCTCCGCTACATGGCACAA
>JAZNMT010000003.1:0-6254 GCA_045579895.1 Paludibacteraceae bacterium
CATCTACTACGATACCCGAACCTACACCTGTACCTAAAGTAATCATGATGAAGTTCTTCATACCCTTAGCCACGCCATAGGTCATCTCGCCCATAGCCGCCGCATTGGCATCGTTGGTAATCTTACATGGAATACCAAAGCGGTCGGTCATAAGTTGTGCGAACGGGATAGATTGCCAAGGCAAATTCATAGCGCCTTCAATCATACCAGTATAGTAGTTGCCGTTTGGTACACCAGCACCAATACCGCGGATTAAATCCATACCGCCTACTGAATCTACAATTTTTATAGCTTCTTCATATAATGCATTCACATAGTCATTGATGTTTGGGAATGCTTGTGTTTTAATAGAAGTACGTGCCAAGACGTGGCCACGTGCATCTACAACGCCCAATACGGAGTTCGTCCCCCCCATATCGAGGCCGAGTACATAAGGTTTCTTTTGCATAATATAATTCTTTTCTTTAAACTTTAAACTCTAAAATAGTAGCCGCTGAGCGGCATATGCTAAATAACTACTCCGTAGGAATATCCTTATTCACATTCTTGCTACCTACAAGAGCATAGAAAAATATGTAAGTAGCGCATGCTAATACTACGACATAACTCATTTGGAAATTACCAAATACGTCTGCCAATTTACCTTGCAATGGAATTAAAATACCACCACCACAAACCATAGTCATAAATGCACCCGATGCGATTGATGTGTATTTACCTAATCCCTCCACAGCCATATTAAAGATTCCACCCCACATCACTGAAGTACACAATCCTACAAGAATCAATGCAAAAATACCCACTGGTACTTGAGCTGTCATTACAGTAAGCGTAGCCCAATCAATACCAGGCATTTTCACCATCACATCATTAGGTAAAAACATGCCCAATAATACTAGTACCAAGCACAAAATAGAAACACCCATAATTTGTACACGGCTGCTCACTTTGCCACCAATCATACCACCTAATAAACGACCAACCAACATCAGTAGCCAATATACTGCGACTATCATTCCTACAATACTAGCATTGATACCCAAACCTGGTGTAGCTGCATCAGGAGCGGTGGTAAGGTATTGCATGACGTAGGTAGGCACACCTACTTCTACCCCCATGTAAAGGAAGATTGCTAAGATACCAAGTTTGAAGTGGCGGAAAGAGAAGGCACTATACTTCTTGCCGTTGGTGACCTTGGTATTATTGTTAGAAATTTCCAACTCAGGCTCCGGAATCTTCACGAGCAACAATACCAAGAATGCAAATGCAAATACGCCTAATGCGATCATTAAAGCAGGAGTAGCATCAGATATCTGTGCTTTAGTTGCATCTGCAATAAGACTACCCATGACGATGGTCACCAACACGGCTGCTAAACTATTGCATACGCCACCGAATTGTACTAACTGATTACCCTTATTACCACCGCCACCAAGCGTATTAAGCATAGGATTTACTACGGTATTCAACATACACATACAAAAACCTGCGGTAAAAGCACCAATAAGATACACCCAAAAACTTTGGATAGTTGACCAACCAGACATGTATTGTAAGAATACGCCTACAAAGCCAACCAAGATAGCCACCAAAGCAGTCTTACGATAACCAATCTTTTTCAACAGCATACCTGCAGGAATACCCATTGCTGCATATGCAATAAAGTTTGCTGCATTACCTAATTGAGCGGCAAAATTAGACATTGCAAAATTGTTCTTTACAATTACTGCCATTGGATTGCATAAATTGGTTACGAATGCAATCATAAAAAATAGAAGATACATCACCACAATGGGCAAGATGTTGGATTTGTTGTTAATCATAGTAGTATTTTTTATCTTGTATTTACTTATATATCACTATACCATCATCCTACAAATTCTTTTCTAAGAAGAGCATTATACGATGATGTAAGTGCGTATTGTTAGCAGGCTTACGAATAGAGTGATTATCATCCACATACAATTGCATCTCAAATTGCTTTCCTGCTTTTACTAAGGCATCAGTATAAAGCAATGTATTTTGTGCGTGCACATTATCATCTGCCAAACCATGCACGATTAGCAATTCTCCAGTGAGATTATCTGCCATTTTCATTAGATCAGTGCCTTCATAACCAAATTCATTTACCTGTGGACGACGCATAAATCGCTCTGTATAGGCAGAGTCATATAGTCGCCAACTCGTTACAGGGGCAATAGCGATACCACATTGCCAAATCAAACCACTCGTTGCCATTTCGGCTTGTTTACTCAAGCACATGAGTGTTTGATAGCCACCATAGCTCCAACCGCATATAGCCATTCTATTGCCATCCACATACGGCAAAGTCTTCAGGTATTGGGCTGCACTTATCTGGTCTTCGCATTCTTTAATACCTAACTGCATATAGGTTGCATTGCGCCATTCTCGACCACGTGCACCTGTGCCACGGCCATCTACACAAACTACCAAATATCCAGCATCCGATAAACTATAGCCAAAACGCTTACGCCAATTATTAAGTACCCGTTGGCTAGTAGGGCCACTATATTGCATCATCACAACAGGGTATTTCTTTCCCTCTCGCACCATGTCTTCCACGCTTCTAACGCCCTTAGGCAAGATGCGCCATGCATTCAGTACATCGCCACGCTCTGTAGTAATAGTAAAAAACTCTTTTTCATTTAAGCCCAATGCTTTCCATGCTTGTCGAATAGAGTCGTTATTTAGCACTATCTCACCCTCTTTTACCTCGCCTTTCTGATTCACCTTGTACAAGGTATATTGATGCGGCATCTCTACGCTTTGATAACAGTCTATATACTGCGTAAAATCCTTTGAAAAATACAAATTGTGTGTCCCCTCGCCCGATGTCAGTTGAGTGGTGATATTTTTCTTAGTATTCAATGCATATGAATGACGTGTCATTGGTGTATTAGCTGCTTGATAATAAAGCGTTTGTGTATTTTCATCATAACCATATACTTTAGTCACATCACGCTCTTCCTTTGTTAATATGCGTTGTTCTATACCTTGCGAAGAGTATAAATATGCTTGTGCACAACCACCCTTCTCGCTTACCACTACTACTCTACCATCATTTAACCATTGCCATTCATCAAACAACTCATAATTGACAAAATACTGCTTACTATGTTCGCTGTAAAAGGGATGACATACAGTTGATCTTGGATTGCCTTTCAACACATCCATTCTATTTTGGTCACGGTTCAAGTGTAGGATGACTAGATCGCTAGTAGGTTGTTCATCTTTCTTGATGGGTTTGCTGAGCGGTGTCCACGTGATGCGAGGCATATAGCCGTCCATAGACTCTGGCAACTGCATTTGGCGAATCGTCTTGTAGTGTATATCATAGACGCACACACTCGCCTTCGCATTGGCTGTACCTGCCTTCGGATAGCGCAAACTATGCAGTTCGGGGTATAATCCCAAGCCATTAGCATCTAAACTATAACTCGCGTCGCGAGCGTTCTCTAAACTATTTTTTCCATTGGGCAAAAATGTTTGCCAACTGAAAGTAGGCACTTCTGTCTCATCTAAACGTACAAAGGCTATTTGCTTGTTATCAGGTGAAAAGGCGAACAAAGTTGTGATACCAAATTCTTCTTCATACAACCAATCAGAGATGCCATTAAATATTTCGATATTAGTATCTGATGTAATTGCCACCTCTGTTTTGAAGTCCACCTTATATATATATAAGTTATTATCAGACTTGGCATATACTACGTATTTACCATTAGGCGACATAACTGCATCACGCACTGGTACGTCACACAAAGGGATGGTATCTTGTTTCTTCGTATCAACCAGATAGTATTCTGCAAAGAAAGAATGACGGAATAATTTCTGTTCATTCTTATATTCCAGTCGATACCGTCTTGCCTTACTATCCACGTCTGTTTCACCTAATAAGATGCTATCCATTTTAGCCTCCGACATTGTCTTAGGATTATAGTTTTGCATAATATCCATCATGCGTTCTGCATGAACAGGGACAAACAGTGCCACAAATAACAATAATATTGTATGTCTCATATCTTCCTTTCTTAAAAAGCGCGCAAAATTACGAAAAAAAATACATATATGCAAATATTTTTAATATTTTACCTATAGTACAGCCAAATCAACGCACTATTAGTTCTTTTTTACCATCTCTAATGCGCAAAAGATAATTTCCAAAACAGATGGTATATTCTCCTACACTAATAGGATTATTCGGCATGAAGATATCCTCTAGCCCATCTAATTTACCAAAGGGCCATGATGTAAATACCACCTCCTCCACAGGAAAGAGGATTAAGCCATCTTTTTGCATCAAGACCTCGTTCACACGAATCACATTTCCCACTAATCGATTATGTTCCCCATTCATATTATAGCCAATCCATAACATACGTTGGAGGCTACCATCTGGGTAATACAAACTAAACGAGCCATCTCCCAAAATGCGATATTTCCATATGCCTTCTTCTACCGACAATTTTGTCCCCTTGTAACCCACCATTGTTTCGCTTGACACATGTTCAATTACGAGTGTACTATCTGTCATAAAATCAACATGATATATCATTTCATTGCATATGCTACTCAGCAGTTGATATTCACCATTTTCTATGGTATCTAGCACTACGTTTGTAGTAGCAACTTCGCCATTCTCCACCCCACCCATCAAAGCAACATTCCACAGAGCACTTGCTATCACATAGTCGCCTGATGTACAATCAGTTGTATTCTTAACACCATCATGATCCGAATAGACGGCCCATAGAGTGCAATCCATATTCGGGAAATAGCGTTCGCCTGCTTTCCAGAGCGATGGGTTATTCATCGCATCAGTCACTTCATTCTCGCTCCATCCAATAAAATACCAATCCAGTGTATCCACGCCATTAGGCAATAATACACCGCTGCCAATTGAGTCTTCTATCACGCAATCTGGATTATCGCTCAAACCAGATATGAAACACACTTCATGTGCGACTGGATCAGGCAAAGTATAGTAAATAGTATAACTATTTATATACAGACTATTTTTGCTTGCTTCTATATATATTTTAATATCCTCTCCATGCACATTATCACCTAATTTTCCACTACGAATATCCACCCAATTAGTGGTAAATTCGCCGTTCCATTTTACGTTCGCGAAGTCTGCATCAGCTATTGCCCAGACCAAGTTATCACCTACGTGCATTGATAGACTACCTGCACCCTGCGAGGTATTTGAACGCATTGAAAGCACTACAGAATCTACCACACACCCATTCCAACCCGACAATTGTAAGGTGGTAGAATTGCCTGCGGTCATTTGACCTTTTTGACCCGTTGTTCCACTACGAGAATATGTCACACTTGACAATACTGGTGCTTCACCACTCACCTCCACACTATTGGAAGAAGTAACGGTGTACGTCACGCTCAATACAGAAAAGATAAGTCCAAGTATCATTTTTGTTAAATTTTCGGCAAAGGTACAAATAAATTTGTATATCTCAAAAAAAAATAGTAATTTTGCGCGCTTTTTATGGATTCTTAAGAATCAACACTTTTTCTTCATTCGGCATTTCCCCCGAAGATACCCCGAAGATATCCCGAAGATAAGCCAACGACAGAAAGCACCAAAAACGGAAAAAATCTTAAAAAAAGACATAAAACAAAACAATAAAAACAATTAACATCATGCAAAAAATCCAACTGAAACGTGGTTTGGACATCCCATTTGATGGAGCAGCAGCCCTCACACTCGGTAGTGTGAATCGTCCTGCTATCTTCCACATCGTCCCAGACCATTTCGCTGGCGTGACCCCAAAACTCTTGGTCCGCGAAGGCGACAGCGTGAAAGCAGGTTCACCCCTCTTCCACGACAAGGCATTTGCTGAGATGCTCTTCACATCGCCTGTTAGCGGTAAGGTGGTAGCCATTGTACGTGGCGAACGCCGCAAGGTGATATGCATCGACATCGAAGCCGATGCTACGATTGAGTATGAGTCCTTCGACCTCAAGCAAGACGCTAAATCCCTCTTGCTGCAATCAGGTCAAGTCGGAGGCCAAGCGGTCTTAGGAAGACAATGACTAGACCCAACTCCTTGGCCCACAGAACGACATGGCTACGATCCGACTTATTTCGCTGGCGTGACCCCAAAACTCTTGGTCCGCGAAGGCGACAGCGTGAAAGCAGGTTCTCCCCTCTTCCACGACAAGGCATTTGCTGAGATGCTCTTCACATCGCCTGTTAGCGGTAAGGTGGT
>JAZNMT010000004.1:0-55278 GCA_045579895.1 Paludibacteraceae bacterium
TCTTTCTTAGCTTTGCTTGCGTAGTAAGTGTACTTGTTGCGAGCTTTAGATTCGCCTGCGAATGCCTCCCATAGGTTGGCTTCGGTCTTTGTGCCTTTAAGATCTTTCATATTCGTAGTTATTTAAAAAGTTGTTTACATTATTGAATATTATATCGGGTGCAAAGGTAGTGTTTTTTTTTGAAATGTGCAAGAAATATGCCAATTTTATAAGAAATAGATAGCGAAAGGACAATCACATTCCATAGCACCTGTCATTTATATACCCTTAGTATTCCCTTGGTATATAATATAGTGTTACCGTATCTTCGGCATTATAGTCGTTTTGTGCCGAAGATTATGCCAAAGGTTTATTCATTCAGACATTTTGTATCAAACAAAAAGTCAAATACTCCGATTCTTAGTACACCGTCATTGTTGTAAAATTTTCCTCCATAATCACCAGAAATAATCACCTTTCGGAAACTATCTTCTATTTTCATTAATGGACGTTGTTCTTGAGCCACTTTATCCGCATCCGACATCATATATGCAGACTGAATGTAAATACGTTGTGAGCCACGATTGATGACATAATCTACCTCTAACTTTTTATGCTTGTTTTTGCCATCTGCGCCCTTCTCCCATATCTCAACTAAACCTACATCTACAGAATAACCGCGTGAGCAGAGTTCGTTGTATAATACATTTTCCATCATATGGCTGTTCTCAATTTGTCGGAAGCCAAGAATGGCATTGCGAATACCTGGATCTTCGAAATAATACTTACTATCTGCGCCAATGTATTTGCGTCCCTTGATATTATAACGCATAGCTTCGCTAATCATAAAAGCATCCTTAAGGTGCTCTATATACTTAGATATGGTATTGGCAGATATTTTGATGTCTGAAACCGATTTGAATGTATTAGCTATCTTGGTTGGGTTGATAGTAGCCCCCATAGATGAAGCCAGCACTTGAAGTGTTTTCTCCAATCCCTCTTCATTTTGCAAGCGATTACGATCCACAATATCGCGAAAGTATATGGTATAATACATTTCTTTTAGATAGGCAATTTTCTCCTCTGCTGATGGCAGTAATGCTACAGCAGGCAATCCACCATAGGCATAGTAATCTTGCAGTGCATCGCGTTTGTCACCACCAATGCCCTCAAAATACTCTGCAAAGCTCAATGGACGCACTCGTATTTCCCATCCTCGTCCACGAAACTCAGTAATAACATCTTTGGATAGGAATTTCGCGTTTGCCCCTGTTACATAAACTTCTGCATTAGAAATATGCAAGTAGGAGTTGAGTACATCTTCAAATTCAGATACTAGTTGTATCTCATCTAGCAGAATATAATATTTTTGATGATCTTTTAGTTGATTATCAATATACTCAAGCAGCATGTCTGGATTACGCAGACGTTTGTTTCTTCGGTCTTCCAAATTGATTTGGATGATATGGTCTGCTTGAATCCCCTGCTCCAACAAATAGTTTTTAAACAACTCAAATAACAGGAACGATTTACCACAACGACGAATACCAGTGATAATTTTTATCATTCCATTTCCGTCAGCAGAAATAAGTTTCTGCAAGTACAAATTGCGATTAAATATCATAATTACAGAGTTTTTTGGTGATTTTTCACCGATTTACGCTGCAAAGGTAGTAATTTGTTTTGAATTGTGCAAGAGATTTATTAGCAAAAATATTGTTTTACAGAGTTTTTTGGTGATTTTTCACCAATATTCGCTTTGAACGTACCAAAATGTTCCATTAAATCGTTGTTATTTCCTGTTTTTACCTTTCAATTTGTGCAATGTGTCTCTATAATAATGCTACAAAAAGTAGCGGCGATGGTGGATAAAGCTGCCGCCGATTTACGTTTTATGACTTCTGAAATACGATAGATACTTATTAAAAAGTTTTTTACACTTGCCGCTACTTCTGCCCTATTTTTTTCCTCTATATATTACAGGGTGCTGAATACTCAGCGTTTTAGTGCTTTTGTGCGTACATTTCGACCTTTTAGAGGGTAAATGGTATATACCACACGCGGGAAGTGTAGTGTTTACTATCCTTCCCGCGTGAGTGTGTTTTTTTGAAAAACTTTTTCGTGTATCGAAGGTTAGGCGAAGAATATCCGCTATTGGTGAGGGTGTTAATAGGAGAGAACTATGCAATTTATTGCTTTAATAACCAGTCTATGACATGAACGTAATATCATAATATTCTTACTCTACTGACGAATTTTTATGAATTTCCTTATTTTCGTCATTACGACTGCATAGGTAGTGCTTTTATTTGGTTTGTGCAAATGTTTTTTGTATTTTTGTCAGAAATCCCCGATTTTTGTGTTTTGCAAGATATATAAAATCACCTGCGGATTAGGCGATCACGATAGGAGATCTGTGGGATATCTATGGGCTTTCTGTGGCTTTTTGTCTCAAATATTTGTGCCTCTATATATTATTAGGAGTGCTGAATACTCAGCGTTTTGGTGTTTTTGTGTTGAAGATTGGAGAATTTGGAGGGTAAGATGGTATATACGAACGCGGGAAGTGTAGTGTTTACTAAGCTTCCCGCGTGAGTGTATTTTTTTAGAAAAAAGTTTTCGAGTGCCGAAAGTTGTGCCGACAATGGGCGTATTGTTGTGATTTATATATTCTAATTATAGATTAATTGATGATGTATGTATATTTTGTTTGCCTCTCAGAGATGTTATATGTGAGCCATAGACAATCCTTGCCTATCATCCAACAACAAGCATGACTATATTCTGAAATATCATAATAATTGCAACTACCATACATACGGTTGAACGAAGCACGAATAGCATTATAGTCGGAAATAGGCATATTAAGTGTATAAGAAAACCTATAAATTCGTTCCTTTTCCAATTGAATATGGATATTGATTGTATCGGTTTCTATTATTTCCTCATCCATATCTATAACCTCTAAAGAATACGCTTGCATGACTATTTCCTTTTCCGAAATATGTTGAATCGTATTGGTATCTATTGTTATAGGGAAATGATAACCATGTGCTTGCTCCATAAAATCCTCGAATGTACCATCAATATATAGACCAAATACTTGTGGTTTTGAGTGTTGGCAGGATGCGAATACTAATGCCATTAGAAGAAGTAAAAGGGTCTGTTTCATTGGAATTGTAAATTTGTTGATCATACTATTCTCACCATTGTGCAACCTCATCTAATTAAAGTTGGGGTTTGTATATACAAATATCATAGAAAAATATTTTTGTGGTAAAGCAATAATATATTAGCAAATAATCAGTAAATTATTAATTGCTACGGCTTAACAAGAGCTTTTGATGTTAAAAAATGGTAAACATCATCGTTATCCATGTATCGTCCAACATCTCCACGTTTACTTCCTTTTTTTACACTGATTGTCATTGGAGGCATTCCTCCAGGATCTCTTCTCAATACATATGCTACTTCATTGGGCACATCTAATGCAATGATAGATACTTCACGTCTTCTAGCTTCACCTCCATTAGAGTAATATCCTTCTAAATGATCCTTAGACTCTGTGAAAATAAAATAGCGTAGACTATCTCTATTAAAAGTTACATGATATCCAGCATCCTTTAACTTTTCATTAAATGATGTCCAAGCATTAATACCATAAGACAAACAAAATATGCCACCTTCCAGTTGTATTGCTCTATTTATGGTTTCAATTTCTTTATTTTTATATCTTTGAATTATATCGCCATATTGCTCATAAAATAATGCTTCATATTTTGCTTGCTTTTCTTCATATTCTGCTCGCTCTTGAGCCTTTCGCCTTTCATTAGCCGATGTCCTACACTCTGAGCAAATATAGAAAATAGCGAAGCATATAACTATGATACCTATTTTTCGCAGACTCATATTATTCTTATTTATTCTTTTTAGCTATCGTTAGACGGCGTATTATTTATTCACAAACCTTCTGATAACAGGTGTTATGTTTGCTGTTACATCGGTTTCTTCTATATGATAATTTGACACTCCCATTCCTTGAAGCCAAGTCCCTATTATACTCTGAATTTTAGTATAATGAGCATATTGAGTTGGATTGATTTCTAAGAATAACACCTCTAAGTCTTGTAAGCCAGAATTACAAGACATTAGTTTCATGTTTGGTTGATTGATGTTAGATGAAAGCAAATAACTATATTCTATCCCTTTCTGTTGTCTGCTGGCTTGGTGATAAATATAACCATCTGTCAATACAATAAGGATATTTCTATATCCCTCCTCAATACACAATGTATTGACGCGTTTTTGAAAAAATCCCCATATATCGCTTCCTAACCATTGCTTGTTTGCTATAGTCTGGTTGTATATTGGAACAATTCGACTTAGCATATCATTTTTCATTGTAACTAGTTTTTTCTTTTTTTCACCTGGTGCATTAGCGTAATCTTTGAGATGCAAAGTTAAATCCTTACTTAGTTGACTAGGATTATTAATTCCATCAGTTGGATAAAAGAATATTTGGAACTTATCGTTACAAGGTACAATTTTTCGCCTTGCTACATCATTGATATAATAGTCAATGACATAACTAATAATAGCAGTATCTCGCAGCATTTGCGATTCACCTTTGCCATTAATAATACGATCTGACAAGTCTAAATAAATGGATATATTTAATGGTTGATTAACTGTTTGACCATAAATATATAATGGACTAACAAATAGTCCTATAACTGCAATAATTAGAATAACTTTTTTCATCTGTCTATTATTTTACAATGTTAATAAATATATTGAATTCATTTTGAGCATTGGTAATTTCATTACTTGTTTTAGCAGCAGCATTCATATAATGCAACCATCCACTAAAGAAATTATTCAACTCTAACAATATTGCTGTTGTATCGTATCGTTTAAGAGTTGAAGTTTCTGTTTCTAAGGCTGCTATTCTGCCTTCAATGGCAGTTATTTTATTGATAATCTCAGCATTTTTTTCTTCTTCGATTTTTTCATATCGGTATTGTTTACTTAATTGTTTTTCTAACTTGACGCGTTCTACTTTATTTAGGTCTAATTTGTTGTAACTATCCATTACAAAACCAAACAACAAACCCCATATGACATAAGCTAAGAAGCCACAAAAGATAACCACCCAAAAGTGAACATCCATAAATACCATTGACAAGGTGTAAGCATCTCTCTCTTCAATCATTGTTAATGATTCAGCATCGTACATGTTTCTTGCAATCATAAATGCCAATAATGTATCAAACACAAAAGTAACTATTATGATACTTGTTGATTTTACATATTTAGCATATCCATCTTGTTGCATAAATTGGTGCAAGATAAATCCTAATGCCATAAAGATAAATGTAATCAGAACAATAAACATTCCAGCAGTCCAACTTTGCGACCATGAATTGGTAAAAGCCTGAGCATCAAACATATGCGAGCTTAGCGCTTGAGTATAATCTATTTCTTTAAAAAATGCAGAATAAGCGGTTGAACTATAAAATATGAACAAATAAACTGTTAATGGAATAAGAATAAACAAACCTATTGCCAAATTTGCAATAGCCTCTGAGTTTTTCTTCTTTACAGAGTTTTTCAAGTCAGATATTCTCTCGGTGATATCGCTTATTTTATCTTTTATACCTTTTAACGCTTTGTTAGAAGTATCCAAATTGTTTTTCTCTTGAGCAAGTGCAGTATTCTCGTTGGCGATTTTTCTTTGTATGTCTTTTTGCAATTGATCTTGCAACATAGCATCATTCTCCTGCTCTTTCTTAATTGTGGTATAAACAATTTGTAAGTGAGGGTCTAATGAAGCTACACTGCCTGCTGACAAACCTGCCATTCGATGTCCCCATTGTTGATATGTTTCTGTAGATTGTTTTCCCTGTTGCATTTCCACAGGTGCTGCTGGGGTTGTACCAACATTTAATAATTTTTTTAATTCCATAGTCTCTCTTTATTTTAATTCTTCCAAGATGTCGTTTACTATTTTTCCCTCTGTTACACTTTTAAGAAAATATTCTACTATTGCAGTTGCATTTTCTTGTGGGAAACCAAATTTCACTACATATTTGCAAATAAGTTCTTTTTCTTCTTGCATCACTTTCCCATCTGCACACGCAATGCGAGTAAGATTATACAGATACGCAACCTTCTCTTCTATCGTGTTAGGAAGCAAAGGTTTAGAACTCGGAGAGAGTACGATAGTTTGAATTTCTTCCTTAGAGATACCATACTCTAATCCGATTTGATACAGTGTTTCCAATTCCTTTGGATCTACATCACTATCGGCAACCGTCAAGCAATATAAGCTCAAAAAATGGGCTTTTAAGCTTTCGTCAATGTATTTAATAGATTGTTCCATAAATTAAATTTATTAGTTTCATTAATTATCGTTTTCAAATTCTGCTCTTGAGATAGATTCACCAGCGTTTCCGCCATACTCAGAAACATAATAAGTTATCGTTGCTTGGCTATAACCACGATGATCACAAACAATTTCAAAGCATTCCTCATCTTTTTTATAGATTGTTGCGGACATTGACTTTTCAGCTTTGGTCTTTGTGTAATACCAACCAGTGTTTGAGAAGTAAGCTGTTCTTGTTTCTTTGGCAGGGATATACAATGTACGATACAAGCCGCCTCCATACTTCATGATTTTGACAGTAAGTGTGTAATTAGAAGAGTTTGTTACACTCAAGGAAGCTTGCTCTGCCTTAAGGATACAGAGTGGGAGTAACAGAAAGAAACTTAGTAAAAACAGTTTATTTCTCATAACAGTGAGATATTTTGTGCATAGGAACTCCCAACTATGCTAATTATTAGGTCAAGTATAGGCATAAAATAAAAAGCGTGGAGTCCGACTATTGCCGTTCCACTGATAGAGGCTCTCGCATTGCCTTCCTGATAAAACGACAACGCGAAGCCCACGCCGAATATAAATACTCTCCGTGCTACATAGTTAAGGTACGCGTGGCGCATACGTATATACGCAAAAGACGTACCAAATCGGCACAAGAGGGATAATCTATATCCCGTAGGACATCTATCGTTGCTATGTTCTTATCAGGTTGAAATTTGCGAGATTTCTATCAGTCAGAACAAAGCGCTAATAAACGCCTTTTAAATATGTCTGCTACCCCAGCCGATGACGTGCAGACATCCCCGGCGTGGAATTGCGGGTGCAAATATACAACATTTTTTTGACATGACCAAATAAAAGTTGCTTTTAAGGTGATTTTTGTTTAGAGGACGAGTTGATAGTACAACGCTTTTAGGAAATGAGTCAACCTTTTTAGGATGGGAGTCAACTTTTTTAGAGGGCAATCTTAACAAATAGCATTTTTTGATGGAACACACCTAACTTCATACAATTTGCAGTCGTGCCTACCCTGTACGGCACTACCCTATAGCCGTACGGCTGCGTGACCGCAAGGGTCACGCCATTCTATGTATTGCGCTTAATCCTCAAAGTGGGGACTTTTCGGGCGCAATACTCGAAGTGCCATTCAAGGCACTTCTTCACGGTGGAATTAGGCAAAGTATAAGAGAGGTAAAAGAGACGGCAATCTTAAGAATTGGTAGTGTGCGCAAGCGCAGGTAGTGTCGCCCACGGGCGAGGTAATAGCTCGCAGAGCGAGCAGTAATGTCGCCGTTGGCGAGGTGCAGCACGCTGCGCATGAGTGATGGCTACTTCGTAGCTATAACTTCGGCGAAGCCGACACCACTCGCCAAAGGCGCATAACCCGTGCAAGCACGCACCACCTCACACAGTGACACAACCAACAAAAAAGCACAAGCTTAAAAACTTGTGCTTTTTTTGTTATTCAATACTGAACTATTTACAAGGTCTTGGCTACCTCGATTTGCTCGAAGGTTTCGATGAGGTCGCCTTCTACAATATCGTTGTAACTCTTGATGCTCAAACCGCACTCCATGTTGAGACCAGCCTCTTTGATGTCATCCTTACCATGCTTGAGCGAAGAGAGTTCGCCAGTATGGATAACGATACCGTCACGGATTACGCGGCATTTGTTAGCACGCTTGGCTTTACCCTCACGCACGATACAACCTGCGATAGTACCCACCTTGGAGATACGGAAAGTTTGCAGTACCTCGAGCGTAGCAGTAACCTCCTCCTTGATATCTGGAGAAAGCATACCTGCCATAGCCGACTTGATCTCTTCGATAGCATCGTAGATGATAGAATAGATACGGATATCCACCTCCTCGTTCTCCGCCATCTTACGCGCTGTACTAGTAGGACGCACGTTGAAGCCGACGATAATCGCATCGGAAGCCGCTGCGAGAAGGACATCTGAGTCGGAGATTGCACCCACAGCACCGTGGATAACATTGACTTGGATATTCTCAGTAGAAAGTTTGATGAGCGAGTCTTTGAGTGCCTCCACAGATCCGTCCACGTCACCCTTGACGATGATATTGAGCTCCTTAAAGTCACCAATAGCCAGACGACGACCAATCTCATCCAAACCAACGTGTTTCTTGGTGCGGAGCGACATCTCGCGTTGCAATTGCTCGCGTTTGTTAGCAATATCGCGTGCCTCTTGCTCGGTAGCCATCACGTTGAACTCATCACCTGCCTGTGGTGCGCCATTAAGACCAAGAATCAAACATGGCTCACCAGGAAGGGCTTGTTGGGTGCGTTGTCCGCGCTCGTTGAACATGGCTTTGATCTTACCATGATAGATACCTGCGAGGACAATATCGCCATGATGGAGGGTACCATCTTGCACAAGCACAGTAGCCACATAGCCACGACCTTTGTCAAGCGACGACTCGATGATAGAGCCCTTAGCACGGCGGTTTGGATTGGCTTTGAGTTCGAGCAACTCGGCTTCGAGAAGCACTTTCTCAAGGAGTTCGAACACGCCTTCACCCTTCTTAGCAGAGATATGTTGGCATTGGTAAGCCCCACCCCAATCCTCTACGAGGATATTCATATTGGAGAGTTGCTCCTTGATCTTATCTGGGTTAGCACTTGGTTTATCGCACTTGTTAATAGCGAAAATCATTGGCACACCAGCTGCTTGCGCGTGGTTGATGGCCTCGATAGTCTGTGGCATGACCGCATCGTCGGCAGCCACAATGATAATCGCGATATCCGTGACTTTCGCACCGCGGGCACGCATGGCGGTAAACGCCTCGTGACCAGGAGTATCGAGGAAAGTGATGTGCTGACCATTCTTCAGTTTCACGTTGTACGCACCGATGTGCTGTGTGATACCACCTGCCTCGCCAGCAATCACGTTGGCATTACGGATATGGTCGAGGAGCGATGTCTTACCATGGTCCACGTGCCCCATGACGGTTACGATTGGGCAGCGTTCGGTGATATCCTCTTCGTTGATTACCTCATCGGCATTGATTTCCTCAACCACTTCGGCAGAAACGAACTCAGTGGAGAAGCCAAACTCCTCGGCTACGAGGTTGATGGTTTCTGCATCCAAACGTTGGTTGATACTAACCATGACGCCGAGCATCATACATGTACCGATGACCTTAGTCACTGGCACGTTCATCATCACAGCGAGGTCGTTGGCGGTCACAAACTCAGTGAGTTTGAGCACCTTACTTTGCTCTTGCTCCGCAGCGCGCTCTTGCGCCATCTTCTCGCGCTCTAACTCGCGACGCTCACGTTTGTGTTTGCTGGTAGTACTCTTACCTTTGTTGCCTTGGAGTCGTTGGATAGTCTCCTTGATTTGGCGTTGTACAGCCTCATCATCTACCTCCACTTTGAAGCCTTTGGCTTTGTTGTTTTTCTTTTGAGGCTTTTGGTTGCGTGCATCATTGATGTCCACCTTGTTTTGTTTGATGCGTTCGCGTTTGCGTTTTTCACCATCTTTAGGCTCATTATTCGCGTTGCCCCCCCCCTTATTATTGGATGGCTTATTTGCCTTGCGTTGTTGCTCACGTGCCTCACGTTCTTTGCGTTTCTCCTCTTTGGTTTTCTTGGTTGGATGAGTAGCAGTATTAATACTACTTAAGTCAATCTTACCCAATACCTTTGGGGCGTTTTTCAACACAGGTTTTCCTAAAGAAAATACTTCCTCTTTTTCCTCCTCTTCTACAATGTTTTCCATTTTCTTTTCTTGCAAAGCTGCCGCTTTTGCAACTTTTTCCTGTGCAGTTTTCTCAGCTTTTTCTTGTGCTGCTTTTTTCTCTGCTTCCGCTTTACGGGCTTCTTCAAGTTTACGTTCGGCTTCTTTTCGTGCTTCTTCAGCTTTACGAGCAACTTCCGCAGCTTCACGAGCAGCTTCTTCCTCCGCTTTGCGTTTTTTGTCAGCATCCAGATCTATCTTGCCTACCATTTTAGGTTTGGGAATTTCAGTAGGTATATGCTCTGGCTTCTTAGGTCCATCAATAGTTACAGACTTTGGAATTTCTCGCTCTTGGCGCTCTTGTGCCTGACGCTCTGCCTCCAACTTCAACGCCATGTCTTTGTTGAATTCTTTAGCGAGCAGTAGGTACAAGTCATCATCAATACGGGTATTGGGGTCCGTAGCGATTTCCTTACCCTGCTTCTTACAGAATTCCACGGCGGTGGACATGCCGATGTTTAATTCTTTACAAGCTTTGATAAGTTTAATTGCCATAATATATCAGTTGTTTTTAATAATTCTAAAAGTATTCAGTTTGTAATTATTCGAACTCAGTAGCTAAGATGCTCAATACATCATCAATCGTTTCTTCTTCCAAGTCAACACGTTGCATTAAATCTTCTTTAGACACTGCCAAAACAGCCTTTGCGGTATCCAAACCAACAGCTTTGAAAGCATCTAGTACCCACTGATCAATTTCATCATTAAACTCATCAAGATAGATATCTTCTGTATCAGCCTCATCCATTTCGCGATATACATCAATTTGGTATCCGGTTAGCATACTAGCTAGTTTGATATTGTATCCCCCTTTACCAATTGCCAAAGACACTTCTTCAGGTTGCAGATATACATCTACTTTCTTATCTTCTTCATTGACTGTCATTGATGAAATTTTTGCAGGAGCCAATGCACGTTGAACGTATAGGTTAATATTCGATGTATAGTGAATAACGTCTATATTCTCGTTACGCAACTCGCGCACTATGCCATGAATACGTGCCCCCTTCACGCCCACGCATGCGCCGACAGGGTCAATACGTTCGTCAAATGACTCTACAGCTACTTTGGCGCGTTCTCCAGGAATACGAGCGATATTCTTAATAGCAATCAAGCCATCATGCACTTCTGGAACTTCTTGTTCAAACAAACGTTGTAAGAACAATGGAGATGTACGCGAAAGGATAATTTTAGGATTTTGGTTTTTGTTGTCCACTTGTACTACTACCGCGCGTACTGTATCGCCCTTGCGATAAAAGTCGGTAGGTATTTGATTTTGCTTAGGCAGATAGAGTTCATTACCCTCCTCATCTAGTAGCAACATCTCTTTCTTCCATACTTGATATAACTCACCGCTTACTACTTGTCCAAGCATTTGCGAATAGTGTAAATATAGATTCTCCTTTTGCAAATCTAGGATGCGGCTTGCCAATGTCTGACGTAGGTTTAAGATCATACGGCGACCAAAAGAAGAAAACTCCACCTTATCCGTTACTTCTTCACCGACTTCAGCTTCATCATCAAGCAACAAAGCCTCGGAAATACCGATTTGTGTATTTTCGTTCGCGACATCATCATCTTCCATTACTAGGCGATTTCGATAAATTTCCAAGTCGCCTTTATCGGGGTTGATAATCACATCATAATTGGCATCGGTGCCATACATTTTGGTAATCACATTGCGAAATGAGTCCTCCAACACATTCATCAATGTTTGTCGGTCAATGTTTTTAAATTCCTTAAATTCCGAAAAATTGTCAATCAAGTTGATTGATTGTTGTTGTTTTGTTGCCATTTTTTATTTTTGTTTATAATTTATTCTTTATTAGTTGGACGATGTTCTAAAATCTCAAATCATATTTGGTATATTTCACACTGCCATAAGCGAAAGTAAGGGTTTGAATTTCTTTTTGTTTACGTTTCTTGCCCTCCACTACCACCATTACTTCGGTAGCAATTGAAAAAGTATCGTCATCCACGCTTACCAACACGCCTCGATATTTCTTCCCATCAGCATTCAGGACCTCCACATCGTGGTTCAAATGTTTGTTATATTGCATTTTTGTCACAAAGGGTGCAGTCAAGCTCACGCTACCAACCTCCAACGCATAATCATCGATGCCTTTTGCCTCTAATTCTTCCACTAAAAAGTGGTTTATTTGCGCACAAAATTCCACATCCACTCCATCCAAGCTATCCAATTCAATCAGGATTTCATTCTGTGCATTCACCTGTAGGGTTATCAACTCATACCCTGTACCTTGCAATCGCTTTGCAACCAACGTTTGTATATACTCTTTATCTATCATAATGCTAATTTTATAAAATTGAGGGAACCATTCCGGGTCCCCTCATTCATTTCCGCTGCAAAGGTACAACAAAAATTGCATATATGCAAATAAAATGATAAAAATCGTTCATTTTTATGTTATTTTCTATAAAGTTCACAAAAATCACCTCCCAAAATTAATAATAGTAGTTATGAAAGATACAATTTAATCTTTCAGCTTGGCATACTATTTGTAGCTAGATTATTAATTCATAAAACACATGTGCTTATGTTAATACAATTTCTTGGTGCTGCTCGAGAAGTCACAGGAAGCAAGCATCTAATCACCACCAATTCTGGCAAAACGATTTTGCTAGATTGTGGCATGTACCAAGGTAAGGGAATGGAGACTGACGCCGCGAACCGCGAACTAGGTTTTGATCCAAAAGACATTCATTATCTGTTACTGTCGCATGCACACATTGACCATTCGGGCTTAATCCCTTACATTTATAGCCACGGTTTTCGAGGAAAAATTTACTGCACACCTGCCACACGTGACTTGTGCGAACTACTATTACAGGATACGGCTTTCATTCAAGAGCAAGATGTACGATGGTATAATAAAAAAATGCATCGTCAGCACAAACCAACCATCAAACCGCTTTATGACAGCAACCACGCACAACACGTTATGAAGCTTTTCCGAACCATTGACTACGATACGCCATACCGTTTAGACGAGGAGATTGAGATACAGTTCACAAATTCAGGACATATGCTTGGTTCGGCAGTTATCAGTCTAAATATCAAAGAAAATGGCAAGACAAAGCGTATTGCGTATACGGGGGATATTGGTCGCTTACATAGTCATATCTTGAGTACACCACAACCTTTCCCACAATGTGACTATCTAATCTGCGAGTCCACTTACGGCAATAGATTGCACGATGATGAGCTTGTCTCGGAAGAGCAACTCATGGGTCTGGTAGAGGAAACATGTATCTACAAAAAGGGCAAGCTATTGATTCCATCTTTTTCCGTTGGCAGAACACAAGAGATTGTATATGTGCTTAACGAATTATATAACGATGGGCGATTGGAGCGAATTCCTGTATATGTTGATTCACCATTATCGGCCAATGCTACGGCAGTGTTCCGTCGTCATGCAGATACACTCAACGAACAAGTACGCGATACCATGCGTTTTGACCCTGATCCTTTTGGTTTCAACACGTTGCGATACATCACCGATGTACAACAATCTAAAGCGTTGAATAAAAGCGAACAACCATGTATTGTCATTTCTTCATCAGGAATGTTGGAGGCAGGACGTATCAAACACCATGTTGCTAATCATATTGATGACCCTACTACCACCATTCTAATTGTTGGATATTGTACACCAACATCATTGGGAGCACGCATTCAAGACCCCACCCTGAGATACGTTAGCATTTTTGGATATGACCATCGGATTCGCGCACAAGTATCTAAAATTGAAGGTTTTAGCGGGCATGGAGATTACAGTGAGATGATTAGCTACCTCACTACATCCCAAGATGTTTCCTTAATTAAGAAGACATTTATTGTGCATGGTGAATCTGAGGCGCAAGATGCCTTCAAAGACCACCTTTACAAAGCTGACTTCCGTCATATCGCCATCCCACAAAAAGGAGAAAGTTTTGTCCTATAAACCTAAAAAAGGTGTACCATCATCGTGATACACCTTTTTCTATCATATTACTTTAGAGCTTATTATTTCTTAAAATAGCGGTTGTAAAGTCCTTCAAAGCCTTTGCCGTGACGAGCCTCATCTTTTGCCATTTCATGAACGGTATCATGAATAGCATCCCAATCCATTGCTTTTGCACGTTTAGCAATACGCAATTTATCATCACAAGCACCAGCCTCTGCCATCATGCGTTTTTCCAAATTTTCTTTGGTGCTCCATACCACTTCACCGAGCAACTCAGCAAATTTAGAGCAGTGCTCTGCCTCTTCCCATGCGTAGCGTTTGAAGGCTTCTGCAATTTCTGGATAACCCTCACGATCTGCTTGACGTGACATAGCCAAATACATACCCACTTCGGTAGCCTCACCCATGAAGTGCGCATTGAGATCCTTAATCATCTCCTCATCAGTATCTTTAGCTACACCAATGATGTGCTCGCATGCAAATGCAATACCTGCACTCTCATCAACTTCTTTCCATGTTACTACTTGTTTGCATTGTGGGCAACGCTCTGGTGCTGGTGCACCCTCGTGTACATAACCACAGATTGGGCAAATGAATTTTTTGTTCATATTCTTTCTTTGTTTTTACAAGTTAATTATTTGTCTTATCAATTAACTAATTACAAATATCGTGCCAAAAACTACATTTTTGAAAAAAAATAAAATGATTATCCACCACAACGACTATAACCACATTCGCGACAATGCATACAACCTTCTTCAAAAATCAAAGCGTTACCACAATTTGGACAGGATTGACCTTGCACTACGGTACCATCTTGAATATATTTCTTTAGAGCACGTTCTACACCTACTTTCCATGAATTAATAGTTTCAGAATCCATTTGCAAACTACTAATCATTTTTATCACTTGGTCAATAGGCATACCATAGCGCAAGACACCAGAGATGAGTTTAGCATAATTCCAAAACTCTTTGTCAAACTTATAACTCAAACCTTCCATAGTGGTCTTAAAACCACGTGAGTTAACAAATTGGAAGTCATAACGCTTTACTCCATCCTCTTGTACCACACGAATAATCTTACCCTTGGTTACGGACTTGGGAAGTAATATACCTTCTTCATCATCCGCAAGACCGGTAAAAATTTCGTATGGAACGCCATCTTTCAAGCCTACAAATGCAATCCATTTGTCTTTATTGTTTTGGAAACGAACAACATCGCACTCTAATTCAGCAGGGCGCACACGCACCTTATTATCAAAGCATACGCAGTTCTTCTCATCTTTTTTATCCTCTTTCTTTTTCTCTTTGATACCTTCTAGCACACCCGTACGAGAACCATCGCGATATACAGTACAACCTTTGCAACCACAACGCCAAGCCTCTTCGTAGAGTTTGCCCACAAGTTCTTCGCTCACATCGTTTGGCAAGTTTATCGTCACTGAAATAGAGTGATCAACCCACTTTTGGATAGCGCCTTGCATCTGCACTTTTTCCAGCCAATCTACATCATTAGCCGTAGCCTTATAGTATGGCGATTTTTGCACCAACTCATCAATCTCTGCAGAAGTATAGCGATGAGTTGAATCGTAGGTATATCCATTCGCCTCCATCCAAGTGATGAATTTATGATGGAATACCACATACTCCTCAAAGCTATCACCAACTTCATCCACTAAATCTACATGCACATTCTTGTCATTTGGATTTACTTTGCGACGACGGCGATATACAGGTTGGAACACTGGCTCAATACCACTAGTCGTTTGGGTCATGATGCTGGTAGTGCCTGTAGGAGCGATAGTCAAACAGGCAATATTACGACGACCGTACTTTGTCATTAGAGCGTATAATTCAGGATCGGCTTCCTTGATACGTTGAATATATGGATTATTCTCCTCACGTTTCGCATCATATACCTTAAATGCTCCACGCTCTTTAGCCATCATTACACTGCTGCGATATGCGGCTAGAGCAAGAGTTTTATGCACTTCTACGGAGAAAGCAGTTGCCTCTGGCGTACCATAACGTAAGCCCATAGCAGCCAACATATCACCTTCTGCAGTTGTACCTACACCCGTACGACGACCTTGAGTTGTCTTATCCAAAATCTTCTCCCACAATTCACGTTCAGTGCGCTTGATGGACTCTGATTCTGGATCCGAACCTACTTTCTCGAGAATCTTCTCAATTTTCTCAACTTCAAGATCTATAATATCATCCATCATACGTTGAGCCACTGCCACATGTTGCTTGAAAAGTTCAAAATCAAACGTTGCCTGTGGTGTAAACGGATTTTTCACATAGCTATAGAGATTGATAGCCAAGAGGCGGCAACTATCGTATGGGCACAATGGTATCTCACCACAAGGGTTGGTACTAACTGTCTTATACCCCAAATCCGCATAACAATCTGGTACAGACTCGCGAGTGATTGTATCCCAGAAAAGCACACCCGGCTCTGCAGACTTCCATGCATTATGAATGATCTTTTTCCATAACTTGTGAGCATCAACTTCTTTGGCAAACGCAGGCTCTGCTGCATCAATAGGATATTGCTGTTGATACATTCGTTTGCCAATGGCAGCTTCCATAAAATCATCGTGCACTTTTACTGATACATTGGCGCCAGTTACTTTACCTTGTTCCATCTTCGCATCAATAAATGCCTCACTATCTGGATGTTTGATACTTACGCTTAGCATCAAGGCACCACGACGACCATCTTGTGCCACTTCACGTGTAGAGTTGCTGTATCGTTCCATGAAAGGAACCAAACCAGTTGAAGTAAGAGCAGAGTTTTTCACAGGGCTACCATGAGGGCGTATATGACTCAAATCATGACCTACACCACCACGACGCTTCATCAGTTGAACCTGCTCCTCATCAATCTGAATAATCGCACCATAACTATCTGCACTACCATCTTGACCGATTACAAAACAATTGCTCAAACTAGCAACTTGAAAATCATTTCCAATACCCGTCATTGGGCTACCTGCAGGTACAATATACTTAAAACCACGCAATAATTCGAATAGTTCTGCCTCTGACATTGGGTTTGCATACTTATTCTCTATGCGTGCTATCTCTCCCGCTAGACGATGATGCATATCATCTGGGGTCAATTCGTATAGATTACCGTAAGAGTCTTTCAACGCATACTTAGTACTCCATACGCGAGCAGCCAATTCATCGCCTCCGAAATAGCTAACAGATGCTTGTTCTGCTTCTTTTTGGGTAAAAATCTTTTTCTCCATGATATATAATTAGTTACATTTTTTTCTAAACAACACCTTCCTTAACATAGACGGAAATTCGGTGCAAAGGTACAATATATTTACGATATGTGCAAATTTTTAACAAGAAAAGTTTTCAACAAATCAACAAAGTTATCCAAAACAAAAATGCAAGCTACTAATTATAAGTAACTTGCATTTTTTATAAAGTTGAAAAGTTTTCCAAAATAAAAAAGTTAAAGACAACTCATATTTTCTATTTCTGAAATTTTAGCATTACAACACGTCACGCCATTCTCATCTACTTGTTGATACTGAACTGCATTAGCACTCCTAAAAAAACGTGTCCACATCTTATCTCCTTGGTACAATTCTTTTACGTAATTAATATCTAATCTGAATGGTTTTTGGTTATCAAATACGTGTATCGCATTCACCATCCATTCTAGATATTTGCATGAATTACAATGACGATTATAATCCACATCGGAGTATTGAATTTCGTGCAACACTTCACCTGCCTGTACTTCTGTACCTTCCAAGTCATCTAACACAATCGCGCTGAAGCGTGGTGCACGAGCCATATTCAGCAATTCGCCATCTACTGAACCTTCAAAAATCGGCATGTTGAAAATATTGACAATCTCACGTGATGTCAAATCTAGCACAGCCCATACTGATTTTGCACAGCCAATCAATCTCTCTGTACCATCGGGTTGTGGCTGATAAATACGGAAATCACGGACGGATAACATATGCGCATTACGCTCAATCCACGTTTCGATAATCATCTTATCACCATGAGACGGCAAAAATAACATCTCCATACTCATATGTGTGATGATCCATGTATAATTCATGGGGAATAACACTGGAATGCCAATACCCATCTCATCTGCCACCTTACCTGCTACGTTTAGCAAGTAGTTTTCCATCGTATAAAGGCGTAAACGACGTGTAGCATCCACATCTTGATAGGGCACAGTATATGTATATCTATATTTCATAAATAAAATTAATGGGCAATATTAATTATTCCTTTATGGGGAATACGCCTGAAGGGCGAAGTATTGTATATTTTGTCATCTCTTGGTTAGAGCGGAACCCTACTCCTTTGATGATAGAGGCTTCACGAGTAATGACTATAGAAGAATCAGAATATATCGACTCCGATTTCTGATCCCAAAAAAGCAATGGAGTTTCAAACTGTTCTCCCTCTAGATTCACTGCCTGCACATTTCCCCGTAATGTCCAGCGTTGTGCTGGCTCATCATAGTAGGCATAGTCTGCTTCCACAGTTGCATCAGCCTCTAGATCTGAATTAAATTTCTCCAGATAGATACCTTCTGGGAACTCCCAATATGGAGTATCTGCCTTATCATAGACTAGCCATTTTTTTGTTTTGATGCGATAGCGTGTTATGCCCGAATCTGATATCAATGTTGTCACTTCTTCTGCATTCAGGGCTGGCATTGACTTGCGATCTGCAATTGCACTAGCGCGATGACGTACTTCTTTTGTTGTACAACTAATGGAAATAAAACATACCAGCAACAAGAGAACCATTGGGATGATTCTCTTGTTGCTGGATAAGATATTTCGAAATTGGTTCAAAATGCCTTGTTCAAAATACGTAATAACTCGAATTGTCAACTACCTATTACTCTGCCTTTGAACGACATGTTGTAGTTTTGTTCACCCAGCCACCTACGCGGAAAGGAGAACCTTCATTCAAATCACGATGGAAGAATACATCTTCTTTACTTGGGAAATATTGGCTATAGGTAGCAATTAATTTGTTTGCATCAGTAGCGCATGAAGAATCTACTGTTTTTGCTTTGCGGAACATATCGCAAGCTACCCAGAATACAGAGCGTTGCAAGATAGGATCATCATATACTTTTGCACTTGCGTAGCAAATACCCATCAACAAATAGCAACGACCATCCTCAGCATTGATATCCAACGCTTGTTGTGCTGTGGCTGCGCCCAATTGATAATTCTTCATCGATACATACACATTGGCCATACGATACAAATAATCAGCTTTATCCTCATCATTTGTTACCAAAGTGAGGGCTTGCTTGTAATATTCAATAGCACCTGCGTAATCTTCTTTCTTGATGCACATTTGTGCGCAACCTGCGGCTGACTCACTCGTTGGTTGCAATTTATGAGAAGACTCGGCTGCTGCAAAATAAACATCGCTTTCGGTACAACCCAGACGACGATAAAGTTTCATAATTGCATCTAGTTTCTCCAAATCCGTAGCACTTTCAGCCACTACATTAGCGTACATTTGATCCATCTGACCACAATCCGCTGCACCTGAAGCTGCATACAAACGATCTACATATGCCTTTTGACTTTGGGCTGCTGCTGTATTCTTGCCGCCTTTTGACACGATAGCATCCAACAAGGCTGCCACCTTTTGATAATCAGCCAAGAATTGGTCGCTATATTGATCTTGATTAGATTTATAGAGATTGTAGCTTACTTCTACCAATTTGCGAAGTACAGTAATTTGCGAATTTTCACCCATTCCTTCTACAGATTGTTTCAAGCACTCGTAAGCTTTCAAGCCCAACTCATCTTCTGGATAATACGTCAAGTAGTCCACACCTTTCAAACCCAGTACGTATGCATCTGGATATTTGGGATCATCAAAAAATTTAATACGCTCGTCATGTAGCATCATGATCATCTCACGCCATTGATTTTTCTCTTCTGGTGTTTGAGCATTATTCCATTTATGTTCCAAAATTTTGTTACCATCTGTAAAAATTGTCTTGTTAAAGTCTGGACGACTTTGATAGAGTTTATTCCAGTTTTCGAAAGCATCATCATACTGTTCTGCTTTCACTGATTCATGGCTCAAAGACAATAGTTCCAAGCACTCTTCATCGCTCAACGCTTCTACTACTGGCTCAGTTACTACCTCTTGCTGAGCCTTTTTTCCTTTTTTGGCTTTCTTTTGCGCAAAGCCTACCATTGGAATTGCTGCACAAAGTGCAATAATCAAAAGTTTTTTCATCATGATTGTTGTTATTTTATAGTTATATTATACTTTTATAGTTTTCTCTTAAAGAACCAGTTTTCTGCAATAGACGCATTGACCACAAGACGCAAGGCATTCTCACTCAGCGCAGTACCATCCATAGCACCACGGTGCACATACTCAACTGTAGTATTAATAACAGTACCAATTGTGCGTAATGGGAAGCCTATACCAACCGACAATCCCACTTCTGGAATAGAAGTACTAACGGAGTAAGAAGTGGTGTAGTTGGCACCTAAACGCCAAAACACTTGATGCGCATAGTTACGGCTCAATGGGTCATGACGATATTCCATACCTATTGCCCACCGCTGACGAATGCGAAGCACATCTTCCTCATTAAAATACTTTGTCTTTCTCCAATCTTGAGATTGATAATCCAATGCCAATGTCAATCTGCCTGCATAATTATAACTCAAACCAGCTCCATACATCATTGGCAATTCAAAGGCATTTTCCATCACCTCGACAGTATCACTAGTACTCGTTTCCACCTGAATATAATCGCTATGTGAAAAGCGTTGCTTATTTTCAAACACTCCACCTAACACAACAGTGTGTTTACCAAAGGTATGAAAAAGTTGCAAACCATAACGCAATCGTAAGCTATTAATTTTCAGACGATCAGACTGGCTTACTGTTTTCATAGAAGCATCAGTAAAGGATAATGAACGCGATTTACTTAACTCGCCAAACATATAATATACATTAGCACCAAAAGCAACCCAATCACACACATTAAAACTCAAACCGCCATACACTTGTGTAAAGCCACCTTCGCCAGAATACGTCTTGGAATAGTGATAGTCAGAATTAATAGAATCCAACAAAGAAAAAGAATAGCCCACCGCCGAATACGGAGTAATACCTGCTGATAAGGCTATATGCTGACGCCAAAGAGGCATCTGAAGAGTCATATACTCTAGATTACCATTCAGTCTATTGCGTTGACCATATGAATCTCCATAGTTGGTATAGAGAAACGAGCCGGCCAAGTCAAACATAAACGTCATTGAATCACATGCTGTATAAGAAGCAGGTTGGGCTGGGTTTATAGCTTTATTTGAACGCATACCCATACCTACTCCACCCATTGCACGATATGCACCAGGTAAGTTATCATTTAACTCACCATATCCAAAACGCGACGAAGGAGAAGAGGTTGCATTTTGAGCCCAAACTCCCAACGTCATCACAGATGAAAATAATATTACTATATATCGTTTTACACTCATAATCCTATTTACTAATAAGCCTGATGGTGATGCCAATCATCACACACCCAGCCCTTCTAATATACAATTTAGTCCTATCAATACTAAGTGTGGTTCTCCCACTACATTTTTCTGCTTCATCGCATTTAATATATAAGGAGCATGTCCCCCTGTGATATAGGTCTTAAAGGCGATTTTTTGTTCTTGCAAACTACGCATATATCCTTTCACCTCAAATACCAAGCCTCTTACCACTCCTGCCACTATGGCCTCATGGGTATTTTTACCAAATAGAGGTGTCAGCGCATCTGGTTCTATTTCCACTCTAGGTAACCGCTTAGTCATTTGGTTCAACGCGGTCAAACGCATTTTTATTCCAGGTGCTATATTTCCACCCAAATACCCCTGCTCTGACGATACAAAATCGTATGTCACCGCCGATCCTGCATCTACTATCAGTAGATTATGTTCAGGACACAAATGCGCGGCTCCTACTGCCGCTGCTATGCGGTCATGTCCTAGCGTTGCTGGCGTTTGATAGCGATTAGCTATGGGTAATGGTGTCAAGTGATCAAAGAGCACAAATTGTTTAGACAGTCTATTTAAAGCATTTATTACCGCAGGCTCCATATTGGCCACCGACGATACAATACTATTCGAGATAGGATACAACGAGAATAATCGCTCTACATCCACGCTCGTAAAGGAGCGGTATAGCAGGTTCTTCACGATCGCCCCATCCTTAAACAGCGCCACCTTAGTCCTCGAATTTCCCTGATCAATACACAAGTTCATGCCTATCACCTTTAACCTCTAAACTGTACCAAAGCATCCTCTTAACTCAAGTCCTCTGCTGATTACGCCTCGTACAAGAAGCGCTTGATACTCTTTTTAGGAGTTTTTTCAAACTCGTGGGTATATATTCTCAGTTCGTTAATCTGCTCATAAGCAGCCAATTGTTGATTCAGCAATTTGCGGTTATCTTCCATTATTACCTCTAATTGATCTTGGGTCAACTTATCTGCATCTACCGCCTCAAAGTCTGGACAAACCAACGCTACTAGTTTTGTATCTTTCTGTAGCACTAAAGATTCCAGCACATAAGGCATATTGTTTATCTTAGCTTCTATCTCTTCGGGGTAGATATTTTGTCCCGAAGGGCCCAACAGCATTGTCTTGCAACGACCTTTAATATAGATGAAACCATCTTTATCTATCACACCTAGATCACCAGTACGTAGCCAGCCATCTTCTGTAAAGCTATCCGCAGTCGCTTGTTCGTTTTTATAGTAGCCTGCCATCACATTCTCACCACGTACTTGAATCTCTCCAACGCCATCTTGATCAGGATTGGCTATACGAGCTTCCATAAAGCCGGCCAGCACTTGTCCACAGGATTGGGCACGGAAGCGATCCCAAGGAGTAAAACTAATTAGCGGAGCGGTCTCTGTCATTCCATAGCCAATAGTCATTGGGAATTTTATGCGCAGCAGGAATGCTTCCACTTCAGCATTCAAAGGCGCGCCGCCTATGATAATTTGCGAGAACTCGCCACCAAAGGCATTCATCAACGTCTCGCGAATTTTATTCAGCACCACTTTATTCAGCAGCGGCATTTTCAGCACCCAACTCACTGGAGTCTTAGATATCTGCGGCTGAATCATCTTCTTGTAGATTTTCTCCAAAATCAGAGGAACCGACAATATAACAGTAGGTTTCACCTCTGAAAAGGCCTTCATCAATATCTTTGGAGATGGTGTACGACCAATCAAATAGGTATGTCCACCTGCCGCTAGACATGCCAAAAAGTCAAATGCGCAACCATAGGCATGTGCCAATGGCAAAAAGGCTACATGGCGACACCCTGGATATACCAACTGGGTAGTCAAGCCAAACACCACATTTCCGGCCAACGCATTCAAAGGAGTCATGACGCCCTTGGAGAAACCGGTTGTACCAGAGGTATAGTTTATAGATGCCAATTCTGCATTGCTGCGCTCCACGTAATGTACATCGTCGCGCGTGAAACCATTGGGATATTTTTCGGCGAACAACTCCTCTATTGTCATCTTATCCACAGCTTGATGTTTGGGAAGACCTGTAGTAATCAAGTCCATGGTATTCAGCGAAATAACAGCCTGTAAATCTGGCACTTGATCCACATCAATATTCTCCCA
This sequence comes from Paludibacteraceae bacterium, assembly GCA_045579895.1. Lineage (GTDB taxonomy): Bacteria > Bacteroidota > Bacteroidia > Bacteroidales > Paludibacteraceae > Colicola. The sequence continues at coordinate 23,777 of JAZNMT010000004.1, forward strand.
TATCAAATCTGTAATAAACAGTAGTTTACTCTCTGAATGGTTGATGATATGAATTGCATCATTTGCCTTAAAGTCCTGCAAGATGGGAACTATCACAGCGCCATAGGTGATAGCAGCCAAGTAGGTTGTTACCCAATTACTATTATTCTTGCCCATCACAGCGATACGATCGCCTTCCTTGACACCTACCCGTTCAAATAATACATGCAGGCAAGCTATGTGTTCAGCTAGTTCACCGTATGTCAAGGTCACTGTCGTTCCGTAATCAGTCACCGCGTCCAGATCCCAGTTCTTACGAAACGAGTTCTCATAGATCTTTATTAGATTTTCTTCAGGCTTATTCAGCATATCATTCCAATTGCTTAATTCATTTTTACTGCTCTAGCGGGAGATCCACTGGAAGATCTAACAGATTATCATCCTCAACCACAGGAGCTTGCTTCACAGAGATGATGGAATCAACCACAAACTGGCTATTTCCGCGCCAAGGCAGAGTGCCTAGATAGCGTTTCCAATGCAACTTAATCTGACGACTAGAGTTATTATCTATTTGCTGCGCGATACGATCATCTACCACGGAGAACTTAAACTCATTCGATTGTATCGTCGCACTGGTATTGTGCGAGTTATAACCTGTTTGAATCATCTTGCCCTCGTAGGTCTTAAACACAAAACCTTCACGTTGGAAGTAGTTGATATCACCCTCATTAGTCCCTTCGCTATATACGAAGAAAAATTTGAAGTACACGAAACCTGCCAACGCGAGCACTAAGAGACTCAATATGGTAGTTACTATTTTACCACTCGTATTCATATCGTTTATTTATATTTGTTTGCTTGTGATTTATACTTTGTTTGCTAGTCATTCCACAACCTCCATACCGAATATTGCAAAATTCCGTGCAAAGGTACAAAAAAAAAACGGATTATGCAAATTATATCGCATTTTATCCGATTTTTTAATAAATATTTAATTTATTATAGCATTTTATATCCCACCAATCGGTCATATCGACCGCCAAATGGGCGATAGTACACCCGCACTGTGTATTCATTTTCTGTTTGCCAATGCGACCCTTCAAGCGGCAAAGTGGTCACACCATCGCTACGCATCACATAATACATATAGTCATATCCACCTTGTTTGAGATAAGCATATAGATAATAGCATTGTTGTTCAGGGTCGTAATCCATCCTATTGATGGAGGTGTATTGGTTGTAATACATTCCTCCACCTATGAATATCCAGCCGTTCATTACGGGCTCAACCACTGGTAACACAAAGTGCACCCACATATATTCCGCTTCGGTATCCACGTCATCAGCTTTCTCGCAGTTGACCATCCATTGACCATTAGCATCTCGTTCACTCAAGTACGGAGTTCCCTCTTTTCCTGCACCTCTAGCCATGGTACCGCGAAGGTTATCCGCCTCCAATAACGCATGATATTCGCCTTGCGCATAATCAACCCTATTCACATGATTACCAGCATAATAAGCTGAGTATGTATCAAAGTGCCGATACTCGTTACCACCTTCAAAAATCAGATTTTTTTGATTCACATAACGTAGGCGTTGAGGCTCAACGAAGGTCGGTTTATCCAATACTTTTTCGTTATCTAGTCGGTTATTTTGTCGCACAATCACTGTCACTTCCTCCGTGTTGCGTATATCTAGATTACTGGTATTTAAATCCAAGTCTAGTTGCTGATAACGACCATTAAACTCAATATCTGTATTGGCTCTGATGTTACCATCTATTTCCACTAATGGCTCCACTACGGAGAAGCACACCTGCGCCACTTTTTTATCCGTGTTACCATCTTCGTATATCAGTAGCCTGTAGTTGCCGCTGACCAGCAGTTGCATGTCTGCATTGGGAAAGGTGAAGCGATAGTTAGTATAGTTTTGCTGTGTATTAATGGATAACGCATAGTCATCAATATCGGCGGTAGTGTACCCTTTCACATATTCATAACTACTCAATACTGATGGTTGCCAGTTGCGATCTAGGTGTTCGATGGTGTAGGAGTACATATGGATGTCGTGACTCATTTCATCGAAAGATATTTCCAACGTATTTTGTGGATTGTATCCATCCACTATGCCATTCTCCAGCACTAATATAGGTCGTTGTACTATCCCCCCGTCATCGACATAACGCGCACGCAGCGTGCGCACTTGTGCATCGTATATACAAGTGTGGTACTGAGCCTGGCAGACGCTATTGCTTCCTATAACCAACAGCCAGTAACCAATAGCTAATAGAAAGACAATTTTTCTCATTTCGCCTGCAAAATTACAAAAAAATATGCAATTTACCAAAAATATTTGCATATTTCCAAAAAAAGCAGTACTTTTGCACCCGCGTTTGTGATTTTGTATCATTTTCAGTCGCGTGCTGTGTTGTGTTTTTTTAGGGAAACACGCAAAATTGCCGAACGTTCTTGCCATTGTGGCTCAGTTGGTAGAGCAACGCATTCGTAATGCGTGGGTCGCCGGTTCGAGTCCGGCCAGTGGCTCAAAACAAAAAGACATCCCTAGTGGGTGTCTTTTTGTTTTAGCCATCTGTCACGGATGAGAACCGTTAAGGGGTCCCCTAAACGCTCATAGCGTTTGGCAATCACTTCTCCGCGAGCACAAAATTAATCCCGCAAAGGTACCATATTTTTTACACTTTCTCTACATGCATACCCTATTGCATGCCACCGATCTGCCACCTTATTCCATCGGAACCTCATCGGAATCTCATCAGAACCTCATCGGAACCTCGTTATATCTTTGGTGGCATTTTTCTGTGAAAGCAGTAGCATATCTTAATACGTTGTTTTAATCAGCTCACGTTTGATAAAATCGTACAATCTACCAGGTACGGGTGGTTTACCATCTTTCTTTGGCATACGCTGATGCTTACTTGCCTCGCGCAAAGCAGCACTATATTTCTCTTGCCATTCCGCACAACGTGCTGGATCATTTAGGATGGCACTTGCCTCTTTTGTTACTTCGGCAAGGTTCTTAACCATAGGGCGTTTCGCCATTTCTTTTCGTTTAGCTTTGGAATAGTCGGGCTTACGACAATAGGCGGCGTAACCTACTCGACCAGGGAGGGGACGGAGGTAATGATTTTTATCAACCGAACCACCTACACTCTCTAAAAATGATGCTACATGTACAATCATAGTTGGGTATAATTTTGGGGATTAAATATTTCTGCAAAGTTACAAAATATTTACCACATATGCAAGTTTTTGCATTAAAAACGATTATTTCTTGTGAATATACATTTTTTTTTGTACCTTTGCAGCGAAATGCAGATTGAGGAATTAGAACAACTATTTGCTCTACACCCTGAAATAGATGTATTGGCAAAAGAAGTAAGTAAAAAAGGCAGAAAGCATTTTTTACTCAGTAATCTTTTTGCTTCCGCTCAAAGTATTGCTATTTATTCTCTCCGCCAACGCCTGATAGAGATACAGCGTCCCAAGCCCATACTCATTGTGCTTGACAACGCCGATGATGCACAATACATGTACGCCGATTTGCGCACCTTGAGCAACGACCACCATGTCTATTTCTTTCCCACTTCACACCGCCGCCGACAAGCGACAGATGAAGCGCTAGCCGTACAACGAACAGAAGTGCTCACCGCGCTGATAGCTGAGTCTGGTAAGCCCAATAGTATTGTAGTCACCTATCCCGAAGCACTCAACGAAGCTGTACCCGCCCCAGAAGCACTACAACTACAAACGATTCATCTAACTGCGGAACAACAGATTCCTCAATCTAGTTTACTCAAACAACTAGTTGAACTGAACTTCCATCGTGTCGATTTTGTGTATGAGCCTGGGCAGTTTGCCGTACGAGGTGGAATAGTGGATGTATATAGTTTCGCACATGACAATCCATATCGCATCGACTTCTTTGGCGACGAAATAGATTCTATACGCGAGTTTGATATTGAGACGCAGCTATCTCAACAACGGCTTCAAACCATACAGATTGTAGCTAACCAACCTACGGAAGAACACTCCACTTTGATCACCAACTATTTGGGCGAGGATACCATATGGATTAGTAATGATTTTCAATTAGTACGCTACAAAGCCACAGAAGACCAACTAAAAGACATCGGCGAAGAAGCCACCACCATCGAGATTGCACAAAAAAGCAGCTTTGACAGCCACGATACCATCTCGTTTGACACATTACCGCAACCATCGTTTAACAAGAATTTTGACATTCTTATTGATGACCTACGAGCACGCATACAAGATGGATATAAGGTGTATATCTTAGCCGAACAAGTCAAACAGACCGACCGCCTGCGAGCTATCTTCGAGGATAAAGAGTCGGGCATCACTTTTATCCCTATCAACCAAACGCTGCACAACGGCTTCGTGGATAATGCGGCTAAGATATGCTGCTATACCGACCACCAGATATTCGAACGCTACCATCGCGTGACACTACGTTCGGAGAATGCTCGCCGTGGTAAAGCCATCATCACGCTCAAAGAAATCAACCAATTGCAGATAGGCGACTATGTCGTACATGTGGATCATGGTATCGGTCAGTTTGCTGGACTAGTCACGACCAATTTCAATGGACGTGCACAAGAGACTATCAAACTCACTTATCGTGGAGGAGATACCATCTTTGTGAGCATACATAACCTACACCGCATATCCAAATACAAAGGTCGTGAAGGCAGTCAACCTACCATTTCGCGTCTCGGGTCGGGCGTCTGGGAACGCATGAAAGAGCGCACCAAAGACAAAGTAAAAGACATTGCTCGAGACCTCATACGACTATACGCCACACGCAAACAGCAAAAAGGCTTCGCCTACTCTCCCGACGGCTATATGCAACACGAGTTGGAAGCTTCCTTCTTCTACGAAGATACGCCAGATCAAGCCAAAGCCACCCTAGACATCAAGCACGATATGGAAAGCCCCATGCCTATGGACCGATTGGTATGTGGCGATGTAGGATTCGGCAAAACGGAAGTGGCCATGCGAGCTGCATTTAAAGCCGCTACCGATGGCAAGCAGGTGGCAGTACTGGTGCCAACTACCGTACTCGCATTGCAACACTATAATACCTTCAAGGAACGTTTCCGCGACTTCCCTGTGCGCGTAGAGTATTTGAGCCGTGCCAAGAGTGCCAAACAAACGAAAGAACTACTCGAAGACCTCAAAGCAGGCAAGATAGATATACTGATTGGTACGCATAAACTGGTAGGCAAACAAGTGGTGTGGAAAGATTTGGGCTTACTCATTATCGATGAAGAGCAGAAGTTTGGCGTAGCTGTCAAAGAGAAACTCAAATCCATCCGTACAAATGTGGATGTACTGACTTTGACCGCCACTCCTATTCCACGTACCTTGCAGTTCTCTCTGCTCGGTGCACGCGATTTGAGTATCATAAATACGCCTCCACCAAATAGGTATCCCGTACAAACAGAGAGTATTACCTTAGACGATGAAGACATTATCAAAGAGGCTATACAACTAGAAATGCAACGCAATGGGCAGATATATGTAGTTTGCAACCGCATAGAGATGCTTCCTCGTATTGAGAATCGAATCCTTCGCCTCTATCCAGAAGCGCGAACCGTCATCGCACACGGACAAATGCCTTCTGGTGAGATGGAAGAGCGATTGGAGGCATTCATCAACTATGATTATGATATATTGATATCCACTACGATTATTGAGTCGGGTGTAGATATTCCTAACGTCAATACCATCATTATCCATGCGGCACAAAACTATGGTCTCTCCGACCTACACCAGTTGCGAGGTCGTGTTGGACGTTCCAACCGAAAAGCGTACTGCTATTTAGTGACTCCAGATAGAGAGTTGCTGACCAGCGATGCACGCCGCAGATTGGATGCGCTGACTACTTTTGCAGAGTTGGGGGCAGGCTTCCAATTGGCGATGCAAGACTTGGATATCCGTGGTGCGGGTAATATGTTGGGATCGGAACAAAGTGGCTTTATAGCCGACTTAGGCTACGAAACCTATCAACGGATCTTGAACGAAGCCGTAGAAGAAATACGCGAGGAGATGTTAGCTTCATCACCCGACAATTCTACACTATTCTCTACCACACTAAACACTACTACACTACCTAAATACTGGTGCAATGACTGCCAATTAGAGAGTGACTTAACACTTGGATTTCCACCAACTTACATCGAAAATATTGCAGAACGCATTAGTTTGTACCGCGAATTAGATAGTTTAAACGACGAAGATGCGCTTCTCGCATATCAAAAGCGATTGATTGACCGATTTGGTAAATTGCCAGAGGAAGCAGAGCAACTGCTGAATGTGGTTCGATTGCGTTGGCTATGCTGCAAGATGGGTATAGAAAAAGTGATTCTCAAGCAAGAACGACTAAGTATCTATTTCACGACAAAGAGCGATAAATACTGGCAATCGGAAATGTTTGGCAAGGTGGTAGAGTTCATCTTTACTCGCCCACAACGCTGCCGAATGGTAGAAGATAAAGACCGCCAAGGCAAACCAACTGGCAAACGCTACGCCACTATTCAACAAGTAAAGACCATCAGCGGAGCATTGAATATACTTAATAAAATAATCAATTATAAAAATTAACATCATAATCTATTATGCGTAAACTATTATACATAATACTGCTATTGGTATTAGTCATTCCTGCAAAAGCAGCGAAAACCAAACCACTTTATATCGTGGATGGGGTATTTGTAAGTCATAAAGAATTACCTAATCAAGAGAATATCGCTCGCTATACTACTTTAGACCCTGAAGAAGCGGTCTATATATATGGAGAAAAAGCCTCTGCGGGAGCTGTTCTCATCAAAACATTCAATCATGAGGAATATATTCGCCAACTGGAAGAAGACAAAAATAACTTTGATACTGGTGTTATACTTGTATTTGGGTTGGCGGTTGGTTTCATACCTTATCTACTCCTAAAACTAATCTCTAAATGCAAAGAGCATCTGATAGCAGAAGGGGCAATAGAAAAGAAAATTTATTCTCCAGGACCTTTTAGCGACGATGGTATACGATACCAAGTTACTTCATTTCCTCAATATTACATCTCTCTTATAACAATAGGACTTTGTTTAATTGGAATGGTGGGACTATCAATATGGTGGTTGTTAACCATGCCACTTGATGATTTGCTGCACAGAATTTGTGCAATACTGATAACACTATTGCCCATTTTGTTAGTCATTGCTATGTATGCTATATATAAGACACGAATAAACCATATCATTATTGATAAAAAGGGTATCCGCGGGGTGTATAATGATGGCAAAACAATGGCTATTATGCCTAAATTTATCGAATTTGATGTCACTTGGGACAAAGTAGCTAAAGGTAAAATCACGCAACTTTCTTCTATGTATGTTACGATAGATCATTTGGACATTTTTGATAAAGCATATGCTAGTGCCCCTATAATAAGTATAAACATCCATATGTTTCCTACTAATAAAATTATAGATGCTATGAATTATTACTATGCTCTATACACAGGAGAGAAAGTATCGGAAGATTCACTTCTGATACAACCACAAAAATTGGAGGATAACAATAAATTAGTCACAATACTTATGTTAGGGATCTTCGGCATTGGAATCATAGCGATGCTGTGTATCTATTTGTAGGGGATACAAACTAACAAAATAACTTTTATGTTTTGAATCCTATCATAAGCCGCAGGATAAAGCAAGTCACAGAACTAGTGGTAGCATTTTCAAAGAAATAAAATCAGAATAGAAACACAATTTATAAAAAATATTTGGTCAGTTCAAAAAAAAGCAGTACCTTTGCAGCCGCTTTTTGAGACGAACAAGGAAAGTTGTCTGAGTGGTCGAAAGAGCCGCACTCGAAATGCGGTATACGCGCAAGCGTATCGGGGGTTCGAATCCCTCACTTTCCGCAATACAAAAGAAGAACGAGTCCTATTGGGCTCGTTCTTCTTGTTGCATAAATAGAGTGGAGGCAAGGATACCACTCTTATACTAGCGAGAATGCCACATCCATCATGTGGGTAAAATTGTTCTGACGCTCTTCGGCTGTGGTAGCTTCGCCTGTTAGGATATTATCGGATACCGTGCAGATAACCAATGCTTTCTTACCTGCTCGTGCTGCGTTCATATACAATGCTGGAGCCTCCATTTCTACAGCCAAGACCCCCATATTCATCCATTTGCCATTATGCGCATTCTCCGTATAGAAGGTGTCAGAAGAAAAGACATTGCCCACCTTATACTTATATCCAAACTTCTCACATGCCTCTGCTGCACGGCGACAGAGGTCAAAGTCTGCAATTGGAGCATACGTACCTGGCAGTTCATATTGCGCAGCATAATTGCTATTGGTGCAAGCACCCATGGCAATCACTAAATCGCCGACGTGCAAGTCATGGTGAATGCTACCCGAACTACCCACACGGATAATCGTCTTCACATCATAGAAATTATAGAGTTCATAAGTATAGATGCCTATTGAAGGGATACCCATACCATGTCCCATCACGCTGACACGCTTGCCATTGTACGTACCGGTAAAGCCAAGCATACCACGAACATTATTGAACTGTACTGGATTCTCCAAATATTTATCTGCCATCACTTTAGCACGCAAAGGGTCACCTGCCATGATGACTGTTTCAGCGATTTCGCCATACTGAGCCCCTATATGGGGAGTGGGTGTGTTAGTTGCCATAGTTATTTACGATTTAATGATTTACAATTTATTTATAATGTAATTATTTAGCTAATTTTTGAAAATATTCTACTGCCTGTTGCAGGTCTTCTGGTGTATCAATACCTATAGATTTGGTTTGGGTGACTGCCACTTTTATCTTCAATCCATTCTCTAGCCATCGCAGTTGCTCCAGACTTTCGTTTTTCTCCAATGGCGACTGCGGTAACTGTGTGATACGCATCAATACATCCGCACGATAAGCATATAGTCCAATATGGCTGTAGAATTGCCCCTTTTCGAGCCATTCGCTCTGCTCTACTCCACGCAAATATGGTATGACACTACGCGAGAAATACAATGCCTCTCCCGTCTGCTGTGAGAAAACTACTTTCACAATATTCGGTGTCAGCAATTCTTGCAAATCATCCGTTTGGCTATAAGGCTTAGCAATGGTAGCAATATCAGTAGGGAAACAATCCATGACAGCTTTTATCTGCTCTGGCTGAATAAATGGCTCATCGCCTTGAATATTGACTATCACAACATCTTGGTGTGGGGAGAGGGCAACATGCGATGATGTACGTGATAGATCGGCACAATAAAGTTGATAGGCTTCGCAAATACGGTCAGTGCCGCAGCTATGCTCTGTCGAAGTCATATATACCATACCGCCAAAGTCATGCACGCAATCGTAGATGCGTTGGTCATCTGTAGCTACGATTACAGTATCTAGCACTTGGCTTGCTTGCTCATACACGCGTTGAATCATTGGCTTGCCACATATATCAGCCAATGGTTTGCCAGGGAATCGACTACTGGCATAGCGAGCGGGGATTATTCCAATATACTGCATAACATACTATTTTCCTGCAAAGGTACAACAAAAAATGCACATTTGCAAAAAATCGAAACAAAAGTTTATTTTTAGGTGATATTTTTTGCAAATGTGCTGCATAGAGCAAGTGTTTATTATTACCATGGTGGAGTACATTGTAACCACCAATACTTGCAGTAGCTGCGAAGAGGAAGCGCTGTATTCTTACGAACATTCTCCCATGTTTTTTCTAATACATTCTCAAACCACATATACATTTTACTTTTATAGGTTACTACATTAGTTATTACACGATTCGCATAGAGATAATATGCCAATTTACCATTAACCAGAAGTTCACTAGATAATCTGCCTTGCGATTTTGATAATCTAGATAGTACGCATGCTCCCATAAGTCGATGGTCAAAATAGGTTTCATCCCATGCCGCAAAGGATTATCGCCATTAGGCAATGACAGCACTTGCATTTTGCCTTCTTCGTTCATTGTAAGCCATGTCCAACCTGAGCCAAAGAATGACTTGGCAGATTCATTCATCTGCTCACGCATATTATCAAAAGAGCCAAACGACTGCTCTATTAGGAATAGCAATTCACCAGAAGGATGCTTGGCATCTTTTGCAGGAAGAAACTGTTCGAAGAATAGGCGATGGTTGAGTACTTGTCCCGCATTATTAGCTAAAGGACCTTCAGGCGCTTTTCGGACAATATCTTCAAGATCAAGTCCCTCAAAATGAGAATTATTGACCATTCGATTCAGGTTGTCAATATAGGTTTGGAAATGCTTACCATAGTGGCAAGATAGTGTCTGTTGGCTCATCATAGGAGCCAAGTCGGTGAGCTGATAGCCCAATGTAGGAAGATTGAAAGGATTGGATTTCATAGTAGGGTTTATTTTAGTATAACACAACATGTGCTATACAAATGTTCGAGCAAAAATCATACCAAACATAAGTTCTTGTCGAAAAAATAACAAATAAAAACGATAAATGCACCGATTGGTGCATTTATCCTATGATTATCTTTGGCAACGGCTATGCCGTCTTTATTCCTCACCAAACTAGTAGCGAGGCATGTTATAAAGATTACGCTAGAAGCGATTGTTCATACTCTTTCATGCAGTCCACCAATGCTTGTACACCTTCCAGTGTCATAGCATTATAGGTACTTGCGCGGAAACCACCCACGAGGCGGTGACCTTTGATACCTACCATACCCTTGGCAGTAGCGAACTTGAAGAAGTCATCTTGCAAGTGGGCATACTCTGGTTTCAAGACAAAGCAGATATTCATGAGTGAGCGGTCCTCTTTCTTAGCAGTACCCTCGAAAATCTTGCTTTCATCAATCGCATTGTAGAGGAGTTCGGCTTTGGCCACGTTACGCTCTAATGCAGCCTCTAATCCGCCATTGGCCTTCAGCCAACGCAGAGTAAGCATTGCAGTATAGATAGGCAATACAGGAGGGGTATTGAACATACTGCCATTCTCAACGTGGGTGCGGTAATCTAACATCGTTGGGATGTGGCGAGTGACTTTGCCAAGGAAGGATTCTTTTACGATCACGAAGGTGACACCTGCAGGTGCGAGGTTCTTTTGTGCACCACCGTAGATAATATCGTACTTGCTCACATCAATTGGGCGAGAGAGAATATCAGAAGACATATCTGCAATCAAAGGTACGTTGCCTTTTTTATCGTAGATAGCTTGGAGTTTCTCGTCGGAGATCTCGGTACCATAGATGGTATTATTGGTAGTGATATGCAGATAATCAGCATCTTGTGGCACTTCGAAATCCATAGGTATATGGGTAAAGTTATCCGCAGCAGATGTAGCCACCTCTACCACTTCGCCAAAGGCCTTTGCCTCTTTGATAGCCTTCTTCGACCATACGCCCGTATTGAGGTATGCCGCTTTATGCTCCAGACAGTTGAAAGGCACCATGCAAAATTGCAGACTGGCACCACCGCCTACGAAAATCACGCGGTAGCCCTCTGGGATATTCAAAAGTTCCTTCATGAGCGCTTCTGCCTCATCTACAACGGGTTGGAAATACTTGGCGCGGTGAGAAATCTCGAGGATACTCAGGCCTTCGCCTTGGAAATCGATAACAGCCTCTGCTGTTTGTTTGATCACTTCTGCGGGCAGGATACTTGGTCCTGCATTGAAATTGTATTTCTTCATGGTTATTTATGGTTTTTCGTCATTTTCCAATTACTTTTGGTGCCTTCTATAATCTCGGTGTCGGCTTTCTTGACAGCGTCTTTGATAGCGTCTTTTACCTTCTTGGCAGCACCTTTGACATCGGTGATAATCTCCTCTACCAAGTCAGCCTTCTCCACCCAGCAGAGTGCATCTCCTTTGACCGCAGTAGCACCTTGCTCCTTGTCGATAGCCACTACGCGGCAGTGCTCAAACGCACGGATAGGCTCTATGCCATGAGGCGTTTGTAGGTAGCATACTACATCGCCTTGCTTGTAGAAAGTACCCAATGCAGGGGCTTTGCTATCCTCGTTGAAATCGAGTTCCCACATCACTTTACCAGAGAGCGTTGCCTCCAATGGTTCTGCGTTAGGATGTAAGATTGCGCGTTTGTCGGCAGCAGAGATGAAGGTAACTTGTTTGCCTCCTTGTGCGGCTTTTTCCATGCGCTCGAGCAAATCTTTATTAAATTGCTCTTTGGCTTGACCCGATTTGTATTCGCGGTATTGCTTCTCGTGCATTGCGAACTCAAAGAGTTCTTCGTCATCTTGACCACGATCCCAACCTTTCTCTTCCATCTCAGCGATGAATTGTGGGAGAACATCAGGATAGAGAGCTTGTGGGTCATCGGTGTAGAACTCCATGCCTTTCTCCTTGGCGAGTTCGATAATCTCTGGTGCGAGTTCTCCAGGCAGTTTACCCGACTTGCCGAGAATCATGCCCCACATAGCAGGGTCCATGCGGGTGAATGGTTTCTCGCCCATAGACTTGCTGTAGAGGTTCATGAGCGCAGCGTTCTTCACATATTGTGAGAATGGTGTTACGAGGCAAGGTGTACCGAGCATAGGCCAGATACGTTGTACTTCGTCGAAGAGCTCAACCAGCAGTTCGTCTTCGCTGAGGGCATTTTGACCACGTTTCACGAGGTTGGCGTTGATAGCCGCATGCATGCCCTTGAGGTCAGCCATGAGCGAGCCCATCATACCACCTGGCAGACCACAACCTACGAGCAGCGATGTCATCTTCGAGTTGCGAGGGTCAATCCAGTAGCCGAGGAAGTCGTCGATGAAAGATTGGGTGAGCGAACGAGCCTCCATGTATGCCTTCATATTGATATCCTTCACGAGGAAGCCTGCATCTTTGAGCATAGATTGGATAGTAATCACGTCTGGGTGTACCATACCCCAGCTGAGTGGCTCCATAGCTACGTCCAGCACATCGCCACCTGCCTTAGCGACCTCCAGCATACTTGCTACGGAGAAGCCAGGACCTGAGTGGCCGTGGTATTGGATGATGATATCAGGATGCTTCTCCTTGATAGCAGCCACGATAGTACCGAGCATAGCAGGGCGACCGATACCTGCCATATCCTTGAGGCAGATCTCTTGTGCGCCGTTGGCGATAAGTTCTTCTGCAAGGTTGATATAATATTCCGCATTGTGCACCTTAGAGTATGTGATACACATGGTCGCTTGCGCAGTCATACCCGCTTCCTTCGCCCATTTGATGGATGGTATGATATTGCGAGGGTCGTTCAATCCGCAGAAGATACGTGTAATGTCCACTCCTTGTGCGTGTTTGACCTTATACATCAGTTGGCGCACATCCGCAGGTACTGGGTTCATACGCAGTGCGTTGAGACCACGGTCGAGCATGTGGGTCTTGATGCCAGCCTCGTTGAAGGGCTTAGTAAAGGTGCGTACTGCCAAATTAGGATTTTCTCCATACAGCAGATTTACTTGTTCGCTGGCTCCGCCATTGGTTTCAACGCGATCAAAGCATCCCATATCAATAATCACGGGTGCTATTTTTGCCAACTGATCTTTGCGTGGGACATACTTGCCACTACTCTGCCACATGTCGCGATAGACAAGGGAGAATTGAATTTCTTTCTTTGCCATAATAGGTCGTTTGTTTTGTATGGTATTTATATATATTTCTTACGTTGTTTTATTGTGAAATAACAATAATCGTGCAAAGGTACGACTATTTTTGCACATAAGCAACAGAAATGCAAAAAAAGATAATAAAAATTCATTTTATTTTCATATATCAAAACTTTTTTGTAATTTTGCGCCAAATTTGGCTCAGTTTGCAGCCTTTTCATTAATATGTCAGATCAACATAGCAATATTGCTTCCCCTATTATTGGCCGTGAAATGATTATTCGCGGTGTGATAACTGTGGTAGTATTGGCGTCGTTATATCTTTTGATTCGTCGTTTAAGCGGTGTATTGCTACCTTTCTTGATTAGTTTTGTAGTGGCATATATATTGGCGCCTATCGTGAATTTCTTTCAACATACATGCCGACTGAAGAGTCGTGTGCTATCTGTGATAGTGACTATTCTGCTCGTAGTGGGCGTACTCACGGGTGTAGTGGCAGCTGTGGTACCTGCTATCAGTCGCCAAGCCACTTCGCTGTCGCAGAGTGTCAAGACCTATGTCAGTCAATGGGATGGCAGCGAGTATTTCTCCCCTCGCGTCAATGAACACATCGAGCAAATCATCCAAAGTTTGGATATCAAGACACTTCTGCAATCGGAGGAAGTGCAACAAGGCATCCAAAAAGTCATTCCCGTTTTGGGTGATTGGATCAGTAGTGGCGTGAATGCTATTTTGAGTTTAGCGGTAGTATTTGTATGTTTGATGTATATCATTTTCCTGCTGATTGATTACGAAAAGATTTCCACTAAATGGCATAAATATATCCCCGAACGTTTCCGCGATAGCATTGTGATGCTCATGGGCGATCTTGACCGTAATATGAATGCTTATTTCCGTGGGCAAGCCCTTGTAGCGGCTATCAACGGTATTCTTTTTGCCATTGGTTTTCAAATCATTGGACTACCAATGGGCATTGGTTTGGGTATTATGATTGGCATACTGAATCTTGTACCATATATGCAAATATTGGGTGCTTTTCCTGCGGTGTTGCTCGGATTGATTCAAGCAGCGGAAACTGCTCGACCTTTGTGGGTAGTACTACTATGCATTGCTGCGGTGTTTGTTTTCGTGCAAATAATTGAGAATTTGGTACTTGTTCCTACTATTATGGGCAATGTCACGGGCATGGGACCCGCGTGGATACTACTCAGTCTCTCTATTTGGGGCTCGCTGCTCGGTTTTGTAGGTATGATCATTGCGCTGCCAGTCACCACGCTGCTCGTGTCCTACTACAAGCGCTTCGTGCTGCACATGACCGACGACATGACCCGCCCCCTTCCGCGCTCGTCGTGGAATATCCCATTCCTAAAACGTAAAAAGAAGAAATAACCCTTAAAACTTTTAGAACTTTTAAAACTTTTTAAACAATGAATAGAAAGGTTCGCGTTCGTTTTGCACCTAGTCCAACAGGTGCGTTGCATATAGGCGGTGTGCGTACTGCCTTGTTTAACTACCTTTTCGCTCGCCAACATGGTGGCGACATGCTTCTCCGTATTGAGGATACCGACTCCACACGTTTTGTGCCAGGAGCTGAAGAATATATCACCGAAGCCCTCGCTTGGCTCGGCATTGAGATTGATGAGGGTATCTGCCAAGACGCTCCCAATGGCAAGGGCGATCATGGTCCATACCGCCAAAGTGAGCGCCGCGACATCTACCACAAGTATGTGGATCAGCTCCTCGCTTCGGGCAATGCATATATCGCGTTTGATACTCCAGAGCAATTGGAGGCAAAGCGCGCTGAGATTGCCAATTTCCAATACGATGCCCGCACTCGTGAACAAATGGTTAACTCTTTGACACTCAGCAAAGAGGAAGTAGATGCACGCATCGCCAATGGAGAGAAGTATGTCGTTCGCTTCAAGGTAGAGCCAAACATCGATGTACATGTGCACGACCTTATCCGTGGCGAAGTGGTTATCAACTCCAATATCCTCGATGATAAGGTGCTCTATAAATCCGCAGACGACCTGCCTACTTACCACCTCGCTAATATCGTGGACGACCATTTGATGGAGATCAGCCATGTCATCCGTGGCGAAGAGTGGTTGCCTTCTGCTCCTCTTCATGTGCTCCTATACAAGGCCTTTGGTTGGGAGGAGAGTATGCCTGAGTTTGCGCACTTGCCACTCTTACTCAAGCCAGACGGCAATGGTAAACTCTCCAAACGTGACGGCGATCGCCTCGGTTTCCCAGTGTTCCCATTGGAGTTCCACAACCAAAAAGACGGCTCTGTATCATCGGGTTATCGCGAGGAGGGATATTATCCAGAGGCTGTGATTAACTTCCTTGCCTTGCTCGGTTGGCATGCTACTGGCGACCAAGAGATGTACACTATGCAAGAGCTCATTGAGCAGTTCTCTTTAGAGCGCGTGAGCAAGTCGGGTGCGAAGTTCGACTACGAGAAAGGCAAATGGTTCAACCACCAATACCTCCAGCTCCGTAGCAACGAAGAACTCGCCGAGCAGTTTATGCCTCTCCTAAACACCAAACTCTCAACCCTAAACCCTAAACCATCACTTGAGACAGTGTCGAAAGTGATTGGTTTAACGAAGGATCGTGTGAACTTCGTGAGCGAATTGTGGGAGCAAGTGAATTTCTTCTTTGTAGCTCCAACGGAGTACGATGAGAAGTCGCTCAAGAAGCGTTGGAAAGAGGATAGTCCAAAGCATATGACAGAGATGCTCGCCATGCTGGAGGCGCACGAAGACTGGTCAGCAGAGGGTTTGGATAATCTGATTATGCCTTGGATTGCAGAGAAGGAATATGGTGTAGGTATTGTGATGAATGCTTTCCGTATCTGTTTGGTAGGTGCTGCACGTGGTCCACATATCTGGAATATCACCGATGTGCTGGGCAAAGAGGAAACGCTGCGCCGTGTAAGAACTGCTTTAGAGAAATTGGGATAACCCAAAAGAATATCTAACGCTTCTCGAGGGATACGGGATACGCTAGATATACATTTTATTTATCTTTATTTATTTGACAAAGATCCCCTCAATCGGTATTCCTATTGAGGGGATTGGCGTATGTTTTTGTGCCTGTCAGCACACGATCATGATATTCTGGGGCAAATAGAAAAGTAAGTGTTTTACTCGTGGGAAAATCCACGAGGTATTGACAATTAGCGATCCTGTGAACATCAGTATTGTTCATGCTACGGCGATATTCCGCCAATTGGGACAGTAGCAGGAGATTTTAACTTGTAAAGGTACAACATTTTTTTTGACTTTAGGAAATATTGACAAACTCTCTTATACTGATATAGGTTTACTCATAAAATAAACCAAATGCACAGATAAGTGAGCGGTTGGTGAGCTACGGCAACATCAAGAAACCGATGGCTTTAGGTCGTTTAGGAGTACTCATAGGTAGTATGGGATATAGATCTGTTACACGAGGCAATAGGCAAGCACGTTTGCGCGGATGGATTGTATATCAACGAGATACAGAAGAGATTGCTGCTAACAAAAAACTTTTAGCTAAAGAATGTGTAACAGTGTAACACTTCTTTTACTATTCTCGTCCGCGCGTGTACGGGGACGAGACATAAGAAATAGTTGTTACACCGTTACACGCAAAATACCCCTTAAATTAACTAAATTTTTACAACTATGAACAAAAGTCAAATTCGATTTGCGATGGCAGCACATGCTGCATGGATTGTAATGAAAAACCCCGTATTAACCCGCGTGTATATGGAGCAATGGGAGAAGATATACCCACGACCATTGTCCGTAGAAGGCGAAGAACTGACACTCTATGGGTATGTGTTCCATGTGATGTATAAAGCGGCGTGATGTCTCTTTTCTCTTTCGCGACCATTTCGCGACCACTGTATCATATCGGTGGCATATATGTACCATATCTATATCCTTCATTCAAAATTCTCGTAAACTTTTTCGTGCGAATGTTTGCAGATATACATTTTTTGTTGTACCTTTGCAGCGGAAAGGGAAAATAATGACCGCACTCGAAGCACTAAAGACATATTTCGGCTACGATAATTTTCGTCCATTACAGGAAGACATAGTCCAATCCATCTTAAAAGGACACGACACCCTGGCACTCATGCCCACAGGCGGAGGCAAGAGCTTGTGCTTTCAAGTGCCAACCATGGTCATGGGCGGACTGTGCCTGGTCATCACCCCACTCATCGCCCTGATGAAAGACCAAGTGGAGAACCTGCGCCGTCGCAACATCCGTGCAGCCGCCATCTACACAGGCATGACCTACGAACAGCAGAAAGTAGCATTGGACAACTGCCAATGGGGGCCATACCACTTCCTATACGTCTCCCCAGAGAGATTAGAGTCGGAGGAGTTTCGTGAGCGATTAGCCCGCCTACCCATCTGCCTTATCGCCGTAGATGAAGCACACTGCATCTCGCAATGGGGCTATGACTTCCGACCCAGTTACCTGAAAATAGCAGAGATTAGAGAGGTTATAAGGCGAAAAAGCGATGAGGCGATGAGGCGAGAGGTGCCCATATTGGCACTGACAGCCACGGCGACACCCGATGTGGTGGATGATATACAAGAGCGGTTATCCTTCCGCGAAAAGAATGTGCTACGCAAGAGCTTTCTGCGCGCGAACCTCAGTTATGTAGTACGCCAAACCAATAAGAAAGCCGATGAGATAGTACATATCCTGAGCAAAGTACCTGGTTCGGCTATTGTGTATGTTCGTAATCGCCAACGTGCCCAAGAACTGGCTGCCTACCTTCAGGAGAAGGGCCTCTCCGCTGACTTCTATCATGCAGGACTCAGTTCCAAAGAACGCTCAGCTAAACAACAAGCGTGGAAAGCGTATAGAAGCGAAAGGCGAGAGGCGAAAGGCGAAGGAACACGTGTCATAGTGGCTACCAATGCCTTCGGCATGGGCATAGACAAACCCGACGTGCGGGTGGTGATTCACCATGATTTGCCCGATACAATAGAAGCCTATTTCCAAGAAGCAGGACGCGCCGGACGCGATGAACAACGAGCATTTGCCGTCCTGCTCTACGACCCATCGCAAGACAAAGCCAAAGCCCGCAAACGCGTATCAGATAACTACCCACCTAAAGAGTTTGTCAGCGATGTCTATCATAAGACATGCGACTTCCTGGGCATAGGAGCAGGAAGCGGAGAAGGACATGCCTTTCAACTGCCCCTGCACGACCTATGCCGCATCATGCACCTCCCCCTGCTACAGACATGCGCAGCTCTACACCTGCTGACACAAGCAGGATATGTTCATTTTCAAGAAGAACAAGAGATACAAGCGCGCGTGAGGATACTCGTACCACAAAGAGAAATCAGCGACTATGGCCTCAGCGAGCAGCAACGGCAATTATTGGAAAGCCTGATGCGCAAATACTCAGGCATCTTTACCGAATTGCAGTATGTGCATTTTGATCAGTTTAAGGTTGAAGGTTTAAGGTTGAAGGATGAGATACACGATTTGCTCGTGGGCTTGGCACAACGACATATCATTACCTATATTCCTCATAGTATTGCAAATACCCTAACACTCACCCGCGAACGACAAACCGACATACACCTGCCTACCCATATATACGACAACCATCGCCAACAATATATTGAAAAACTGAAAGCGATGGTAGAATATGCGGATAACCAATTGTATTGCCGTTCGCAATTGCTATTATCGTATTTTGGCGAAACCGATGCCCACACGTGCGGCAGTTGCGACATTTGTCGTGTTAGGGGTTAATGGTTATGGGGTTTAAGGGTTATGGGATATGGGTTTAGGGGTTAAGGGTTAAAAAAAACTGCACACAGTGTGCAGTTTTTTTATCTATATAGAGTGGCTACAAGCCAATAGCCAATAGCCTCTAACGTCTAGTGCTGCCGCCACCGCCACGAGAAGATGAACCTCCGCCCGATGTGCGCATAGTCGAACCCCCGCCCGAACGCATGGTAGAACCTCCGCCCGAAGAACGAACAGTTGAACCACTACTGCGAGTGCTAGAACTACTACTGCTACGCATGGTAGAACTGCTACTAGCAGGACGAGTAGATGAACTAGTACTGCGCATGGTAGAACTATTACTACGCGTGGTAGCAGCATTGGAAGTTCGACTTACCGATGGCGTAGTAGAACGCGTAGTGGTAGTGACACTAGTACTACGACTAGTAGTATTGCTATTACTGCGCGAAGTAGTAGCACTAGTGCGCGAAGTAGTAGCATCTACACGCGAAGCCGTACGATTGACCGAATTGGTTATACGATCGTTGGTACGTACATTCGTACTGCCAAAGGTGCGTGTAGCCTGAGCTGCACTTCGGTTGGAAACTCGCGTGGTAGCATTAGCGGCTCCCCGCCCCGCAGTTGCCCGCATAGTCGTTTGTCGATTGTGGTCAAAATCGCGCGCGTTAGTATAACGTGTATTCACATTGCGCGAAGTAAACGAACGCTCAGGATGACGCGTAGCATAATCCGTACGACTTACCGCACTGCGCATAGGCTGATAGTGAGGATGGTAATGATGACCAATACGATACGAACAAATAGGATGGTAGTGGTGATGCCAATAACAATGATCCCAATACAAATGATATGCTATGCAATGATATGGATGCCACCATGTAGGCCAATAATCCCAATAATAAGGAGAATGCCAGCACACCCATGATGGTCCCCAAAACCAATCATAAATCAAGGGACGATAGATATAAACAGGTTCGATAATATAATCCGCACCATATATGTACTCATCTCCAATAACTTGCACCGTCACCGACTCCGATTCAGGATCTTTCTCCACGAAGATAGAAGCGACATCCTGATAAATATCTTTCGCCAAGACCGCTTGTATAACAATCAAGTGTCGTTGCTGATCCGCCGTTTCAATGACACGCAGGTAATCCACATTGCCATCTCCATTAAGGTCAAGATTAGAAAAAGCAGAATCAGGATTATTCAACATTTGCTCAAACTCCTCTAAATCTTTCGCTTGTCCAAAAAGCGTTGCTACAGTTTTTAAGTCAAGATTCTCGGATATATCCGTGTTGGTGGCGGTAACCGTCACAGTCTGGTCTGCATATGCCGACATAGAAAGTAGAGTAAGGCATAGTGTCATAAAAATCATTCTCGTTTTCATACTCATACCAAATTTAAGTTGTGATACATTTTTTTCTTTTTAGTTTGCATATAACGCAAGTTATAGGGATTGGGTGCAATCTCTATAGGAATATTCTCTACAATTTCTATGCCATAACTCTCTAAGCCAACTCTTTTAACAGGGTTATTGGTCATCAATCTGAGTTTTTTCGCTCCCATCAATTGCAGAATTTGCGCCCCAATTCCATAGTCCCGTTCATCGGGTTGGAATCCGAGGTGCAGGTTAGCATCCACGGTATCGTCTCCTTGCTCCTGTAATTTGTATGCTCGAATCTTATTCATTAATCCGATTCCCCTACCCTCTTGGTTGAGATAAACGATGATTCCCTTCCCCTGTTTTTCGACCATTTCCATAGCCTTGTGTAGTTGCTCTCCACATTCACATCTTTTAGAGCCGAAAATATCTCCTGTCATACAAGATGAATGTACACGGCACAAAATAGGTTCGTTGTCTTCCCATTCTCCCTTCTGCAAGACGATATGCTCGAGTCCGTTGTTGAGTTGTCTGAAAGGCGTAAGCATGAACTCTCCATACAGTGTAGGAAGTTTCACCGTTTCTCCACGCTCAACCAGCGTATTGTGTAGCGGTTGTGTATTGTCTTGTAGCTGCTGTATAGGATGGCTCATTCTGTACGCGATGAGATCCTTGATGGAAATAAGACTGAGTTGGTATTTTTCCGCTACTATTTCAAGTTGCGGAAGCCGCGCCATTGTACCATCTTCATTCATGATTTCGATAAGTGCTGCCACCGGCTGCAATCCTGCCAATCGCGCAAGATCGACTGCCGCCTCGGTATGCCCTGCGCGTTTGAGCACTCCACGCTCCTGCGCGTATAGTGGGTTGATATGTCCTGGTCTTCCGAACGTCTCAGGTTTGGAGTTAGGGTCAGCCAATGCACGAATAGTGGCAGCCCTATCCTCGGCACTGACGCCCGTAGAGCATCCCTCTAGTTTATCCACGGTGACCGTAAACGGAGTGCCCAACATAGATGTATTATTCGACACCTGATGCATAAGGTCTAGTTCCGCACAGCGTGTTTCCAGCAATGGCACACACAACACACCACGGCCATGTTGTAGCATGAAATTGACCTTTTCAGGCGTTATCTTCTCCGCAGCAATGATGAAATCACCCTCATTCTCGCGGTCTTCATCATCCACAACTATCACGAATTTTCCATCGCGAATGTCTTTGATAGCTTGTTCAATCGTATCCATGAAATTATTTACTATTTGACAATTTACAATTTACTATTTTATTTAATTCGATTTTTTTATCCTATTTATTATTTTATTCCAAATTTTCATCCAAGCCTCTGGGTTGAAAAGCGCGGAGTCTGTAGCCGCCTTATACGTAAGGAAAATACCGATGGGCAACAAGACCATCGAACTGAGCCACATACCCGCCCAGCACGGCCACAAAGCCTCGCGCGCCATCTTATATCCCGTGTTATCAATAATGTAATAGATAATAAACATAACTACAGAAATCACTACTGGCATACCTAATCCTCCCTTGCGCGTAATAGCCCCCAACGGAGCACCAATGAAGAAGAAGACGAGGCATGCAAATGCTAGTGTAAACTTGCGGTGGAGCTCAATTTCGTGCCGACGAATGTATCGCTGGTAGTCGTCTAGCATCAGTGCATTATAATCAATCTGATCCTGTTGCGTTTTTGCCTTTTCAAGCGAAGCAGAAGCAGCTCTATACCTTTCATCTGGCGTTAATGCCGCCCATAGTGAGTCCACATGATACACTTTATTATCAGGTGCTCCCCATACCTCATCCTCCAAGAGACGCCCCGCTTTCCGCTCTCGCCCAAAATAGCGACTCTCCACAATGACCTCACTCTGCTCCGCACTACGTATGTGTGCCAACACCTGTACCGAATCAATCGACTGCACCAACTCTCCTACATTTTTGGAAACATGTTGGTCTTCCAGCACATTCTCATCAAATCGATTAAACTCCATATCAAAATCAATGAGCAACTGCTTCTTCGCAAAAGACTCTCGTCGATATGGAATACTCTTCTCGGAGCGTGTAGCACGTTTCTGATTGCGATCAAGGTTCTCAAAGGATTCACCACTATAGAGTTGCAAAAGCAGGTACTTATTATCGTCCGTGAAATAGATTTTTCCCGAGTCAGCCACCATGACAGTAGCATTTTGAAAGCCCTCGGAATAATCGTAAATCATCATGTCATACAACATTCCACGCTGCGGGTCTTTGTGACGGACATAGATATTATATCCATCAATCCCGTCGTAGAACTCCCCCTGTGGTATTTCCAATTCGGGTGATTTCTGTCGGAGGGAGAAAATCAATGCCCATAACTTCACTTGCGACACCGGTAGCACATAGTTGGAGAAAAGAAACGCGCCTCCGCAAATAAATAAAATAGCAATAGTTAGCGGGCGCATAATGCGAAACAAACTAATCCCCGCCGCCTTCATGGCCGTCAGTTCTGTTTTCTCGCCCAGATTTCCAAATGTCATCAGCGATGCAAGCAAAATAGCCAGCGGTAATGCCAAAGGCACCACCGAAGCAATGGCATAAATGAAAAATTCAGCCAAGATGCTGACTTCCACCCCTTTCCCCACCAGGTCCTTAACATGCATCCATACAAACTGCATAAGCAATATGAAGATGCATATCATAAAAGTCATCGCCAAAAGCCCAAGGAAATGCTTGAGCAAATAACTATCTATTTTCTTAATAAAACGCACTTATGTTTATCCTTTTAAACTTTCCGCCACAAAGTTCAATGGCAGCAAATCCGCGGCACTATTGAAAATGTAACACATTTCTTCGCCATACAGAATCACCTTCATAGGCTTATCAAATCGCTGTTCCGTCTCCAGCATTACTTGTCGACACGCTCCACATGGGCTAGCCGCATCCTTCGTAAAATGCCCATTCGTATAACATGCTATCGCCAACGCTACCACAGGCGTATTCGGATGATTAGCGTTCGTTGCAAATAATGTGGTTCGCTCAGCACACAATCCACTAGGATAGGCTGCATTCTCTTGATTGCTCCCAGCAAATATCAGGCCATCAGCCAACAATGCAGCTGCACCCACATGAAAATGCGAGTATGGACAATAGGCATTTTGCGTCATTGCTTTCGCCTTTTCCACCAGTTTACGCAAGGTAGGTTCCAACTCATCCACATGACATGTTGTCACAGAAGTTCGCAAAATCATCTCTTTCATATTCGAATAAATTTGACATTACAACCCAAAATAGCGTGCAAAGATAATGAAAATATTTGATGTATGCAAATTTATTCAATCATTTTAACAAAAGACAAGAAAATATTTCACTATAATCATTCTAGATATATTTTTTAACGAAATTGTTTGCAAATGTGTATTTTTTTTCGTACCTTTGCACGATTTTTGGGCGCACAGCTCATCAAATGATACACAAAGAGTGAATGATAAAATAAATACAATATGAAAAGCAAAATTTTTATTCTCTTGATGACCTGTTGCTTCGGTATGCAAGCAATGGCTATTGACAAAGAAGCATTGTCAGATACGCTGACCGCGTTCGTTCACGAACGTGCATTTGCAGAGTCTGTGAAAGTCAGCAATATCCGCGTAAAGAACCAATTTGTAACCTTGTACACCAACAAGGCGCTAAGTGTTGTATCGCTTAACGAGAACGAGGTGCGTGATTTGCGCCTGCTAGTAAGTCAGATGGTGCTAGGCAATAATCAAGGAAAAGTAACTATATATACTGATGGATATGAGATTGGTGAATTGGTTACATCCCTCTATCGTCACCGCGCTAAGAACGCTCGTTACACATTACCAGCCACCACCCCATGGGTTAGTAATGCCTCACGTCCCTACGATGCCAAGCAGGGTTTAGATGGAAAGCACATTGCTCTCTGGGGTAGCCATGGGCAATATTACCACCAACCTACCGAGTCATGGCGTTGGCAACGTGCCAAGGTATGGACAACCGTAGAAGACCTATATACGACCAGTTATACCATGCCCTTCCTAGTACCTATGTTGGAAAATGCAGGTGCCGTAGTGGTACAACCTCGCGAACGCGACACACAATCACATGAAGAGGTGATTGACAATTCACAGGTGGCATTGGACAACTCAATATGGGTAGTAGGCGAAGGCACCGGCTGGGAAACACCAGAGACCTATCTGCTGGAAGGACATAACCCATTCGAAAAAGGTAACTATAGCGTAGAGAAAATAGGTAATAAAACCAAAAACGAAGTGAAATATACTCCTTCACTCCCCGCAGGTGACTATGCCGTATATGTAAGCTACAAGACATTGCCAAACAGCAGTTCCAAAGCCCAATACACCATAGTACACAAAGGACAGAAAACAACCTTCTCTGTCAACCAAAAGATGGGTGGAGGTACATGGGTATATCTTGGTACCTTTGCTTTTGACGGAGATGAAGTCAATAACTACGTATCCGTAGCTACAGCCGCCAATGGTAAGGATGTTGTCAGTACAGACGCTGTAAAATTTGGTGGTGGTATGGGTAGTGTAGCACGATATAAACAACCAGACAGTTTTGAGAACGTGCCTTCATCCAAAGATTTACCAGAGAGTGACGTAGTCATGATTGATAGCACAGAACTGCTAGCGAATCAAGCGAATGCTGTGACCAGCGGATTGCCACGCTATATCGAAGCAGCACGCTATTGGATGCAATATTCTGGTATTCCAGATAGTATCTACAACTATACAGAGAGCAAAAACGACTACGTGGATGATTATGCCGCTCGTGGCATTTGGGTAAACTATCTAGCAGGCGGTAGTGCAGCCAACCCAAATGCACCAGGCTTGGGCATTCCATTGCACGCTAGCCTTGCCTTCCACACCGATGCAGGTGTACGAGAGGACGTTGTGGGCACCCTTATCATTTATAAAGATTACGATGACGAGAAGAACATGAACTACCCTACAGGCAAAAGCCGTATCGTAGCACGCGACTTGGCTGACTATATGCAAACGCAAATCGTAGAAGATATGCGCGCTATCTACGCTCCAGAATGGACACGCCGCCAATTGAACAACTCATCATACGCGGAAGCACGCCATCCAAAAGTACCAGCCGTATTGCTAGAATTACTCTCACACCAAAACCCTACCGATATGAAATATGGTCTTGACCCACGCGTGCGGTTCGCTATCTCACGTGCGATGTACAAGTCATTCTTACGCTTCATCCATGAGCAATATGGCACCGAATACATCGTACAACCATTGCCTGTGAATAGCATGGAAATGAATCGAGTTGGTAATGATATAAAAGTAAGATGGACTCCTACTAATGATCCTCTAGAAACAACTGCTACTCCTACCTACTATATCGTATATACCCGCACCAACGATGGCGATTGGAATAATGGCGTGCGCGTAACTAATCTAGAATACACCTTCACCGCTAAAGTTGGTACACGCTATGATATCTGTGTGGCAGCTGGAAATGCAGGTGGTGTGAGTTTCAAGAGTGAGACATTATCGGCATATATCGCACCAGAAGAAAAAGGTAATATACTTGTCATAAACGGCTTCACCCGCGTCAGCGGTCCTGAATGGTGGCAAGATAGCATCTACGGCGGAATCCGTCCAGCTAGTCATGCAGTACCATACGGCAAAGGAGTAAATTACATCGGCGAAGTGTACGACTTCGATAGCCGCAACGAATGGCAAACCGATGACAACTGCGGTTGGGGTATGTGCTACAGCGATCATATGAACCACCCTACTGTGGGTAACACTTTTGATTATACCGCTATGCACGGACGCGTATTAGCAGAAATGGGCTATTCGTACATCAGCACCAGCCTAGCAGCATTGGATACAGCCAACTGCCAACAAATGGCTGACACCTACGATGCCGTAGACCTCATTCTCGGTAAGCAGAAAACCGTAGTCATGGGACACGACACATCATTCCATTGCATGCCTAACCACTTACAACACGCATTGACCCACTACTTACAACACGGCGGTCGCCTCTTACTATCTGGCGCACACATCTCAAGCGATATGACCAGCGAAGAGGATAAAGCGTTCATTAAAAACCAGTTACACTACGAGTTCCGTTGCACACAAGCCTCAAAGACAGGTAAGATTCGCATCGAGCGCGAACTTGCTAAAGGCAACTACACCTTCCGCACTGAACCAAACGAACACGTACTACATACTGAAAATCCAGATGGTATATTCCCTGCAGAAGACGGCATCGTAATAGCACGCTTCCCAGAGGCCAACGTGGCTGCCGCAATTGGCTATGACAAAGTGACTGAAGGCGGTGCTAAAACCCTATGCTGGAGCATTATGCTGGAAAGCGCACACGACTTCAACACCCTATACAAAGAAAGTATCAACTGGCTAATGAAGTAACATAGATATTAGACCGCCTTCGGCTGTTTGAGATTAAACATATGAAAAAGAAGAATTTACCATTACTGCAAAACATTGAGATTACAGGCATTGCGGCCGAGGGGAAAGCCATCACACGCATTGACGACATGGTACTTTTTGTACCTTATTGCGTACCTGGCGATGTGGTGGACATACAAGTAACTCGAAAGAAACACTCTTTTATGGAGGGTCGTGTAGAACGTGTCGTTACCCCATCCCCTACCCGCTGCGAACCTGTCTGCAAGCACTATGGTGAATGCGGTGGCTGCAAGTGGCAAATACTTCCTTATGAGGAACAACTACGCCACAAACAGCAGCAGATTGTGGATAACCTCACCCGTATTGGTAAGATTGAGCTGCCAGAGATTTCCCCTATCCTCGGAAGCAAGGAGATTTATGAATATCGCAACAAGTTAGAATTCACTTTCTCTGACCGCAAATGGCTGAGTTGGGAAACTATCCGTGTAGCAGGTGGATTAGAGAACGTAGACAACACGCACGGGCTGGGGTTTCATATCCCCAATTGCTTTGATAAGGTGCTGGATATTACAGAGTGCCATCTTATGCCCGATATTAACAACCGCATACGTAATGGCATTCGCGAGTATGCACGCTCGTTAGGTATCACATTCTACAATGAGCATGCGCACGAAGGACAACTGCGCACGCTGATTCTTCGTTCCAATCACAAGAAAGAAATTATGCTCATTGTGGTCTGGGCAGACGAACCCGATATGCGCCTTATGGAATATATTCGTGATTCTTTCCCTGAGATTATCAGCTTATTGTATGTAGTAAACCGCAAGTTCAATGACACCATTGGCGACCAAGAAGTACACGTTTTCCATGGTCAAGACCATATCATGGAACAGATGGAGAATTTGCAATTTAAGGTAGGTCCTAAATCCTTCTATCAGACCAACACTTTGCAGGCATACGAACTATATAAAGTAGCGCGCGAATTTGCAGGACTGACGGGCAACGAATTGGTATTTGACCTCTATACAGGTACGGGTACGATTGCCAATTTCGTAGCGCACCAAGCACGTCAAGTGATTGGTATTGAGTATGTGCCAGAAGCGATTGAAGATGCAAGAGTGAATGCGAATATAAACAAACTAGACAATACGCTTTTCTTCGCAGGCGACATGAAGGATATTCTAAACGAGGACTTTATTACGCAGTATGGTCGTCCCGATGTGATTATCACAGACCCACCACGCGCGGGTATGCACGAGGACGTAATCAACACCATCCTCTTTGCCGAGCCGAAACGTATTGTATATGTAAGTTGTAATCCGGCTACACAGGCACGCGACTTGAATATGTTGGACTGTAAATATCGCGTGGTAAAAGTGCAACCAGTGGATATGTTCCCCCACACCCATCATGTAGAAAACGTGGTGTTGCTGGAGAAGCGATAATATAAATAGCGTATTTGTCCTACACGCACCGCACAATAACTACACTATAACCGGACAATAACCGCACTATTAGAAACATTTATAGCCCCCAAAAAAAGCAAATACAAATACATTCCGCTAATCCATTACGTTTGCGGGATGTATTCTTATTTTAGGACATCAAAATCTAAGAAGAAGTGTCTGTACGCACTTGGAATACGAAACAGCAGCTATAGTATACTACATTGCGAATCTTTTGTACATTCAGATTCTTTGTTGCCACATAAAAACGCTTGAGCCAGCCATATTTTACCTCATCATTATCTATATAGGTATATCCCAGAAGTTTGTAATCTGGGGAGTATTCTTTGTAGTAAATATGATAGCATTTTTGAACATCTAAATTGGTAAAATAACAAATATCGCCCTGCCTATAATCCATCCATATTTCATGATTATTGATAAGAGAAAAAATGGCTTTATTTGTAGCCACATGCAGGTTAGTCATCACCAAAAACTTTTGGTTCAACTTCACTAACTGAACCATCCTTACTTTCAACGAAAAGATGGATAGAAAACTCACCACGACATCGGAGCGTTTTACTAGTCTTTTGTATTCCGATGGATTTACTGATTTATAATCACCTACCTCCTCTACATCAGCAATCTCCAATTTGTAGAAAACGTTCTTCTTACTATCACTTATATTTCTGTTGATTATTACAATCAACCGTTTTAATTTCAAACGACCGAAATTTTGGATAAAGTAGTTGATTAGACCTTTTTTACTTGCTATTTCACTATAGCAAAGCACTACCTTATCCCGAAAAAAATCGGAGTAAGGACGAATTGCTTGTTCAATATCATTGAGTGTTACTTGCGACTCATCTTCTACTAAACATTGCGCTGGGGATAGGGGTTGATCTATCATAAAAGTGATATTAGTGCTAAACCACTTTTATTCGCAAATGGACAAAAAAAGTGTGAACAATTTCTTATCCGTTCGCCAAGGTATGTAGGAAAACCCGATTCCCGAAATAAGTATGCTCACACAAACCATGAGCATATCTATTATCATCGGGATTGGGGCATACTAAACCCACAAACATTCCTTTCTTCGTTCTTATTGAAATTTCCTACATTTCTGGCGAACGCGAATAATAGTCTATGCTGTTAATAAAATACCATGATTGATAACACTTTATCTAATCGCCCGCAAAGTTACTACATTTTTTTGATTCATGCAAACTCTTTAACAAAATATTTGCATATATTCAAAAAAAACACTACCTTTGCAAGCGAAATTGTATTGTAGTATGCAACAACTTCTTATTATCTTATTTGCGTTCTTTGTTCAGTTTACGAACAAAGCAGGTAGCGAACGTATAGCCCTCAGTCAAACAGCTCTCGACAAAAGAGCCCAACATAACATAGCCTTTGATTCATTAGACTATGCGGTATCACCTATATATATTGATAGTCTGCAAGCATTAGGTTGCCATATATACCACACTTCACGATGGATGAATGGCGCCACTATAGAAAGTAATAATAGTATCATTGACCAGATTAAGCAATGGTCATTTGTAGATACCATTTACCAAACCAGAACAAGCACATCACCTATTGGCATCTCTTCTATTTCCCTTCGAAAAAGAGTGGTGGAATTGGAGAATGTACCTACTCCTGACAACATATTCATAAAAGGACAGATAGAACAACTACATTTGCATCAATTACACAAAGCAGGCTTTCATGGACAAGGTATTACCATTGCCATCGTTGATGGCGGATTCCAAAATGCGGACTCACATGTAGCCTTTGATTCCGTCCGCGAACAGATATTAGGTATGTACGATATGACAGATGATGCAGATGATATCTGTGGAATGACGGGCGACCATGGCACCAAGTGCTTCGGTACCATCGCAGCCATCACAGATGATTATCGAGGTACTGCCACCGCAGCTAATTACTATCTCATTCGGAGCGAAGAAAACTACACCGAAAGTCCCAAAGAGATGGACAACTGGGTGGCAGCCATAGAATTAGCTGATTCGCTAGGAGTGGACATCCTATCATCATCCTTGGGATATGCCATGTTTGATAATGACCAATTTACCCTATCGTATGCAGATATGAATGGAAAAAGCACACGGTGTACTCAAGCCGCACATATCGCTGCCCGAAAAGGGATGTTGGTGGTTGTAGCAGCAGGCAACGAAGGAGATAAAGCATGGCATTATATCAGCGCACCAGCCGATGCAGACAGTATATTGACCGTAGGAGCAGTAGATATACATGACAGCATAGCATCCTTCTCTTCATGGGGACCTACTGCAGACGGACGCGTGAAACCTGAAGTATGTGCATTGGGCTATCAAACCGAATTAATCACCCCCAAGAGCAACACCATAACGCGTGGTAATGGTACCAGTTTTGCATGCCCTCTCATAGCAGGAATGGCTGCTTGCCTATGGTCAGCTTTGCCCGAAGCAAACAATATGGAAATACGCAACCGTATCATAGAATCTGCCAATCTATACAATACACCACACGATCAATATGGCTATGGCATACCCAACGCTTGGCAAGCATATCAACAACAAACCAAATTACCTACTGTACCAGTCCCCTGTAGCAAACATACCTACAAAATACTAATCAATGGCGTACTATGGATCATGCACAATGGGCAATTATACGACATATTAGGACACAAAAAAGGGTAAGCTGACTACATCGCACCGCTACAACCTCTTACCCTTGCTTCGGTCAGGACCTGGGGGAGTTCAGAGGGAGCTGGTCGTGTAGGACTTACCCTAAAACGCTGCAAAGGTAATGCTTTTTTTTGAACTGAC
>JAZNMT010000005.1:0-2448 GCA_045579895.1 Paludibacteraceae bacterium
TACCGCTTTGGTGGAGAACACAGTGGCTAACAAGCAATTGGCTGCTGAAGATGCTGCTAGTATCTCTGAGACCGTGATGTCTAGCAAGAACCTAATTAGCCAATCTATCGGCCGAGTAATTACCGTGGTTGAGTGCTACCGTGTATTGCCTAACAAGAACCGTGAAGTTATGGTACGCATTGCATACAATGGTGAGATGGCAAAAGAGGCTGCTAAGAAGGCAATCCGCCAAGAGTTGGAGAAGAAAGGCGATAAACTGCATGAGCAACTAGATAAAGTACTTGGCTTCTAATGCGATGTGCTAATACAATCTATGTGAATTTTAGTACAGATTATAGAATTTGCAAATAGATATTATATGCGTAGATATATTTTTCTTTTAGGTTTCGTCTTTTCTGCTCTGTGTCTTTGTGCAGAAAATGCTACGAATATTCGTGTAAGACAAGAGGGAACGAATATTATTGTTACCTATGATTTGAGCAAAAAGTCAGTAGTAGATCTATTGATGGCATGTGGTGATTCTACAGAGTTTATCATCCTTAAGGTAGTTACTGGCGATGTTGGCAAAGGGGTACTTGCTGGTACAGACCGTCAAATAGTATGGAAACCTTTAGAAGAAAAAGGCGATTTTATCGCCCAAAATGTACGCTTCAAAGTAGATGCACAAAGTCATTATAACCGCTATGCTTACAATGCTAAAGTAAAAACACTTGTAATGGGGCAGGCTGCATATGCTTTTTCTCCGCAATTTAGTTATGGTGGTATGCTGGGGCAAATGTATAAAGGAGTAGGATGGTACATTAGTGGTAGATCAAATTTTCATTTTACAGTTGATAGTGGATTATCCTGTGGGGTAGGAGGTGTTATTGATGGTGATGAAATACCATTTTACAATGGAAAGCGTCAAGAATCGCATTGGATGGCAAATGCGGGAGTAATGGTCAATTGTTTAGAGTGGTTTACAAGGAATAAATTTAATACTTGTGGAATATATGTAGGTGGAGGTTATGGAAAACGAGAATTGTATTGGGAGACTACTGATAATCAATGGATTAAATATGACCCAACATCTTATGAAGGAATAACTGCTGATATTGGATTATTTGGAAGTGTATATGGAGTAACATTAGCAGCAGGTGTAACTAGCATTGCGTTTAAATATATGGAAATAACAGTGAGTTTAGGTTATGTGTTCTAATAAAAGAGATGATTATGAAATACGGAAAATACATAGTTTTAGCGTTTATACTTTTTTGTGGGTTCTTATCGTGTCAACAAGATGAAGATATTACTATTGCTGTGTTGAAGATTCATAACGAAGTAATAGAGCCGTCTTATACTACGGTAGATATTGAGTGCTTTGTGGAATGTAATACAAAATTCAGTAATGTATTAATGCAATATGCACTAACTGATGATTTTTTTGAGCCATTCAGTACTCCGATGCAAAACAAAGATGGGAAATACCATGCACGATGTGTAAATTTATTAGATGATACTACGTATTATGTGCGTTATATAGTATCCAATCGCTATTCATCTATGGTATATGATAAGATTAGTTCATTCCGAACATTGACACCTTCTATCCCTATTGTCGTGCTGGATTCAATAGTAAATATTTGGGATGTGAAAGCAGATGCTATTGCGCATGTTGCATTTGATGGTGGTGCTCCTATCTTAGAATGGGGTATCTGTCTTTCTGCAGATAAAAGTGCTGATACAACGTGTATTAAAGCAGAGTCCCTGGAAGAAATTCAGATTACTTTAGAAAACTTACAACCTAATACTGCTTATCAATTGCGTGCCTATGCGATAAATAAAGTAGGCACTGCATATAGTGATGAATTGTCAATACTAACATATGCATTACCAGAGGTGCAGACCAACGAAATTACGGATATTCAACTCACTTCAGCTCTCTTGAGTGGAACATTAATTTTTGATGGTAATGATTCAACTACGGAGAAAGGATTTTGTTGGAGTAACACAGCCAGTCCAATGATAGATGATTATCACGTGTTGGTATATACAGCAGATAGCAATTTCGCCTATAATCTGACAAATTTAAAAGATGAGACACAATATTTTGTTCGTGCATATGCTAAAAATAAGATAGGAATATCGCATGGTACAGCTATTGCCTTTACGACTCAAACTGCGGTAGTACCAATGGTATCCTCTCTTCCTGTATCAAATATTTCGTACACGTCAGCAACACTAGCAGGTGAAGTCGTAGCAGATGGTGGCGCAGAAGTTACAGAACGTGGCATTTGTTATTCTACTTCAGAAAATCCAACGAAGGAGAATAGTCCGTTTATTACTTCTGGTAAAGGAATCGGTTCCTTCTCTGTTAATTTGACAAATTTGACAGATAGCACTACCTACTACTACCGCGCGTATGCTATTAATAAAAAAGGTATAAGTTATGGCGATCAAGTATCGTTT
>JAZNMT010000006.1:0-3294 GCA_045579895.1 Paludibacteraceae bacterium
CAATGAGGCATTCGAGGCATTCTCAAAGGATGCTGCGTTGCAGGTAGAGAAAGGTAACAAGGCTGCCGGAACTCGTGCTCGTAAGGCTTCATTGGAGCTTGAGAAGTTGATGAAGGAGTTCCGCAAAGTCTCTGTCGAGGCTAGTAAGAACTAGTACCTTCCTTGTGTAGCAAGACTACACAAATACATATTTGAAAGCGTTAGCTCTAGCATTGCACTCTGAAGTCTGGTACATTTCAAATACTCGCGATGTGACGGTTATCGCCCACGTGTTGCGTGGGCTAACTTGTTTGCGAGTATGGTTTACCAGAGCCAAGAGTGCAGCGGGTTATGTCCCACGCTCTTCGTTTTGGCAAATATCGTGCTCAAAGGGATATTGAGCCACAAAATAAATTCGGGGCAATGATATTAGATGAACTATTGGCAATACCTGCAGATGCTACCACCGCTACTGTTCAGGGTATAGAGATGCAGGTTATCTCGGCAGAGCAAGTGGACAAGATGCTTGAGGCGGACACAAATGATGAGAAGACTCACGAGTGCATCTTGAAAAATGGACGATTCCTATTTGAGTCGGAGAACGGAGAACTCAAAGTATTATATAAAGTATTATAACAAAAGTGCGTCCCAATAGACGCACTTTTGTTATAGTGGTTATTCATCTTTGTATCCTAATCGTCTTAAAATGGGCTTTCTAAAGATATCTGATGTGTAAGTCATATTGGAGCACAGGTTATCTTTCTGCTTATACCATTCTTCAAGGAATAATGGAATGTCTTCTGATATTTCGTCATACAGTTCTTTTGATATACAATGGAATTCCGCTCTGAACAATATATCCTGTAAAGCCCATGAGATATCCTCTATTTCTTCAGTTTGGAGATTTCCTAATATTTCCCCAGCCCAACTATTTGGAGCTCCGTCAAGGCAGCCAATTAGTATAATGGTTTTACCATTTGATGGAAAAATCTCTATAATATTTATTGGGTCTACAATCTTATCTTTATCTGGTCCAAAGTAAGGACCTTTACACTCGTCACGAATTACGATTGGTGCCGCTAAACATAATTCTAATCTAAACGGAAGTTGGACGACTTTAAAATAATAAGAAGAATAGTCGGAAGAGAAAATACCCTTTTCAAGTAATGTCTTGTATTTATTCATAATATGGATGGAATAACTACAATCTGCTTGTATTTTCTTATACGCTAAAAAAAGGCCATTCTCGCCAAATACACATCTATGCAATATATCTGATGCGAACTCATACATCACATTATTTGTATAAATCTCCCTACATAATGTTCGATAGGCTAACAAGTATTGATTTCTCTCGTCGTACCAATCAACTATGCTATCCGATCTTTCTATTGGAGCAAATAATGCTGTGTCATGGGTATTGCAAAAACCAGGAAATCCAAATTGCTTTGACACGCCTAATTCTTTATACCCAAGTAGGGGCTCGCTTCGCAAAAAAGCAAACAAATGGTTGTATGTAAAAGCTAACACCTTACCATTTGTTGTTATCTCTGCAAGCTGTTGATTCCTACGTTGAAATACATGTGAGAATATAGCATCATTTGAACATCCAGGGCACATACAAGAGCGTCTGCGCTCTTTGGTCAGTTTCATTACTTTCTCCAAAAGAGCCAGATACTCTGTGTGCGTCAATTCTTTACAATCATCAGGAATCATTATTCCATTACTTTTATTTTAGATTCGATGAAGGCTATTTCTGATTCATCGAGTCCATATTTAGCGTAGAGTTGCTGGTCTATTTCTGCAACTGACTTACTCCAATCTATATCAGATGTATTGTTAAGATTCTGTATTGGCACATATTTAAACTTATCCTTACTAATGTGTTGCGTCGATGTTAATTGGAATAGTAAGAAACGCACAAATCTAGAACACATATATTTATATAAGTTCTGTGCCTCTTCTTCTGATTTTACGGCATCAATCACAAGATAGGTTTCTGTACACACCTCATTCGGTTTTAAAATCGCCAAAGAGGATAAAATCTTTTTCCTTCCCTCTGAATCTGTTTGTCCAGCGTGTTCTGCTGTTAAATATGAAATTGTAACCTTCCACAAAGGTATCATTTCTCTTCCCTTGTCTATGAGTGATGAATCATAATAACCCAAACCTTTATTATGTTTGAGAACAACATCACCAGTATCTAATGGGATAGCATTTGTTGCTAATCCGAATGGTTTACGAGAACTTACTCGAGAATCGTAAAACTCCGTATTATGTTGTTTTAGTACTTTATCAATAACCGCCTCGGACTCGATAAAACGTACAAAATTATCCATCGCAGCCAAGTCTCTCATTGACGACTTGATTATACCTCTGCTTACACTAACAAATTCACATCGCTCATTATGCTCGTTATCCCATAAAAAGTAGCATACACCACCGGCAATATCAACATTAGAGAAACAATCACGCGAATCTACATAATCAACGAGTTTAGCAATGTGCTTATCATTAAGCATCTTTGTTCTAAAATCATCGAGTCCTTTGCCGTCTGTATACCATTTTGCAGGCATAATCATTGATATTGCTCTAGGCTTTATCAACTTAGCAACATCAACAAACACATTGTAAATAGGCTTTGCACTAACTCCTGCGCCACCATCCATTAGTTGATATGGCGGGTTGCCTACAATTGCTGTAAATTTCATATCATTATCTTCGTTTGCTTTCCAATAATTTTTACCCTGCTTCATTTGAGAGATAAATTTAGCAGTCTTATGAGATATTTGATTGATTAAATCCTCATAGTAGCGGGTATTTACCTTCACGGGGCGGAAGCCTCGCAATGTTCTGCGAGTGATGCTCTTTGCCATCTGCGTTTTGCAGAGAACAAAGATATTTTCACGCAGTACCGCATCCCAAACTTTGAGGTGGCGTTCTGGTGTGTTCTCCATTGTATCTGCCTCATCCAGTTTCTCCTGTAAGCGAGTGCGATATATGGAATACGCCATATAGAGAGGATAGAGACCCGACTTGGAGTTAATCTCCAGAATACGGGCATCGGAGGCGAAAACCTCGCGGGTAACATCGCCATTATCGACAAAACGAGGAACGACAATCTGTTTCTCCTTTGTCTCATCATAGAATACCCAGCCACCCAAGCAATCTCCGAGGTGCATATTGACAACACGCCAAGGAGTCAAGACGGTCTCCTTATCTGGATTGCGGAAGGTGTTGAAGATTGCTGTTATACGCTCAATGCGGTCTTCTATATCGAGAGCATCAGCCGCTTTCGCCATTGCACGGATGCGC
>JAZNMT010000007.1:0-7046 GCA_045579895.1 Paludibacteraceae bacterium
CGTCCCAATCTTCACGGGCAGTGTAGCCAAAGCATGAAGGAGGTTGGGGTTTTCCAAATATACCTTGTCAGGCTTTTGCATTTTCTTTACCGAAGCATTGTCACTATAGAGCAAGTTGATAATCTTGGCATCTTTCAGATGATTCATATATTCAAGTACCGTATTGCGTTGTAGGCCGATGGCAGTCGCTATCTTGGAGATATCGATATCAAAAGGTACTTGACTGGCCAGCACATTGAGCAAAGCTTTTATCCGTCGGCAGTTGGATGGGTTTACTCCTCGTTGTTGAGGTAGTTCAACATCCACCACATAGTTGATGATTTGTTCTATTAGGGGATAATAATCAATGGGGTTGGTCTTATAGAAAGGATAGTACCCAAATTTCAAGTATTCGTGAAAGTATTGCAAAGGACGGCAAACAGCATTCACCTTGGTGGCAATAGTTTTGGGTGATTCCAAAATCTCCTTTAAGGAGTGTGATTCCACCTCTATGTCCTTATAGAAATGTAGGAACTCTCGGAAAGATAAACCTGGCATATCGTATCCACGGCATCGGCGCGAGAGATCAGCATCACCATCAAGGAGCTTTAGCAATGATGAGCCACTGATGAATAACTGCATATCGGGGTATATTTCTGCAATTTCTTTTACCTCTCGACTCCAATTGCTATATTTGTGTGCTTCATCGAAGATTAACAGTTTGCCACCTTTCTTGTAGAATTTCTCCGCCACCTCCAACATGGAATGCTGACTGAAATAGACCCAGTCCATCGAACAGTACAATACAGCTTCACTTCCCGGCTCATAGTTCAGCTTGACATATTGACGCAGAAGAGTAGATTTACCCACTCCTCGAGGCCCTCTGATACATAACATAGGAGCCCCCCAATTAATGTCAGACATGAAGCTACGCACTATCTCCATACTTGTGGTGCGAAGCATTGCATCTTGCTTTTCAAACAATGTTTCCATACGCAGTTATATTTATCTTTGGTCTATTTGCTTTATGCGAAAAACAAATCCGCACGAATAATGCTTTGTGCAAAAAGCAAAATATCGAGAAATTTGCTTTATGCGGAAAGCATTATTATTGGCAAAAGTAGTATATTTCTTTTGAAAAATCAATAGTCGCGTGGTTTAAATAACGTTTTTTCTCCCTGCGCGTGGCATTTATCTCTATTAAAAACCATCCCCGAGACATATTCAGCCTAAAAAGACAAAAAAAGACATTTCCAACCTGTCGTTATGTTTCGTACCTTTGCCACTATAAAAGTTATACCTAAATGAAATGTTATGAGAAACAAATACCTAGATGAGCGTTCGTGTTGTCCTTTTGTTGTCTTCGGACAAAAAAGTAACGCAAATCTATTGCAAATAAAATATTATTTATACCTTTGCAAAACCTGAGGGGAGAAATCCTTGGGTCAAGAATGCGTTTCTTGCTTTATCCCGATTAACGAAATCGCCAATTTCAACGCAGAGGGATGAGGACAATGTGGCGCTCATTCTGTTTGTATATTCCACAAGTACAGCCCATGCTGTACCTCACAAGGTATATACGACAGCGTGGGGTATTTGTTTCTCAGTTCATTTCTGCAATGGCGTTTGGCGATGCCAGTTAATCAATGAGCTCGACAAGTCTCTACGCTTTTCTTGTATATATAATCAAGCACAAAACTTATTAATGCTGATTTCGCGAGACTTGTAGGCAACAATTTGTTATGATTACAAGCACCGATATCGTGCAGGTACTTGCAATGTTGGCAACTACGCGTCCTGCATTTTGTTCTGAAGCGGATTTTCAATTAGCTTTTGCATGGGAATTGAAAAAACATCTATCGTCGCAATCTTACGATATCTTTCTTGAGCGAAGGTTTAATATAGGTCAGCAAGATTGCTATGTGGATATCTGTTTAGAATCGGGAGATGAACTATATTTGATAGAATTAAAGTATAAAACAATCGAAGAGCAAGTTGCTATATTAACAAGTTCTGGCGCAACATGTACGTTGAAGGACCAGGCTGCGAACGACTTGGGACGTTATGGCTATTTGAAAGACATCTGGCGTATAGAAAATGTGCTGGCAACCATCTGTAATAAAAAGGTTAAGGGAGGTTTTGCTATTATCTTGACAAATGATCACAAATATTTTGTTGAACCGAAAAAGACCTTGACCACCATAGACCATACATTTCGTATACATGAAAGGACTACATCTCTCAATCCGTTCGTTAATCCTATAGATTGGAGCTCGAAAGTAACGTCAAAATGGAGAAGTGTGTATCCTTCGTTTGCTATCAAATATATACCTTCATTCTGCTGGAGGACATATTCCAAACCATCTTGCAGGGAGTTCAAGTATTTGCTTGCAGCAATCTAAGAACTCGTAAATTGGATTAAATCGGAAAAATATATAATAACTAAATTTAAAAACATCGGAAGAATTAGCCTTCTTCAGTTTTAATTCCACCGATGGATTATGGACTAAAACATATCTACTATGAATATATATAATAAAATAGTGAAGAAACTTGATCAGTTTGCAGAAAAAGTGGAAAGGGTATTTAATGATTTGGATAATTTCTTTGATGGGGAACCGGCCAAAAAAACGACAAGAGAAAGTAGCGATAAAGCGAAATCTAAAAAAACTGAAGCAAAGAGAAGCTCATTGTATGATGAAAGGACTGAAGAACTTATCGATATAGCTTTAACCGATGGAGTACTGACTGTAAAGGAAAAACAGGTCTTGCTTAGAAACGCAAAAGAGAAGGGTATTGACCTTGATGAGTTGGAAATGGTGCTTGAAGCCAGATTGGCTGAGATAAACAAGGTTGAGGAGGAGGTGCGTCAATTGTCTAAGGCTGCCAAGCAAACTGCAGTGCGTAGATGTCCTACATGTGGAGAGTTGTTAGATGGCTGGTATATGCGATGTCGGACGTGTGGAGCTCGATTTGTTGGTGGTGAAAATATGTTTGTAGAGAAACTTCGTGTTGATCTAATGGAAGCTATTAAGAAACTCGACAGTGAGTTTGTAATAAAAGGAACTGATAGATATAAATCAATAAAAGAAAGTACAATAATTGATTTTATACGAGCAGCTCCTGTTCCCAATACTGTAGATGATTGTATTGCTACATTGAACTATTGCAGCCCTAGTGCGCTTAGTTTGCAAGATGGAACATCTCCCGTGTGGCGAGATTATTATCTAACTGTTCTAAATCGTTTGGAAACTGCATCTCTTGGTGATAAGGAGTTGGATCAAATAGTAGAATTGTATAAGAGAAATATGGGGAAAACATCTATGTCTATGCGATTCAAAATTGCTTATTTACGTCTTCCGTATGCTTATAGATATAATATTGTTACTCTTCCAGTCCTTGTCCTTTTGTTAATTCTCTTATTCACGTTCATTTATTATATAGAAAAAAATAATCTTTGGTAATAATATAGCTGTTGTCCAAGTCTCAGGATTGTCCCCCTAACGTAGGGGGACGAGCGCAGCGGAGGGGGTATTATCCGAGAAAGTAGTACCACCTCCTCCTCTTCGAGGGTACTCCTCCTACTTTAGGAGGAGAATTTAAGGTTTTGGACAACATCTATATTATTGCTTAATCTTTTTTAAAAGTTGTTATCGGGTGGATAAATATAAACGGCTTTTTCATATAAGGATGTCATCCTTGTGTAAATTTAATCTGTAAAAAAAGAACAAGTAAATACCAAGAAAAATCTTTAATATGTAATACATGTTTGTTATGAAATCAAAAGAAAGGTTTATGGAAGAAAAAACTATTGGCAATTGGGGAAATATGTATAGTGACTTGGAAAATGATTTGGAAAATTCAGAGGATTTAGATGAAGATGATGGCTTGGAGGATGGAGATGAGGAGGATTTTGCGGATGAACTCGACGACGATGAACTCGACGATAATGAAGAAGAAGGTGATGATGATAAAACGGTGTACAGATTTAGAGGAAGTAAAACTGCGCAAACGCAAGTCTCTAAGAAAAGTAGCCTAAGGCATGCGCCAAAAGAGACAACGAGTGTTGAGTATTCCAAGGCCAATAAAGGTGTGTCGTATGATGCTAAAATTGAAATGCTCATAGATATGGCATTGGCTGATGGAATGCTGACGAAGAAAGAAGAGCAGGCGTTGAACAGAAAGGCAAAAGCACTAGGTGTTGACCTTGATGAATTTGAAATAGTATTTGAAGCCAAGTTGGCGCAAAAGAGAAGAATTGAAGTGAATGCTTCTAAATCTTCAAGAACGAAAAGGGAGTATGATGTGCGTAAATGTCCTGCATGTGGCGAATTGTTAGATGGCGTGGCTGTGAAATGTCCTGCGTGCGGGTATCGATTTGTTGAGACAAATAGCATTGCAAAGGAACAGGATACTTGGGCCGCTAAGTTAAAGCAGACTATTATAAACCTTTTTGATTAAAAATAAAATGGGATTGTTTGGAAAGAAAGAAGGCGGAATGATGGACATAATCCGCTGTGATGAACAAGAATATTTGATATGGAAATGGCGCCCATCGGGTGAAGCTAACTCTACAAAGAGGGAGAATGCCATACGCTATGGAAGTTCGCTACGTGTGAAGGATGGTGAGGTTGCGGTGTTCGTTTATTCGCATAAGGATGGAGCAATGCAAGACTTTATTTTAGGGCCATATGATAAGAAATTAGAAACGGCAAACTTTCCTGTACTTGCAAAACTCGTGGGCATAGCTTGGGGAGGAAAATCTCCGTTTCAGGCAGAGGTGTATTTCATCAATCTGGCCCGTCTTGTTCAAGTCAAGTTTGGAGTTCCCTATTTTGATGTATATGATCCTCGTTTTCTTGATATAGGTGTCCCTATTGCTGTACGTGGTACCTTATCCTTTAATGTTGCTGATTATGAGGCTTTCATCAAATTGCATCGTCTGATAGATTTTGATTTGGAAACCTTTAAGTTGCAGATAAGGGATGCTGTGGTTAAAAGAGTTAAAGGTATCGTCTCAAATATTCCTGCAGAATACAAAATTCCAGTGATACAGTTGGAACGTAAGATAATGGAGATTAGTCAACTACTGTATAATCACTTGTCGAAAGAACTTCTCGAAATATTTGGAGTCAATGTAGTAAGCGTAGATGTATCTGCAGTGGAACCTGATAAGGAAAGTGACGAATGGGTGAAGCTTAGAAAAATGACCATTAATCAGCAAGAACGGATAGTCGAAAAGCAGACGGAGGTAAGCCTGAGAAATTTGGATGAGTCCCAACGTATAAGCTCTGAAAATATAGCAGAGACTCTTAAAATTCAACGAGAGGAGGTGCAGCGTGCACAGCGACTGCAGACAGAACAAAGCCATATTGGGGCTCACTCTCTCAATCTGCAGACAGATGTGCTGAAAGTGGCTGCAGAGAATATTGGCACAATGGGCAATATAAACCTTGGAGGTGGAGAGGGAAATATGAACCCTGCAGGTGTGATGACAGGAATGATGATGGGTGGTGCTATGGGACAACAGAT
This sequence comes from Paludibacteraceae bacterium, assembly GCA_045579895.1. Lineage (GTDB taxonomy): Bacteria > Bacteroidota > Bacteroidia > Bacteroidales > Paludibacteraceae > Colicola. Next base: position 5,512 of record JAZNMT010000007.1, read on the forward strand.
GGCTACCTTGGTAACTGGCATGGGACAGCAAGTGCAGCAACAGATGCAGCAGATGGGGAATACTCCACCACCATTACCTTGTGTCGCATATTACATAGCTATAGATGGTGCGCAAAGCGGTCCGTATTCACTAAACCAATTGCAGCAAATGACAGTCAATGGCCAGCTGACCTCGCAAACATATGTATGGAAACCGGGAATGTCTGCTTGGGATATAGCTGGTAATTTATCTGAGCTGATAGTATTATTCCCCCCAAAAAAATCAGAATGCGTACCACCCCCTCTTCCTACAAAATAATATAATTTAAGAAGATATGGAAAATAATAGTTTTTTTTCACTCGATCGCTTGGTGGAGTTTGGCTTAGGGATGAGTGTTGCCCGACAAATGGTAAATGTGATGAATGAGAGCATGCAAACAATGTATGTACCTGGTGTGCAAAATGAAATGCAACCTGCTTCATCAAAGATTTATTATGTGGCTATTGACGGTAATTCTGTCGGACCACTCAATGATAGCGAACTGATGCAACTTATAGCTCAAAAGAAGATAAATAAAAGCACTCTTGTGTGGATGCCTGGAATGAGTTGCTGGAAGGCTATAGAGAATGTTCCTGAAGTATTAAAGGTTGTGGCATTGATACCACCTCCATTAAATGTAGTTGAGTAATATGAAAATATCGATATTCCCTACTGCTCTGTCTGTGATTTTGACAGCAGCATTGACTTATCTTGTGTATAGTATAGCACAAACAGATGATAACTCTGTCCTCTTAGCTATCGGTACTGCCATTTCTGTATTATCAACATTGGCGATGGCTATGTCTGTAGAGTTTGAGAACAACAGAGTTGGTGCGAGCATTAAAGCTCTAGCAATAGTATGTTTTTTTATCATGCTTATAGTTAATCTTTGCTTTGCATGGTTGGGCGTTAATGCCCCATATTATGTCATACTGCTTGCATTATTGTTAGTAGTGTATCTATTTGTAGTTTGGAAACTCTATGAGGTAAAGAACGTGTAATTTGTATCAATCTATAGATTCCCCACCCATCTCCTTACCACGCCCTCCTAGAGCCCACCAACGGAGATAGGTGGGGATTTGTTTTGACACGCAAGTGGTGTATACGATGACGAATAAATAAATGGGCAAAGAGATAACTCTTTGCCCATTTATTTAATTAGTAGTATTCCTATCAAAAGCGTGCGATGAGCTCATCTATAGAGAGTGCTCCTTGCTCGCCGCTGACCATGTTCTTCACAGAGAGCTGGCCGCTCTGCATCTCGCTCTCACCTACCATCACAACGTAGGGAATGGCGTGGTCGTTGGCAAAGGACATCTGCTTCTTCATCTTCACGCTATCGGGGTAGAGCTCGGCAGCGATGCCTGCAGCGCGTAGCTTGGCCACGAGGGGGAGGCAGTAGGCGGCTTCGGCAGCGCCGAAGTTGACAAACATCACCTGTGTGCCACGGGCTGCGCTCTTGGGATAGAGGTCGAGCTGGTTGAGCACGTCGTAGATGCGGTCGGCACCGAAGGAG
>JAZNMT010000008.1:0-2718 GCA_045579895.1 Paludibacteraceae bacterium
CCAAAAGCAGATACTTGACAAGCTACGTGTAGAGCGTGAAGATAGGAATAATTATAAAAACCTAATTGTGGCTGCAACCGGTACGGGTAAAACTGTTATATCTGCTTTTGACTATCAGGAGTTTGCACGAACACATTCAAGGGCTCGCATTCTTTTTACAGCACATCGTGAAGAGATTCTGCGTCAGTCGCTCAACACATATCGTAGCGTTCTGCAAGATGCGAACTTCGGTACGCTTTGGGTTGGCTCAAATCGTCCGCAAGAGGCTAACGAGTACGAGCATCTATTCGTGTCTATTTCGATGTTCAACTCTCGCTTTGAGGAGTTCTTTGCATTGCTCGATTCTGACTTCTATGACTATATAGTTATTGACGAGGCGCACCATAGTCAGGCTGATAGTTATCGTAAGCTATTTGACCATTTCCAGCCACAACTGTTGGTTGGTCTTACAGCTACACCTGAACGTATGGACGGTAAAGACCTGCGCCCAGATTTTGGAAATAGGATTAGTGCAGAAATCCGTTTGCCCCAAGCATTGCAGGCAGGACTTCTTACACCATTCCAATACCTTTGCATCTCTGATGACACAGACCTAAGCGATGATAGCTTGTGGAGTGGACAAAAGTATAATATCGAACGATTAGCGGATAAATTGTGCGCAAAGACTCGTGCGCAACTTATTGTTGATGCATTACACAAATATTTGGCAGATGAATACACCTGTCGAGCCTTGTGCTTCTGTGTAAATAAATGCCACGCAGACTTTATGGCTGAGCAATTGAGATTATATGGCTTCAATGCACATAGTCTTACATCTGACACTCCCGCAGATGAACGTAAACAGCTAGCCAAGGACCTCCGAGATGGAACATTGCATTACCTCTGCGTAGTCGATATTTTCAACGAGGGTGTAGATATCCCTGAGGTTGATACCGTTTTGTTCCTTCGTCCAACGGAGAGCTTGACAATCTTCTTGCAGCAGTTAGGTCGAGGCCTACGACTATCGGCTGGTAAGACCGAGCTAACAGTCCTCGATTTTGTGGCACAAGCTAATCGCAAGTTTGATTTTGCAAGTCGTTTCCGTGCACTTACCCTGCAACCCGAAAAGAATATCCAAAAGCAGATAAAAGAGGGATTTACCCTCTTGCCGTTGGGTTGTAGCATTGTAATGGAGAAGAAGGCGCGACAGTATATCCTCGACAACATTACAAGTGCTATTTATAACAAAAACCGAATTGTAAAAGAGATAAATAGCTACGCAACAATACCGACGCTAACACAGTTTCTTGAAAATAATGGACAGGATATTCGCATCTTATATCAAGGCTCTAACTGTTGGTCGTCGCTCAAACGTGTGGCAGGGAGAATATCATACGCTGATGATGCAGTAACTAAGCGTTTGGAGAAGGGGGTATCTAATCTGATTCACCACAACACATCTTCATTCTTACACTTCGTAGAACGATTTATAGCTGGAGAGGGTGTGCATAAGGTTGAGGATAATAAAACCTATGCAATTATGCTCTATTATGCTTTATTCCAGGACAAGCTAAGCAAAACAGGTCATAGCTCTATAAACGAAGCATTAGAGTTAATTCACTTGCCTAAATATGCTTGCTTTAAGCAGGAAATGGCAGAGATTGTCTCATACCTATTATCTCGCTTGGATATCAAGACGACTCCTATCGGAGCGGAAATAATCCCAGGATTGGAGCTATATGGCTGCTATACTCGCGAAGAGGTATTTACACTCGTTGGTCGTCAAACAGCTGAGGTAAAGATGCAAGGAGCTGCTTCTGGTGTATTTAATCTTCCAGAGCATAATGCCACGCTGCTGTTTGTAACGCTAAATAAGTCAGAGAAAGACTTCTCGCCTTCAACACAATACAACGACTATCTAATCAACGAGGAGTATTTCCATTGGCAATCACAAAACACAGATTCGCATAATAACAATGGTGGTCGTCGTTATACAGAGCAGGCACAGACAAAGAATAAAATCATTCTCTTTGTGCGTGAGGAGAAGAAGGATGGCTTTGGCAATACATCTCCATTCCATTGTTTCGGTTTGGTGGACTATGTTTCATCGCACGATGACTTCCCAATGAATGTTAAGTGGAAACTCCAGAAGCCGGCAATGGCTCAATACTTAAAGGCTATTTAACAATGAAGAAAATAGAGGTTGTTGCAGCAATTATACATCGTGATGGAGCATACTTTGCCACGCAGCGCGGATACGGCGAGTTTGAGGGTATGTGGGAGTTCCCTGGTGGAAAGATTGAGCCTGGCGAGAGTCGAAAAGTTGCACTCAGACGAGAAATTAGGGAGGAGTTAGGAGTTGATATAGTTATCGAAAATCTACTATGCACGACAGAGTATGACTATTCCTCATTTCACTTAACGATGCATTGCTATTTATGTAGTGTTGCATCAGGCGAGATAGAATTGCGAGAACATAAATCGGCTCGTTGGCTAACAGCAGAAACACTTGATAGTGTAGAGTGGTTACCAGCTGATAAAGATGTGATTGATAAACTTATAACAAAGTAAATTATAAGATTGTACGACCACAAATAACCATTAGATTTTTCTTTTTGCCTCTTTACCTTAAGAAATACCTCTTTGATGAAATGTGTTTAATTAAGGGTATTATAATTATCTGTAGTATAGCAAATTACATATGGTTTTACCAACCACTTTTGTCCATTATACCCCATT
>JAZNMT010000009.1:0-4095 GCA_045579895.1 Paludibacteraceae bacterium
AGGCGACTCGCTTTATATCAAGGATTTGGAGAATGATAGTATCATTGCTTTGGCAGAGGAGGGTACTTATACTTTCCATGCTCCTGCTATGTCGGTGAATGATATGCGCTTCCAAGTGCAGCTCAATCCAGAGTTCCCAGCAGGTCACCCCAATGGTAATGGCAACAGTGGCACAACTACTGCTATTGATAATGTGTCTTCATCCAAGGTATGGATATCCGACAATATCGTTTATGTTTCTACGGGTCAAGAGGAGAATATAGTGGTTCTATGCAACATGCATGGACAAGTGCTATACCAGCATCCGTTTGACTATCAAACGCAATTGTCAATGGCGGGCTTGCCTGCAGGTGTGTACCTGATGAAGATAAACAACGAGATATACAAGTTTGTACGTCAGTAAAAGATAAGTCCTTATTAATAGGGCTAGATATATATACATAATTGATCGACATAAGATATACTAAAAAGAAAAACAGAAAACCTAATTTGTTTTGCTAGTACTTTGACTAGCGTGCATGTAGTATCTTATGTATGATTAAGTCGCTCGTATAAAGCATACGAATGCGATATTTTGGGTGTACCTAATAGGCCAGAGGGTGTTTGCCGATGAAGTGATAAAATCATGGACGGACAACCCTTGGTCGTTGTGTCATTTACTCTAATTTCATTAAATATTGCCGAAAAATGCCTTAAATTCTTAAAATATGGGTGTATTATTTGTGTAATTCAGAAAAAAACTGTAATTTTGCGGCCAATTAGGTTTTTTTATTACGTTTTTCTTTTTAAAGTTTAATACATAATGATGCACATAAATAATCAACATTTCTTTCGTTGTTTTATCTTAACTTTCCTCCTTTTTGGCTGGGCTTTTTCTGGTTATCAATCGCTTAATGCGCAATCAAAAGAGAACGTGAATGCAGAACTACGCGTCTTTGCGTATGATCTGCGTTATGAATACACAGACAATCCCGATACAGAATTAGGTACATATACTTTTTATTTCAAATCTTTTGTACCAGCTACAGAGGGCTGGTTGGTTTTGTATTATGACGTGGATGGGGATGATAACAAGAACGAAATCGGCTCAGAATTAGGACGCTATGAGATCCCTAATGAGAAACTAACTACCAAGAATGTCAATGGTGAGCATTTTTTTTCCATGACTAAGGACCAAATACCGGTGGACTTAACAAATAAAAAAGCCTATCTTGGTATGACTTGGGCGATTGAACTGAAGGGGGAAAAGGTGGTTGGTAACTCTACAACAGCAACAAATGAACTAGCGTTTAAACCAAATAATGATGATAGCGAGTATAATTATGAATCTTATTCGACTGATGGAGAACCACTTAATAAACAGGTTAAAGAGCCATATCGCTTAATGGTGGATCGTAATTTTCAATGTCCTCAAGGTATTGCGGTCGATAATAATCCTCAATCTCCATTCTTTGGGCGTGTATATGTAGCAAATGCTCCATCCGCAGGAAAATATGCAGATAACATAACACCATATGAAGCGGGTGTAGTGGTATATGAGCCCAATCCTGAAAATGGGATCTATAGAAAAGTAGATGGAAGTTATATGCCGTCGGGAGTAGATTTTTCAAGTAGTGGTGTTGAAATTGCTAATCAGCGATTTCTTATGCATCGCATCGCGGTAAATCCAGCAAATGGAAATGTGTACTATTGTAAATCATCAAGTAGTCAACAGTCTGCTATCTATCAACTTATTCCCGATAAAGAAGATGTTTTGATGGATAATGGAGCTGCAATCAACGTGACAGAACAATTGATTCCTGCGGGAGATTATAGTGGATTTTCAATAGGAAAGTCTGGTTATTCAGAATTACACCCTATCAACTCTTTGGCATTCGGTCCTGGTGGTGAGTTGTATGTAATGAGTCATGCCGGGTATGTGAATAAAGAAGAATGCGGAACGGGAAAAATCTATAGATTATGGAAAAGTAATGAGAATAGTGCTTTATATGATAACTATGAACAGTATTATAATCCGCTTCGAACACCTCAAGATGTTGTAAAGGACGGAGAAATCATCCAACAAAAATTAGGTGATTCTTATAATATTGATCCATGGGTAAGTTCAGATAATAGTATGGTGGTAAATGCACGTGGTGGTTTTTGGGTAGCGCAGCACCGTGATTCAATTAATGATCCTTATGCCTTTTTAGCGCATATAGCTCCTGATGGCTACGAACAGCAATCAAAATATGGTAGACGTTTAAGTCAATATTTTCAGTTTGCAATGAGTAACGTGGAGCATGAGACTTTTTCTGCTTTGTCATTAACTCCGCTATGGACAACTCGTCAATTCTTGTCTCCTCATAAAGCAAATGGAAATGACTACAAGAACCATCAGGTACCAAGTGGACAAGTGGCAATTTATGAGAAAAATGGTTTGAGTAGTACAGAGGCGTGGTTGGCTGTCGGTTTTGGTAAAGGCGATGCTAAAGGGAATAGAGTATATGTGTTTAAACTATTTTATGATGATGACAATGGCACTTGGTTTGGCTTTAATTTAGATTGGATGTTTGAAATCATCATTGGTGGTAGTATAGATGGATTGGCCTTTGACTATGCTGGTAACTTATTTATTGCATCAGCAAGTTCTCATTCGCTATATTTATACTCCTTGCCTAATTACGAGGAGATGTACCCTGGTGGTATACCTGTGCAGCCTTTAGTCTTTGATTCAAATACTGGCGGACGTCTCATGGAATTCGAGAATAATGGTAAAACTACACCCGCATGGAACAATCTTGATCGCGGTAATCCATTAGATGATAATAGTGTGATTACGCCTGCGAGGTTTGAGTTGACAGTTGATGGCGCGATTGTGTATGATGAAAAATACAACAATTCGTTTGATACGCAATGGAGTACTACCGACAACTGGAACATTAAGCGTGTGCCAGATAGTACGGATATTCCTGTTGTCATTCGTTCGAACGCTGTACTGGATGAGCAGCAATCGGTATCAGGTATGACCATTGAGAATAATAGCCAACTAACTATTGCACGCGATGGTGGTCTAACCATTGGCGAAGGTGGTATCAAAGGTGCTTCTAAGAAAGGGGTATTAACCCTTGAGAATTTCTCCGCGATAGATGGTAGTGATCCAGGTGCAGGTTACTTGCGCATTCATCCTAGTGTGACTGATATGCCTAAAGTGACAGTGCATTATCGCACTAAAGCACAGCCTAGCGACACCGATCCAGAGGAGAATGCCCATCGCCTATGGCAGTACGTGGGTGCACCAGGCAAAGGTACAATAGCAACTTCCACCTCTACCACGTCGCTATATCAATGGAAAGAGGGTGATGGCGGTTGGGTAAAGAAAACCGACACTACACCAATGAAACCTTTTGTGGAAGGCTATGCTATCACACAAGATGGCGCACCTGACTATTTTTGGACTACTACCGCTATCAATGCCAACCAGTCCATTCCGTTATCATATACGCCAGAATCCTATAGAAACGAAAGTGACAAGGAGGAACTTATCTCTGGACAGAACGTCATAGCAAATAGTTACTTAGCTCCTATCAATGTAGCGGCATTTGAAGCAGAGGATTTCAAGGGTAATATCGAAAAAACATTCTACCTCTTTAATACAGGTTCTTGGACTGAATGGAATAATGCTAAAGATACTCCTTATGTGGATCTTACAGCTCAAGATCAAAGCTCTGGACACTATACCGCAATCCCTGTTATTGGGTCGCAGAACTTTGATGAAGAAAAGGATCCTGTGCTTATTCCTCCTATGTCTGGTATATTTGTACGCACAGGTAGTGGCGGAGGTACTATTACTTTCGATTATGAGCGCCTTGTATGGAGTTGGACTGATTCGAATGGGGCGGCTAATGATCCAATGCATGCCCCTAGTCGTGTAGCTGGTCAGTCACAACAGACATATGCTCCAGAGTTGTTGCACCGTATTCGTATCCAAGCCTATGGCGAGGGTAGTGGCTCAGACCGTATGTATATCATGCAAGATACTCGTTGCACATCGGGTTATGACAATGGTTGGGATGGCGAGAATATGCATGCTGCTGGTCAAGTGAATATCTACAC
>JAZNMT010000010.1:0-16773 GCA_045579895.1 Paludibacteraceae bacterium
CTATGCCCATATTGATGGTGTTGGTGGTGCAACAGCAGCTGCCTTTTTAACTTTTGGAGCTATCATTGGCGGCGTTGGTTTGGCATTGCTGATTACATTTTTCGTTGCAAAGAATTATCTCAAGAAGGAGACTGAGAAAGAAGAAAAAGCACTTGCAGAAAAAGAATAAACTGCGTTTATCTGTCTGACTTATTTTCAAAATCACTTGTTTTTCATCACTTTATGGATAAGCAGCAGTTTATTTCCGCTATTGGCGGCATGCAGGAGTCCCTTCGGCGATTCCTGCTCGTGCTGACTCATGGCGATGAAGAACTGGCTAATGATCTTGCACAAGAGGCGATTTTGAAAGCATATTTGCATTGTGCTACCTTTGAACAGAAGTCTGCTTTGCAGACATGGGTATTTCGGATTGCATACAACGAATACCTTAACGAACAAAATAAGTACTGGAATACCCATCGCGTGGCGGTGGAGAACTATGAGAGCGTTGATACGGAGTTAGCAAGCGAGCAGACAGATGGTGCCTTTCGCTATGAGCCACTGTATCAGGCGATTGACAAGTTGCCGAAGCAAGAGAAGGCAGTGGTGATACTATATTATTTGGAAGAAAAAAGTATTCGAGAGATTAGCAAGATAACCGAAATATCGGAAACCCATCTTGCGGTGATGCTCTTTAGAGCAAGGAAGAAACTGAAGGCGATGTTGAGTAAGGAATAAGGAACAAGGAACCAAGATGAATATGATAACCAATAATACAATAAAAAAGCGTTTGCAGGCGAGTGCTCCGCAAGTGAAAGATAGTGAGGCGTTTATGGCGGATACTATTCGTCAGATTAATCTTATGCCATCGCCCAGCAGTGAGTTGCAAGAGAGTTTGCGTAGGTACACCATGTTGGAGCGGTTGGCCATGCGGATGGATGCTGTTCGTTGGTTACTCGTTGGCGGAACAGGAAGTGTGGCTGTTGGGTACGCGGTGTTTAGCCATTTAGAGGCGATTCTGACCGCTATTTCGGCATTGATGATGATGTGAAAGGTGTTGATTTGGTGGAAATTTTGAAAAAGTGTTGGATAATAGAAAAAAAAGCAGTACCTTTGCGCAAATTTCAAAATATGTACTTCGACGAATTAGCATTATCAGATGAGGTGTTGGATGCCCTATGGGATATGCACTTTGATACTTGTACGCCTGTGCAAGAGCAGGCTATCCCCGTGATACTTGACGGACACGATGTTATCTCGTGTGCGCAAACAGGTACAGGCAAAACCGCAGCGTATATCCTACCCCTCCTCACCAACCTACAATACGACAACCACGACCCCAATAAACTTAATGCCATCATTATGGCACCTACCCGTGAATTAGCACAGCAAATTGACCAGCAAATGGAAGGTTTTGGATTCTATGTGCCATTCTCCTCAGTTGCTATCTACGGCGGTAATGATAGCGGTGCGTGGGGAACGCAAGTGACTGGTTTACAAAAAGGTGCAGATATAGTCATCGCTACGCCAGGACGACTAATTAGTCAGATGAACATCTACAATATTGACTTCTCGGGCGTAAAATACTTTATCCTTGACGAAGCAGACCGTATGTTGGACATGGGTTTCTATGATGATATTATGACCATCGTGAATAAACTTCCCAAAGACCGCCAAACAATCATGTTCTCGGCGACTATGCCTGCGAACATCCGCAAGATGGCAAAAGCAATTATGCAGCATCCTGTGGAGGTGCAGATTGCTATCTCACGTCCGCCAGAGAGCATCCGGCAAATGGCGGTGGATGTGTTCGAAACGCAGAAGACTGCGTTTCTCATAAGGCTATTAGGCGACGAGGCGAAAGGCGAGAGGCTGAAGAAAGTGATTATCTTTGTTGGGAAGAAGCAGAAGGTGAAAGAGCTCGCGCGTGCGCTACGCGCAAACCATATAGATGCGCGCGCCATGCACTCCGACCTAGAGCAAAAAGAGCGCGATGAGGTGATGCTAGACTTCAGAAATGGTAAAGTGGATGTGTTAGTCGCCACAGATATTGTATCACGCGGAATTGATATAGATGATATACCATTAGTCATCAATTACGATGTGCCTCGCGATGCCGAAGATTATGTGCACCGTATCGGTCGCACGGCTCGTGCAGAAAACAAAGGTGAGGCAATCACATTGGTGAGCCCCGAAGATAAGCGATTCTTCAATAAGATTGAGCGATTCTTGCAGAAGATTATTGAGCGCGTTCCCTTGCCTGCCGAACTTGGAGTTGCTCCAGATAGTAGCGTATGTTCACTTGCTGCTGCCGAGCGTAAGCCGTCTTCCAAGCGCCAAAAAGGCGTATGGAATGCTGGGCGTAATCACAAGCCGAAACATAGTCGCCCATCATCTCGTAAGCAATAGCAATATTAGCTGCAGCCATGGCCGCGGCTTTTTTATTCTTAGCCGTCAAACAATGTTGCCATTTTTCTACCGATTGCAGCCATCTCTGACGTCTAAAATCTTCTAGTCCAGCTTGCAATAGGGAGTCGTTCATTTCATAAAGGTATCGTTGAGTAGAAACCCATTGTGGTAGCAAACTAGTAGCCACCTTGGTTCCTACTTCGCGTGCCAAATAAAGCATTGCTTCTTCTCGTTCTGGTAATTGAGCCAGCGCATCGGTACGTCTATAATGCCAATCGCTTTCCCAGAGTAGTGTATCAGCGATAGCAAAAGACGAAACACGATTAGCATGAGATTGATAGACAGTCCAGTGCGATTGTACGCATGCCTGCAAATAGGCATAATGACTTCCTTCCTCCGAAGGGAAACTCTCTATAATATCATATAGCACCAACTGATTAAGGATTAGCAATGCATCCACCTGGTATTTTGTACAGAGTTGATGCAGTTGTAGTGGAGTAAGCAAATGCCGTGTATAGAAATTAGCCGTAGTATTTTGTGATGTCTCCAGCATTTGTATAGTGGAAAAAGCAAGCTGGTTTTCCATCTCCTGATAGGCAGCAAATAGGCAATGAAGAGGCGCATTATTCAACGCCACAGCCTCGTTCGACAATAGCTCGCCATTCATCACAAGCGAGTGACCAAAATCAATCGGTTGAATCACGCAATTATTCACCAACAGCAGATCTTGGGCAGCATTTAAACATTGGCGCTCTGCTGGATACCATTCGTCAACCCAAAAATACCACTGCTGCGCATTCATAACAATGGTGGTACAGATGCATGCAAAAGTGATGATCCATCTCATAGTTTACGTATTCTCCACTCCTTAGGGTATAGGTTATTGCAGTGGTTACCGACATTCTTCACAAAGCCTAAAGGCACGCCAGCATACTTTACTAAGAGTACTTCGTTTGGCATATTAGTCAGCACAATGGCCTCGTTTCGCAAATATGCTATGGCTTGTTCTTGGGATAATTCCACCGCCTGAAAGGCCTCTTGGCGAAAATCCTTTGCCATAGATAGTGCATGCTGTGGCATAGGGTTCTTCCCACGCAATTCGCATAAGCCAAATCCAGTACTGATACATATAAACTGCTTGCTGAGTATATGAATAAGGTCTTTGTATTTCTCAGGATATGCCACAATGAATCGATCCTGCTGGCGTAGTACCCATTGCTGCGGATGTGTCAGCCACTTGCGTATCAGTTCCTGCTGCTCGACTGGCGGAGTAGATGATGGTTTAAACTTTGGTAATCGTTTAGCCAGAGGTTTGACGGTATCAGTAGCCCCATGCTTACGGAAGGCACATAAGTAAAATCCCTCGCCCTTAGTCTTATGTGGATAGAAGTGATATCCTGGATTCCCATTCGTGATTCCCCATGATGGTTGAATGGATATAGGCAAGATATCAGCTCCCAGCGTTTCTGCTATCCATTCTGCATTTTCCTCGTTCTCCCAAGGATTGAATGTGCAAGTGGAATAAATGAGCACTCCACCCGGCCGTAGCGCAGGCCATACCTCTTGTAGAATCTTTCGTTGTCTCACCACACAGGCATCTACATTCTCCTCGCTCCATTCATTAATAGCCCCTTCATCTTTGCGGAACATACCTTCACCAGAGCAAGGCGCATCGACCAATATACAATCAAAGACATTTGGCAGTTTCATGCCAAAATCAGCGGCGTGATTATGCGTGACAACAGCATTACCATTTCCCCACTTTTGTATATTTTCCGAGAGGATGAAAACTCGCTGACGTACAACTTCATTGCTAACCAATAGTCCATTATTACTAAGAAACTGGCTGATAAGTGTAGATTTACCACCAGGTGCGGCACACATATCAAGTATAACACTATTGGGAGACACATACTGCTGCAAAACACATTCGACGAACATGCTACTAGCCTCTTGCACATAATAACACCCAGCATGGAAAAGCGGATCAAGGGTAAACTGCGGTCGTTCACTAAGGTAATAGCCGTCTTCATGCCAAGGCACCTCATCAGTATCACAATCGAATGTAAGGTAGTCGATTTTGTCATTGAGGCGGATAGAAGTGACAGGCATTGATTCCAATGCTTGGCATAATAATTGCACCTCATCAGCGGGCAACTGGTCGTGCAGACTTTCTATAAATTCCACAGGCAACATATCACTTCTACCCTAATTTGCCGACAAAGGTACTACAAAAATTGCACATTGACAAAAAAATATAGTAAAAATACAAACTTTTTGCGATTTTTCTTGCGTATGTATATTTTTTGTAGTACCTTTGCACGCTTTTTCGTGAAAAAAGCATACCATTCAATTTATTATTAACCCGAGCATGCAACTCGTGTAGTTGTAGCTCACAAATAAACAAAAACAAATGGCAACTAAAATTCGTTTGGCTCGTCATGGTCACAAGGACTACGCTTACTACCATATTGTAGTAGCAGACAGCCGTTCGCCACGTGATGGCAAGTACATTGAGCGTATTGGCTCTTACAACCCAAACAGCAACCCAGCTAAAGTAGATTTGAAATTCGATCGCGCTTTGTATTGGGTAAATGTTGGTGCTCAACCAACAGACACCGTTCGCAACATCCTCTCTGGTGAGGGCGTTATGCTAATGAAGCACTTGAATGGTGGTGTTGCTAAGGGTGCCTTCTCTGCGGAAGAGGCTCAAAAGCGTTTTGACGCTTGGAAAGCACAAAAAGACGCTAAGAATGGTAAGATTAGCCAAGCAGAAGCAGACAAGAAAGCTGCTGCTGCAAAAGCATTGTTCGCTCAAGAAGTAGAAACCAACAAAGCAAAAGCTGCTGAAGTAGCAAAGAAGCGCCAAGAGGCTGCTGACGCACTCGCTGCTGCTGCCGTAGAGGCTGCTCAAGAGGCTGCTGCCGCTGAAGCAGAGGTTGCTGCTGAGTAATTTATTGTCGCAGGAATCCCATTACGATTCCAAGCAAAAAGGAAAAGAGTTCAAATGACTTGAGCTCTTTTTTTATGCAAATATTGGGCTAAACGCTTGCGAATATGCAATTTTTATTGTACCTTTGCACCCAAAATCGGCTTTAGTGGTTTACACATTGATTATCATACTAGTTGGGTTGGTGGTATTATCCTATATACTATCGCATCGCGACATCTTTAATCCAGCCTTGCTGACGGCACTATTATGGTTAGCGGGTTTGCTGATGTTTTTGCTATTACCCAACTCATTACCTCCACTGCAGAAGCAATTTCTACTATCTCTAATGTTGTGGAGTATCGGCTTGGTTGTGGGCACATGGGTGACACAATCGTTTAGTTATCGTGTACATCAATGGGAATGTAGTCTAACTATCCGCGATTTATATTTCTGGCTGAGCATACTATGTGTGCCACTACTGCTACATTTTGTATATCAAGCCATCACGCTCGGCAGTTCTGGTAATATAGCCATGGATCTACGCTTAGCAACGTTAGGGGATAACAAGCGAATAGATGGTGATGTATATACCCCACTATATTACGTACTCTGGGTGGTCACTTATCTGCTTTACCTAGTGAATATAGGTAAAGATGCCAAAGTGGCCAACAAACGGGCTATCATTATGGGCATATTGGTGTTAGGTTTCTCGGTAGCCACTATGTCGAAAGCTCTAATTCTCACATTTGGACTTATGACGCTATATATTCTCTATCGTAAGCAATACATCTCCACTCGTACAATCCTAATCACAGGTGCATGTCTCATAACGGTGATGTTAGCAATACATGGTATCCGACAGAGCCAGACGATGGATCAGGAACAAGTGGTATCCATCTTCGAGCAATACATACTACGTGGTTTTTGTGCCTACGACACTCTTAAGCCAGAAAGTTCGGCACATTGGGGTGAAAATGTCTTCCGCCTCTATTATGCCGTGACCTATAAGTTGGGATTATCCAATATTGAACCTATTAATCCCCTTTTACCATGGGTATCCAAGCCTGCACCTACCAATACCTATTCCACACTCTACCCTTTCTTCAAAGATTTTGGCTACGTGGGTATTGGTGTTTTCTCAGTATTGCTAGGCTTGATGCTAGGCTTTGTATATAAAAAGGCAAAGGGGGACAACTCGTTTTTTATTATATTGTACGCCTATGTACTTATCATGGTAGTGATGCAATACGCTGCAGAGTACTTCTTTACGAATCTGGCGGGACATATCAAGTTTGCAATATTGCTAGCCATACCCTATATTGTAGGAACAAACAAATTACTCTATCTACCGCAAAAAACATGAGGGATATACTATTCATATTAGTGATTTATCAAAAAGCCCTATCCGATAGTCGGGCTTATCAATCGTTGAGTAAGCTGATAGATGGAGAGAGTCTCCACGAGTGTTTGTATGTGCATGATAATAGTAACCATAATCAGTACCTTGCTACTGCATACAACGAGGGGGCGACTATAGCCCGTAAGCAGGGAAAAGAATGGATTGTGCTGCTGGATGATGATATGTATATCACACAAGATTATATAACTCAACTGCTGATGCATATAACCCACCCCTCCTATCAGGTCATAGCTCCCAAGTTGACCAACCAACAGGGTAAATTATTATCACCAACCAATAGATACGGAATCAAAGTGGTCTTTAATTCGGCTATGGCTATTCGTCTTTCTACATTAGAGCAGATAGGTGGCTTTTGCCAGCGTTATCCTCTGGACTATTTAGATTACTATACTTGCTGGCAGTTGCATCTACATGGTATAGACATTACCATGCTAGATGTGTCATTAGGCCACCAATTGTCGGTGGAAGACTATGCACACGTGACAGCCGACCGTTATACCTCGATTCTACAAGCCGAAAAGCAGTTTGCGCACGACACAGGGCACATGGGTAGATATCGATTGCAACTACTGGGACGAACGATTAAATGGGTGCTTACTGGACATAAATACATAGGCCAAACCCTACGAGCCATATGCTAACAATGAACACAGTATGCGTGGCGACATATAATGGAGAGCAGTATATTGAGGCACAGCTTCGGTCTATCCTCATGCAGATTGCTCCAGATGATGAGGTGATTGTCTCTGATGATGGCTCTACGGATAGGACGCTAGAACGTGTTGCTAGGTTACAAGATCCGCGCATACGCATCATACACAGCAAAGCGAAATCGTGCAAGCACAATTTTATTTACGCGCTGAAACATGCCGTAGGCGAGATTATTTTTCTGAGTGACCAAGATGACGTGTGGTTACCCAACAAATACCAACGCTGCCTAGAAGAATTGCAAACTGCGGATCTGGTATGTACTAATAGCCGATTAGTGAACGAACAATTGGAAACTATCAATCCTGATTTCTTCTCCATCTATCGGTCAGGACCTGGAATACTGAAAAATGTAATCAACAACACCTATTATGGTTCCTGTATGGCCTTTAAGAAGCATATATTAGCCGCAGCACTACCCATGCCTACCACTCCAGAGATTGGACACGATGTATGGTTAGGACTTGTCGCAGAAGTAGTGGGTAATGTACGATTCATTCCCGAAGCACTACTACTCTACCGTCGACACGAACACACTTACACGAAAACCTCTGGACTCCTCACACGCAGTAACCGACCACTATATAAGAAGATAGCTAACCGATGGATAATGCTCTATCATATAATCATGTTTTACATCAAAAAGAAAATATTGAGATGACAACCACTTCCACATACAGCGCGGATACTACCATTATGGTCAGTATCATCACCCCACTATACAATGGGGAAAAGTTTGTTCGCCAAACCATTGATAGTGTACTTGCTCAGACATATTCCAATTGGGAGATGCTGATTGTAGATGACGGAAGTACGGATAATAGTGCAGCTATTGTTCGGGAATACACGTTGCTCGATAGTCGCATTCAGCTTTTCCAGCAGCAAAACCAAGGTAGTGCCACTGCACGCAATAACGCCATCGGACATGCCACAGGTAGATATATTGCCTTTTTGGATGCTGATGATTTGTGGGATAGCAATTATCTAGAAGAACAAATGCGCTTTATGTCACAAAAAAGGGCTGCCATAGCATGTACATCGTGCCGACGGATTGACGAACACAATCAAGAGGTACTGCGCCCATTCATTGTGCCAGAACATATCACATATAGCGCAATGCTCAAGTCCTGCCAACTGCCGTGCCTATCCACTATCATTGACCGGCAACAACTAACCAATATCGCGTTCAATACAGAGTTGCATAGTCTCCGTGATGACTATGTGCTTTGGCTCACTCTGATTAAGCAAGCAGGTTGTGCCTATGGCAATCCCAAGGTACTCACCAGTTATCGACTAACTACTACAGCGGCTACAGCTAATAAATGGAAGGTTATCAAACCGCAGTTTTTGGTGTATTACCGCATTGAAAAACTAGGGCTAATGCGTAGTTTGTACTACCTATGTTGTTGGGCATACTACGGACTGAAGAAATACATCAACTAACATGCTCAACGCCTCTATTGTCTTATACCACCCTAACTGGTCACAGGTCGTTACACTCACACTCAGTCTGCTGGAATGTCCCTCTGTGTGCCATGTATATTGGATTGATAACTCCTCTACCATCACAGATGAGTTGCCTATCCTATCCGATAGAGTGCGATATATCCATAATCAGAAAAACATAGGATACGGGGCGGCACATAATATTGCTATTAGAGAAAGCATCTATGATGATATACCCTTCCATCTAATCATCAATCCTGATATTATTATACAACATGATACGTTGCCCACCCTGCTGCACTTCATCAAGCAGCATCCAGAAGTGGGGATGGTTATGCCCAAAGTTCTTTATCCCAATGGTGAGCTACAGTATCTATGCAAATTGCTACCTACCCCATGGGATCTCTTTGGCAGACGCTTTCTGCCTAAGAAATGGATGCAAAAGAGCAACAATAGATACGAACTACGACATACTGGCTACAATCGACTGATGAATGTTCCATACCTCAGCGGATGCTTCATGCTGCTGCGAACACAAGCAGTACGACACGCTAGACTATTCGATGAACGATTTTTTATGTATCCTGAAGATATTGACCTCACAAGGCGTATCCATCGAGACTATCTAACGATTTTTTATCCATATACCACCATTGTCCACAACCATGAAAAGGCTTCCTATCATAGCCTAAAAATGTTGTGGATTCATATAGTGAACATTTGCCGTTATTTCAATAAATGGGGATGGTGGTATGACCCTGAACGCAAAGCGTTCAATCAGGAAGAACATATATTATCTGGAAAATAATCAAACATATGCAAAACATTATTCTAATAGCAGAAGCAGGTGACTTCATCGGTGAGAAAAAACTCATATCACAACACTTATCTGGTAAATGGGTGGGGGAACAATGGCAGATGAGCGATGGCAGCCTATGGGATGTACTTGTTACTGGGGTAGGGGCTTTGAATGTTCTCTATGCACTTCGCGATTTACCTCGTAATACCCGATTGCTCAATATCGGATATGCTGGTAGTGCCAACTATAATATAGGTTGTCCTGTCCTGGTGGATGAAGTATGCCTCAACCACCCCAATGTCAACTATTCTGAACCCCAGCTGAAGCTTGACAAGTGGAATCATGAATACCTACAAAATGCCGATGCATGTATTCATTCTATTTGCTACAGCAATACGGATTTTGTATTGCAATCCGACTACCATGACTGCGTTTTTGATATGGAACTGGCGTATATAGCCGCGTTGGGATTCACATCTCTTATTGCAATCAAAATCGTTAGTGATAATCTTAGTTTGCACACCTATCGAGAAGTAGCAGCTGGAGTTTAAAAAATGACTTTCGACACATTTTTTTATGTGGTAGTGTGGTAGTGTGGAAGTACAGCGCCTTTTCTATCTAAAATTTGCTGCAAAATCGCAAAATGTATAGCGTAAATTTTGTAAATTGTAAATATTTTCGTACCTTTGCACGCCAATTGTACATAAAAGCATATATAATATGATATACCGAATAAAGTTCTCTTGCGACGAAGTTGATAATTTCCGTCGCGTGTACGAAGCAGATAGTGATGCTACTTTTCTCGAATTGCACACAGCTATACTCAAGAGCGTGGGATTTCCAGATGACCAAATGACCTCCTTCTACATGTGCAATGATCGGTGGGAAAAAGGACAGGAAGTTACCCTTGTGGAAATGGGAAGCAACTTCGAATATGACAATATGATCATGGAAGCTACTCGCCTTAGCGAACTGCTAGAGGAGAATGGACAACGCATGATTTATGTCTTTGACCCAATGAACGAACGATACTTCTTCGGAAGACTAGCCGATATCCTTCCTGGTACACGTAGCGGAGTCGAATGTGTAGAAACAGAGGGAGAAGCACCAGTACAACTCATGCAAGATACTTTTGCAGACCCCGCCAAAGGAAAAAATAACGACTGGGATATTGATGATGACTTCTATGGGGATAGCCAATACGATGATGGCGATTTGGACTTAGAAGGCTTTCAAGACTTGAGCTTTGATGACGGGTCGATGTTCTAAATGGCACGATTGCTTGTTGTCATAGGTCCTACAGGGGTAGGGAAGACCGCGCACGCTATTCTGCTTGCCAAACAACACCAATGCCCTATCATAAGTGCCGATTCGCGACAGATATATCGCGATTTACCTATTGGCACAGCAGCACCTACCCTAGAAGAGCAACAAGAAGTCCAGCACTACATGGTGGGATTCAAAGAACTACATGAGAACTACAACGCTGGACAATTCGCACAAGAGGCAGAAACACTACTGCAACAACTATTCCAACAATACGAAAACGTTGTGCTGGTAGGTGGAAGCATGATGTACGTGGATGCTCTGTGCAAAGGACTAGACGACATACCACATGTGCCAGACGAAATACGGAGCAGCGTTAGACAAGCATATCAGGAATATGGCATACAATGGTTACAAAACGAAGTACAACGCTTAGACCCCGATTACTGGCAAGAAGTAGATCAGCACAACCCACAACGCCTGATGCACTGCATTGAAATCTGCCGAGTCAGTGGAAAAGCCTATTCCACTTTTCGACAGAAAAAAAGCAGTAATAAGACAATAAAGAAAAATTACGAAATAACCTATGTCTTGGTGGAGCGCGAACGACAGGAACTATATCACCGCATCAACCAACGGGTGGACAACATGATAGCAGCGGGATTACTACAAGAAGCACAACGAGCATTCAAACAACTGCAAATACCACTACAAGGCCCTATCGATTATAGCGCACTACCTAACAGTATAAACACCGTCGGATACAAAGAGTTGCTGCACTATTTCCGCGGAGAATGGACACTTGACAAAGCAGTGCAAATGATCAAACAGAATACTAGACACTATGCCAAACGACAAATAA
Source organism: Paludibacteraceae bacterium (assembly GCA_045579895.1). GTDB lineage: Bacteria > Bacteroidota > Bacteroidia > Bacteroidales > Paludibacteraceae > Colicola. The sequence continues at coordinate 11,822 of JAZNMT010000010.1, forward strand.
CATGGTGGAGAAAATTGAAAATGGATAGTTTATAAGAAACAATATGAAAAAGATTACTATAATATGCCTCGCATTCGCCTTCCTTTGGGCTGGATGCAAAAGAGTAAATGTAGACTTTACCTACTCACCTACCGAACCACGAGCTGGACAAGCCGTCAAATTCAATAACCTCACCAACGAAGGAGAAGATTGGAATTGGGACTTCGGAGATAAAGCATATAGCGTGGTGAAGAATCCTAGTCATACATTTAAGAAAGCGGGAACTTATGTCGTAACCCTCATGGTCGATAGTGCCAACTACAACACCTGTAGCCATACAGTCACCGTCTATGACACTATTCCTACCTTCGTCTGCTCCACCGACTCTATTTGCCACTATACCGACGTCGTGTTTACCGCCAATGTCTATAACCCATACGCCTATAAGCTCACTTACCAGTGGGAATTGCCCGAATCTTGTGTGCTGGTGGCAGGAGATTTGCAAGATAAATCCATATCCGTTTATTTCAAAGAATACAACACCGCTTATCCTATTTCCCTGACCATCACACAGAACGACAAGGTCTATCCTATCCAACGCACGCTACATGTCTATGAGACCAAAGCCCCTGCTATCGTCATGGAAATGGTAGATAATACCGTCTTACATCAACGTATGATTAATGACTATCTCGAAGATCCTGCTAATGCTTCCACCGAAGATGTGCACATGCTGGAGTTGTATAGTGATACCAGTGTCACCTTTAACAGCGTCACTTTCTACGCTAGTAACATGCACGATATCTTCCCAAATCATAACATCTTGCGCCTACAAATAGACCCTATGGCACAAAAATGGTATTTCATCACCAATGAGGGACTCTTCGTTGCTAACTTCAATGGTGACAATATCGTAGCTATTGACACAGAAGCTACTGGAGGACTTTACGTAGATATGCAACGCAATAAAATCTATTGGGCTACTAATAGCGGACTCAAAGCTATGCCACTAATCAAAAGCAAAAATAACCAGTTTGCTACAACACCAGCTTTGTATAACACTATTAGCACTATTGACCGCATTGTAGTTAATAATAGTTATCATTAACCTAAAACACGGCGGATCATCCCCCCCTTCCTTTAAACTATAAACTAAAAAAAAATGCAGCCTACTTATATTTTCGAAACCAGTTGGGAGGTTTGCAATCGTGTCGGCGGTATCTATGCCGTCCTTTCTACACGTGCGGCCTCTATGCAAACAGAACACAAAGACAAAGTCATCTTCTTCGGACCAGACTTCGGCGAACACTCCAATCTGACTTTCAAAGAGAGCAAAACCCTACTACGAGGGTGGAGACCCAAAGGAGTACGTGTAGGACGCTGGCAGGTGCCTGGCAAACCTATCTCAGTCCTTCTCAAATGGGATGACTTGTGGCAACAGAAAGACCAAATCTTCGGGCATATGTGGGAGAAATATGGTGTGCAAAGCCATGCCGCTTATGGCGATTACGATGAGAGTTGCCTCTTTGCATACGCTGTCGGACAAGTCGCACAAAGCTTATATGAGCACCTCGAACAGCCTACCACCGTCATGCATTGCAATGAATGGCAGACAGCCTTCACTATCCTGTATCTTAGAGAGCATTGCCCCTCTATAGGCACTCTCTTTACTACACATGCTACTAGCATTGGACGTAGTATAGCGGGTAATGGTAAACCGCTATATGACTGCTTTGACGCTTTCCACGGAGACCAGATGGCGGCGGAACTGAATATGGTTAGTAAGCATTCTGCTGAGAAGAAGGCGGCTCATCTCGCCGATTGCTTTACTACTGTCAGCCATCTCACTGCGCGCGAGTGTAAGCAGTTGCTAGATAAACCCGTGGATATTGTCACTCCTAATGGATTTGAACAGGGCTTTGTTCCTCAGGGAAAGGACTTTAATGCGGCACGTAGGAGAGCACGCAATACCTTGATTTCCCTTGCAAGGGCTAAGGGGATTGACGCACAGAATACGGATATGCTCATCGGTACTGCTGGACGCTTCGAGTGGAAAAATAAGGGCATCGATGTCTTCCTCGAATCTATGAGAAAGCTAGGCGAAGCCCCCGCCTTATCACCTTTAATCTCTAACCTCTCACCTAAAAACGTGATTGCCTTCGTGATGATTCCTTATCTTTACCATGAGGATTTCACTATAGGTAATGTGCATGTGATTTTCGTGCCTACATATCTCAATGGCAATGATGGTGTCTTGAATTTGCCGTATTATGACTTGCTGATAGGCTTAGACTTGACTATTTTCCCTAGTTATTATGAGCCATGGGGATATACGCCATTGGAGAGTATGGCTTTTCATGTTCCTACTATCACTACTAGTCTTAGTGGGTATGGTGTATGGTGCCAGGATCAGCACTGTACTATTATAGAGCAGGGTGTTGCAGTCATTTATCGTAATGATAGCAATACCAACGATGTTGTGGATCATATAGTAAATACCCTCATGTATTTCCTTTCGCTGTCACCACAACAAAAATCAGCAGCACGAAAAGCAGCAGCACGACTCGCACTACTAGCTGAATGGAAACACTTCTTTGCTTATTATCGCGAAGCGTATTCCATCGCTCTAAAGAAATCTCTCGCACGCATGTAACAAGCAATGTGCTTCTTACTTTTCTAATACTAAACGTAAGCCACAGTGGGAATATTTAGCATTTTCCCACGCTTGTCCACGATTAGTAATACAGCAGTAGTTATTTCTATTACAACCGCTAGGACGTAAGAAAGAGCCTCCTCTCGTTATGCGAATTTCTTGGGATGGAGTAGCAGGACCTTGAGGATTTGTTTGTGGTTCTGAGGAATATGGTGCATACCAATCTTGGCAGAACTCATATACATTGCCACACATATCGTATATTCCGAGTTCGTTAGGCATAAGCGTAGCTACTGGTTTTGGAGTATTGGTAGAATTATACTCATGCCATGCCACACTATCTACCTTATTGCTACCTGCATACATATAACCATGTGATTTTTGCCCTCCGAGAGCAGCATACTCCCACTCTGCTTCGGTAGGTAGGCGGAAATGAAGTCCAGTTAAGTCATTGAGTTTTTGAATAAACAGTTGACAATCATTCCATGATACACGTTCTACAGGTAGATTATCACCCTTGACATTGCTTGGATTAGTTCCCATGACAGCTTTCCAAAGTGCTTGTGTCACTTCTGTTTGACCAATATAATAGTCGGACAGGGTAACTTCATGTGCAGGCATCTCATTTGCTTCTGCATAGGGATCATTATTTGCTCCCATCATAAACGTGCCGCCCTTAACATCCATCATATGGAAGGCAAGCGTATCATTAACGTGAATAGTCTTGAAGTTTACTTTATCGCTTAGTACCAAACGCAAACCTAGATTAGCAGTACCTTTATCGGGTTCTGGACCAGTGATATCACGGAACGTATTCTGATGATATGCAGCTGCGTATCCATAACTGCCACCACGGAACATGCGGATATACCGCTTCCCTACCACCTGTCCCACTTCGGGACCTAGCGGATTGTATTGATGCGTAGTAGGATACGATGCATACCAATCATGGCACCACTCCCACACGTTGCCCGACATGTCGTAGATACCCAATTCGTTCGGTTTCTTTTGTGCTACAGCATGTAGTGTGTTACCACTATTGCCATTATACCATGCCACTTCTTTGAGATCATTGCTACCCGCATAGGTATATCCCTTGCTCTTTTGTCCGCCACGAGCGGCATACTCCCATTCGGCTTCGGTAGGCAGTCGGAAGCGCATGCCTGTCAGTTGATTGAGTTTTTTAATAAACTCTTGACAGTCAAACCACGATATATTGGTAACCGGCAACTGTTTGTTTGCTGTATTGGCACTAGGATTAGTTCCCATGACAGCTTTCCAAAGTGCTTGTGTCACTTCTGTTTGACCAATATAATAGTCGGATAGGGTAACTTCATGTGCAGGCATCTCATCTGCTTCTGCATAGGGATCATTATTTGCTCCCATCATAAAGGTTCCTCCTTCGACGCACATCATGTTGATAGACAGGGTGTCATTGACTTTCACCACCATACATGGCTCGGGAATAACTTCAGGCACAATCGTATCATACACAAGGCGGACAGATCGTCCAAAGGAACAATTACTAAAGTTCGTGTAACTGTCCATTTGTTGTACATGGAAACTATAGCAGTAACTTTGATTGGTTGTTTTAGGTGTAGATGACCAATAGCCACCAAAGATATTATTTTTTATATCTGGAAGGTATGTCCGACTTCCAGCGGCAGGTAGGAATACAACTCCGGCTTCTTCCAATATAACCCATTCAGCAGGTGTAAACATATTGACATTAGGCAATAGTGTTTCATTATCTTTTACTTTTTGCAGCGAATAGTTTATTGAAGTATTCCAATTGTCTGGCAAGAGAATCATACCTCCTATTCCATCTACGGTAGCTTTTGTACGCAAGTTATCAGCATTGGGACGAAGGTATAGCAAATAATCCCATTCGTCTTTGGATAATGTGCGCCATGTGTCAGGCTTGTCGCCACAAATCCAGTTGGTACCCCAATCTACGAAGTCGCCTGTGCTAATGTTACTCCATTCGAAGAGATCTACCCAATTACGGAAAGCAGGTGAAAAATATTTGTTGGCATTGCCCAGAATATCGTATTGATTGTCGGCAAACTTATAGATATTAGCAGCCGGAAAATATTGCAGGTTTCCTTGTGAGAAAGTGACCTGTTTGTTTGGAGCGACAGAAAAAACACCTATGTGGCGGTTGGGTAGGGTAGTATCGCAGTCACAGATAGAACCGCGTACAAGTTGCTGCTTCAGTTGCTCTTTGCCCTTTGCTACAACCAAAAATAGTGGATTAAAGTATCGTTCTGCCTCAGTCAGCGAATCCACCTGCTGGCTGATAAACATAGTGGAGTCATTG
>JAZNMT010000011.1:0-20651 GCA_045579895.1 Paludibacteraceae bacterium
CTTGGGCAAACATCAGCACAAGTGCCGCACTCTGTGCACAAGTCAGCGTCAATTGTGTAAATGTCACCTTCAGAAATTGCGCCCATTGGGCACTCATCAATACATGTACCACATGCGATACAATCTTCAGAAATTACGTAAGCCATAATTTTATAATTTATAGTTAATAATTAATAATTAATATTTCATTTTGGTTGAAATGCGGGTGCAAAGGTACAACAAAAAAATCAAAATACCAAATATTGGGTACTAAATTTTGCAAAAAAATCGTTTTATCTCTTTTTCTTTCCGCTCTGTATTGCAGCCAAGAGTTGGGCATTTGGTCCTGTTAACTGCTTATCCACCAACCCCTTTTGTTTGGCAAATGTGGTCCAATTCCTAGCTCCTTTTTGCATTTGAGGCATCCCCAATTGTAGGTAATGGCAATATGCGATACCGAGCGCGTCGGTAGCATCGAGCTTCTTGGGCATGCTTTCTTCGGGAATATGCAGAAAACGTTGCAACATGCCTGCCACTTGGTGTTTGTCGGCATGTCCGTTACCCGTGATAGCCATCTTTATTTTCATAGGAGAATATTCCACGACGGGTATGTCTTTCGACAAAGCCGCAGCGATAGCCACTCCCTGCGCATGGACAATCTTAATCATGGTTTGAGGATTCTTGTCCACAAACTGCGACTCAATAGCAAGTACAGTAGGATGATACTTATCTATCAAATCCTGCAAAAAGAAAAACTCTTTCTGCAAACGGGCATACTGTTCCTCCAATTTATGTACATCAAATACACCAAAGTCCAATATCTCAACTTTGCTGCCGATGGTATGCAACAGCGCATACCCCATAAACAACGTACCAGGATCTACACCCAATATAATATGTTCTTTTACCAGTTTGTCAAGCATCGTACTGCCTCATCTATCAATTGCTCTTTTTTATATCGAAGCGAATCAACTACGGCAACATTCTTACAAAGCAAAAACTTATCATTGGGAACCATCTTCTGCGTCACAGAGTACCCAATGGCATCTTGTTTCTCTACTTTAATAGGTCGCTGACTAATCCATGTAGTATTTTTTCGCAATTGGTAATTCATAGCGCAACAAAGTTGCACATTCACAGGTTGGAGTTGCATCCACGTCCAGCAGAAATCATCCCCCACATGGTTCATTAGAGGATACCATTTTTGAGCATCTTCTCCACCACACAAGACAGAGAGTATGGTGATAGGGCCAGTATAGTTGACGGATTGCACTTCATATTCCAATCTCATACATTCCTTCTTATCCATCAACAATTGCCTTCTAGCAATCACATTGAGCGTATAACCTTTGGGGGAAGTGGCTGTAAAATGGCGCTCAAGCATAGGTTGATTCTTATGTAAACAACGATAAAAGTTATCCACTTTCCATTCATTCAAATCCAATCGTTCATCATTCAAGCGAATCGAGATTGCCGATATATTCAAAATCACGGTGTCAATACCTTTTACATATGTACATAGGCGTTGGGCACCAGAATAATGCTCTTCCAGATGCGCCGTTTGACACAAATAGTCATTGGAGAAAGTCAATTGTTGTTCAAAATTGAGTTCCTGCGCAGGTGACCATTCGTTTTGTTCAATTGTCCAAGTATTGTACTGCAACATATCTCTAAACCCTATTTCGTTGTTTCACGCACAATTAAATCAGTGGGGACCATATCTGTCTGTGGCATACGATTCTCACCATTTAGTCGGATTAGCAGCCTAGTCATCGCACGCTTACCAATCTCTGCTCCATGTTGTTGTACAGTGGTCAACATAGGCATTGTAGCTCGACAAATAGGCGCATCAGAAAAACCACAAATAGATAATTCTTCAGGAATCTTCACCCCAAGAATTTTCGCCGCATGCAATACTCCCGCAGCACAGTCGTCATTAACACAAAAAACAGCGTCCGGACAATGATCAGATTGCAAAATATGTGGAGTGTCAACAATAGCCTTCAGCCGCGTATCACATTCTACAACCATATTTCCATGATTGGCTATCGAATAATGCTGCAAAGCATCGCGCCAGCCCTGATAACGACGGCGCGAGACCTCCAACTGCATGGAAGATGTGAAACACATCACGCTCCTGCAACCCGTCTGAATTAGATATTCCACCGCGTCATATGCACCACGATAATCATCCGACACCACTTGATCACACTTCAACGATGGGCATGGACGATCATAAAGAATCAATGGAATACCATTATTGATTACCTCTTGTAAATGCGTAAGATCCGACGTCTGCTTGCTAACTCCAACCATGATTCCTGCAACACGACTACCAATTAGAGTATGAACGGCTTGTATTTCCTTGTTAACGTCTTCACTGGTTTGACATATCAGGACATGGTAACCTGCCTCGTTAGCAGTCTGCTCTATACCATCCAAAACAGATGAAAAGAAGTGATGATTTAATTCAGGAATCACAACACCAATCGTTGTGTTCTTGCAGGTACGCAAATTACTAGCCATGAGATTTGGCTTATAATTCAAGCGCTTAGCACAATCCTGTACTTGTGCCTTAGTTCGGTCACTTATATCTGGATGATTCTGCAAAGCACGACTTACCGTAGAAACAGAAATATTCAACTCACGCGCTATATCCTTGATGGTGATGGGTTTCATAAACTATAAACAATTGCTTAATATTACAAGAGACCCTGAAGGCTATTCCATGCGTTCACGATTGCGTAATGCACCACGAAAAATAATCAATATGGCACCTACTACTAACACATAATCTGAGTACTGCCATTTCATAATGCTCAGTACAGCACCCGCCAACAATACGACCAAACCAGCAATCAATAATATATTACTCCATTTCATAATTTATAATTCAACATTCAACCTTAAACCTTAAACTCACTCTACTACATACACATCTTCATTAGGTGCATGCATACGATATTCTTCACGAGCAAAACGCTCCAAACTATCCACATTATCCAATGATTGCATAACCGATTGTGCATGCTTGATTTCACCATTCGTAATCTCTAACTGTTGCTCCAGTACACGCATCTTCTTTGCTCGTTTGATATACTGAATAAAACTATTATCCCCAACAAACACAAACAATAACGCAAACAAGTATAATGTAATTGCATACTTGTTTATCAATAGTTTACGAAGTTTTTGCCAATAATTATTCTTTTCCATAGTTATATAATTTTATTTACTCCAGCATTAATCCCGCAATTTTCTTACAGATGTATCGCAAATTTTCTGCAAAGATAATGTATTTTTCCGAAACACACAAGAAAAAAAACATTTTTTCTATGCAAAAAATAAGAAATCTGTTACAAATTTGCATAATTCAAAACTTTTTTGTACTTTTGCGTGTTATTTTGTAATGAATATTGCTGTGTAGTTATGTAACTATATGCATCGCTTATTTTATACCATATTATTCGCTTGTTGTGTTACTTGTCATATCGTATCACAAACAGTCGTTCAGATCACAGATACGGAAAATTGGGCATACAACGATTTGCAACCATATATAGGTCAAACCATCCTGTTTGCCAATCCTATGTATGTAACCAACAATTACACAAGTTATTCGCTAACCATATCCCCGCGTAGAATCTTTTCTCCAACCAATCAAGCCTACCCGATGAGTCAAGAATACAATCAACTATTGCTGGCCAATAGTCGTGGTACTATTACCTTAACAGGCGTTGCTGATTATCATCGCATTGGTGAGCGGATGCTAGATTTAACAGTAAAAGTGAATAGTTCAACTAGTGTCAGTCTTGTATCATGCACATGGTCAGGCAATAGCCGCATGGAATTGGAACAAGGCTATGATAAACAAGCCATTAGCAAAAACGGCGAGCCTAATCTTATCGTATGCACAATGAACTTGGAATATTATTTAGTGGAGAATTTGGGAACAGGTTATGGACCGGATAACAACTCAGAGCACCAGAAGCAACGCGCTAAAATTAGCCATGCTCTAGCAACAATCAATGCGGACATCTATGGTTTTGTAGAGATTGAGCAAGGCCAGAGTGCGCTGGCGGAAATTGCTGCAGACCTAACAGCAAATACGGGACGCAACTTCAATTATATCAACGATGGTGGTTCGCCATATGGTTCTTATACCAAAGCGGGATTTGTATATTGCAGCGATATAGTAACGCCATACGGAAAACTACGCGAGAATAATACTGGCGTACAGAACCGAAAAAAAGCACAAGCGTTCCAAGAGATTAGCACAGGCGAGAAATTTATATTCTCCGTCAATCACTTCAAAGCAAAAAGCGGTAGAGGTAGCGGTGATAATGCTGACCAAGGTGATGGACAAGGTACCTATAATGGAGATCGCAAACGCGAAGCAAAATCGCTACTTAGCAATTACGAAATAGATCGCAAGTATTTCAACGATAATGATATACTTATCATGGGAGACCTCAACGCGTACGCTATGGAAGACCCTATTACTATCCTACGTGAAGGCGGGATGATAGATTTGCACCGTGCTTTCCATGCTGATAGCAGTTACAGTTATGTGTATCGTGGACAATTGGGCTATTTGGATCATGCACTATGCAACAGCACTTTATATCCACAAGTGACAGGCATGATAGCATACCACATTAATTCGGATGAAAGCGATAAATACACCTACGATAAATCAAATGACCAAACAATGTTTCGTAGTAGCGACCACGACCCCATCATTGTAGGATTGCGATTAGACAGCACTGCTACTGCATTACCAGAAATCACAACACCTGATGTACATATTTACTATGCAGACAATCAACCACATATCCAAAACGCTGAGGGAGGATACTACATTGTATATCAGCTAGATGGACGCATTGTTATGCAATCACAAATCACCAATGAGCAAGAAGCTATCCTAGGACTAAAACAAGGTCTATATATCATCAATGTCTATGGACAAGGTACTTGTTTACAAGGGAAATTGATTATACGATAGTGCTACATAAGCAGAATATGGATTTATTTTCACAAATAGAAAACCAAGAACGCGAAGAGATTATTTCCCTGCGCAATGAGTTAGAAGACGCTAATTATCAATACTATGTATTGAACGCGCCCATTATGTCGGACTATGATTTCGACCAAAAGCTCCGCCGGCTGCAAGACCTAGAGAATCTTCATCCCGATATGTTCGACACAAATTCGCCGACACAACATGTAGGTTCAGATTTGAATAACAACAACGCGAGCGAAACGAGTCAACAGCGCGAAGCCATCAATGCGAAGCCATCAACGCAAGGCTCAAAGGGATTCGACCAAGTGGCACACAAATATCCTATGCTATCGCTATCAAACACATACTCGCAAGAAGAAGTGGAAGATTGGCTCAAAAAGTTGCCAAACCATACAGAGGTTGTTTGCGAATTGAAATACGACGGACTGAGCATTTCGCTTTGGTACGAGAACGGAGTCTTAACCAAAGCACTTACACGCGGCGATGGCATCAAGGGAGATAATGTGATAGAAAACATACGCACTATTTCATCTATTCCACAAAGCATACCTATCGCCAATAGCCAATATCCAATAGCCCAAAATTTCATCGAACTACGCGGAGAAGTGCTATTACCTTGGAAAGCATTCGAGCGACTCAACAAAGAGCGCGAAGCTGGGGAAGAGCAACTATTTGCCAACCCACGCAATGCAGCTTCTGGTACACTGAAACTACAAAATCCTCATGAAGTAGCCAAACGAGGATTGGATTGCTATCTATACTATATGTTAGGCGAAGACTTACCGGCCACAACCCACTACAACCGCTTGCAGATTGCCAAAGAATGGGGATTCCCTATCAGCGACGCAGTGAAGGTATGTCATTCGTTAGAAGAAGTAATGGCATATATCCACTATTGGGATATTGAGCGCAAGAACCTGCCCGTAGCTACCGATGGTATAGTTCTGAAAGTAAATGATTTAGCTTTGCAAGAAGAGTTAGGATATACAGCCAAATCACCACGCTGGGCAATAGCATATAAGTTCCCTACGGAGAAACAACTCACTCGTCTAAACAGCATCACCTATCAAGTGGGACGTACAGGTGTTGTGACTCCTGTTGCCAACTTAGAAGCCGTTCAACTCTCTGGTACAATGGTGCAACGTGCCACTTTACACAACGAGGACTTCATTCGCCAATTGGACATCCGCGAAGGGGATATGGTTTGGGTGGAAAAAGGAGGAGAGATTATTCCGAAGATTGTTGCAGTGGAACCAAGAAGCAAGAGCCAAGAACCGTCTTTGCTCCTTGCTCCTTATTCCTTCTTTCCTAAAAACTGTCCTGAGTGCGGTACCCGATTGGTGCGAGTAGAGGGTGAAGCAGCTTGGCGATGTCCTAACGATGCCACATGTCCACCACAAATAAAAGGAAAGATGGAACACTTCGTTTCGCGCAAAGCAATGAATATTGAAGGTTTAGGAAGCGAAACCATTGCCCTACTCTACTCTAAGGGCTTGCTCAAAAATATTGCAGATATATATGACCTTACGCAAGATGATATTGCTAGACAAGAACGTTTAGGAGACAAGTCGGCGAGAAACATTTTAGATAGTATTGAGACCAGCAAGAAAGTGCCATGGGCTAGAGTATTATTTGCTTTAGGAATCCGCATGGTTGGAGAGACCACAGCCAAGAAGATTGCGCGTCGTTTCCCTTCTATTGATCAACTGCAATGGGCTACTATAGAACAATTGACTAGCATTGAAGATGTGGGCGAACAGATTGCATTGAACGTGATTGAACATTTCAACGACATGCGTAATTTGGAGATTATCAACCGACTACGCGAAGCAGGCGTACAAATGGAAAGTCAAGAGGCTGAACAACAATCACAATCCGACATCCTGCAAGGCAAAAGCATTGTCATCTCAGGCGTTTTTGTACATCACACACGCGATGAATACAAAGCACTCATTGAGGCGAATGGAGGAAAAAATGTAGGGTCAGTGAGCAAAAAAACGAGTTTCATCCTTGCGGGAGAGAACATGGGACCAGAGAAACGCAAAAAAGCAGAGAATTTGGGAGTGGCATTGATGAGCGAAGAAGAGTTTTTACAATTAATATCCTTAAACATTAAACCATAAACTATAAACCTTAAACATTAAACAAATGGACAGTTTAAGAGAAAAAATATTTGACTGGTGTCTCAAGCACCAAGCTGCACGACAGGTAGTAATGTATCCTTGGAAGGATATTCGCTCCATTGTTATTTTGCATGAAGGTTTGCCTATTGATGCTATCATCCAACAATTAAAGCAAGAAGGCAAACAGGTGGATGTACTAACATTGCCCAACAAAGAGAACATCTGCTGGCTGACAAGTATGCCGAAAAAAGAGGTACGTGAGAAAGTCCAATCCCGTCATTACGATCTACTTATCGACTTAACGCAGCAGACATCTATCACCATGCAATATATGGCAATGTACGTGAAAGCAGGTTTCAAAACAGGAAGAAATATGGGCAAAACCTTATACGATCTAAGTATTGATACTCCAGCCCAGAACACACCTGATTTCCTATTCAAACAGATTGTGAAATACATCCAGATGTTCACACAGTAGCATTGATTGGACACGTAAAATCTATTTTCATTTACTTAAGATTCAGCGGACGAGCGTAGCGAGTGCTAGCGGTGGAAATACGACTAGAGTCGTTGCCATACGATTTATTTAGATTTCTCGCGCTCTGCGCGTAGGAACTTCTTTTTCTTTCACCAAAATTGATGAAGAACACTCCGTCCTTCTTATAAACCTCTCGCAACAAAAATAGGGTTGCGAAACTCGCAACCCTATTTCTATATACATTTTAGATGATTACTCCTCTGGCTCGCTGAGCAAAAGGTTCTTAATTTCCCAAGTACCTGAAACGCCTCCAGAAGTGGTATAACGGAAAGCAATATTCACTTTCTCGCCTACATACTCAGACATGTCGAAGAAGCCTGAAGTTTGGAATACCCATGATGTACCACCAGGAACATTCAATGTACCATCCTCGTTGGTGTTCCACTCAAGTTGTGTCCAAATTGCTGTTGTAACATCATCTACATAGTCGGTAGAAACGAATACAGCGCACTCCTCTTCAAAGTTAGGAGCTTTGTTGAATGCTTGATCGAAGCTGAATTGAGGAGTTTTAGCACGTGACAAATCAATTTGTGGAGTTACCAACCATGCCTCGCTATCATAACTTGCACCATCTTTGAATGCAGATGCACACATACCATATGCTGCTGAATAGTACCATACGTATGTCAATGGCTCTTGCAAGCTAACGTTTTGAATAGTCAACTTACCTTGACCTTCACCCATAATAGCTTGTTTGTAGTAGATAGTTGACCCCCAAACATCGCTGAGCGAGAAAGTGGTAGTAGTTTGGCTCATACCTAGGTTCTCTACGAAAGTTGTACCATCATAGATAAACTCAATAGCATTGTATGCACCCTCTTTGGTAGCAACATATACCACAGTATATGCCTGATCTGCTTGAGCATAGGGATACTCTTGTGCCAAGAAAGTAGTAAGAATATTTTTGTTCTTATCCAGCAAATAGCTATAACCTACAGCAGCATATACATCCTCTGGCAACGCTACAACAGTAGCATCTGCGTTCTTGTATGCACTCCACTTGCCATTGCTATATTGATAAAGAGCAGTTTTCTTTCCATTAGCGGCGGCAGCTGCCTTCTTAGGAGCTGAAGCTGCAGTAGCTGCTGGACGAAGTTCTACAATGTAACCACCTTTCTTAAACTCATAGACATCGTAGTTCGCATAATATGTAAACTCACCTGCACAAATCATCGTATCGCCTGTGGTGAAAGAGCGACCACTGGCATCAGTAGCGGTTGCGGTAAACTCGTCAACATAATCATATGCGACAATAGAATCTTTATCCACAGAGAAGGCGTTGTACATCTCAAATTCACTTGTTCCATCAGTAATGAACCACGAGAGATTTTTATAGGTCATGTTAAGCGAATATGACCACCAACGATTAACAATACCACCCACCTTGATAGAGTCGCCATCTACAATAGAACCATCTGCATAGCCAGCGATAACTTCAGTTGGAGTGTAATAGCCACGGCTCTCTGGAGTGCCATCAAAGAAACCAAGTTCTTCTTCATCTTCCTCTATTTTGCCAAATACTGGCTCAGTATCTTTATACTCATATACTACCGCCAAAATTGCACCTTCCTCCGCCTCAGCTGGGAGAACAGAAGTCAGTTGCATCATAGTAGCAGGAGTCAGATAGTATGTACCAGTCTTGCCCTCGCCCCAAATTGAATCGTAGTCTGCAGTAGAAAGGGTGTACTTAGTGGTAGCAGCAAATGTGCTCAAATAAGCAGGAGCACCTTCGCAAGTCTTGTAAGTGATATTGAAGAGCGAACCCTTTGACAATTGTGGGAACTTAGCAGCCAAGAATGCTGGCACATAAACGTCTGCAACAGCTACTTTATTGAAAGCCAAATCATTAGCGATTTGCAAAAAGGCAGTATATGCTGAAGAATCTTCTGCTGTGCACTCAGCAAGAGCCAGAGCGATGTTGTCCTTATTGCTTACAATGGATTTATAATCCGCATCTGTAAGGGTGTAATCAATGGTACGAACATCCGTTGGATTGTAGTCACTGCCACCCAGATTTTTATCGATATAGAAATTCTCGCAGGAAGCAAACATTAGCACGCTTGCGAGGAAAAATAATACTTTTTTCATTGTTTCAATAGTTCAAAGTGATTAGAAGTTAATTTTCAAACGGATATTGTATGTAGTACCCTTTGAGAAGTAGAAATACACATTATCAGCATTCACTTCTGTGATATTCTCTGAAACGGTATTTGGGTTCCATGCCTTCTCAATATAGAGTTGGTTGAGCAAGTTGTTGATGTTACCTGAGAGTGTTGCACGTACACCACCTATCTCAAAGCTATATGAAGCACGCATATCCAAACTACCTGCAGTTGGAATACGCCATGGCTCGAGCAAGTTCATCTCTTTGCCAAGTTGCAAGTTGCTTCCAGAGAATGAATAGTATGCATAGTTGCGATCATACAAGGTATATTCAGCACCGATGCGGAAGCCCTTGAATGGTTTGAAGGTTACGCCCAAGTTAGCTGTTGTTTGTGCAGAACCACCCACGTTGATACCCTTCATATTGATAAGAGCCCAACCGTGATTAGGAGCACCTGGATCTGTAATCTCTGCATCCATAGTCAACGCTTGACCGTGCTTATCATAGATGTAACCTACTACAGAATCGCTATCCCATTTCCAATCACCCAATGACAACATGGCAGACAACTCAATCCACTTAGCAGGACGAGCCTTCACTTCAAACTCAAGACCCATGTGGCGAGCGTTTACACCAGTCATGTTCATGAAATATTCAGTTTGTGCAGGATCGCTCAAAGTACCTGATTTGGTCATTGTTTTATCCATCCACTCTGTGAAGTAACCATTAACTGCTACATTCACATACTCATTGTGGAAACCATAACCAATCTCTGCACTAGCGATTTGTTCATTTTGTGCCTCTACATTGACCGCATTGCTAGTACTTGCATTCATGAATGCTCCGTAATCCAAGTTTGGAGCACGTGAGATATAACCTAAGTTAACGAAAGCATTGTGATGCTTGTTGAACTCATAGTTTGCACCAGCCTTGATGGTTCCACCCAAGAAACCAAGAACATCAGATTTACCCTTCTCTGCATCATAGTAGAAGTAATCAACTTTCCAGTAGTGGTTGTAGTTGATAGATCCATTCACGAAAGCTGACCAACGGTTTTGGTTGTACTCCAATTGAGCAAACGCTCCTTCTTGTACAACAAAGCCGTCATAGTTACGATATGCGATATCACCGATTGTCAATTTCTCATATTGCCACATTGGATCAAGTGCAGCAGAATTGTTGATACTTTTTACTTTAGCGCGAGTAGCATCAATAAAATATTCACCACCGAGCAAATCTGAAATGGTAGCATTGTGCTTACCTTGATAGTATCGAACGTCGATACCTGCATAGAAATCAATCACATCTGCGAACTTATTGGTATATGTTGATGTCAAACCATACCAGTTGTGGTCATTTCGGTTTTCGCAGATAACCAATTGAGAGCCAGCGTACATCTTTTCGTATTGGTCTGATGATGGATCATAGATTGGGTTATCAGGATTGTTAGCCCACATTACTGCACCGTAGTCAAATGTACCATCTGCACGACGGAATGTCTGAGACAAGGTTCCATAGTTAGCACCATATGTCAAGTCTGTGTAACTATAAGATGAGTTCAAACCTGGCTCTGCAGTACGACCATAGCCACGACCTAATGATACATATGCGGTAGTTGACCAAGAAGACTTGTGGTCAATTTGCCAGATGTGGTTCAAGGAGATTTGTGGCTTGTGATATACGTTGTAGTTTGCTGAGTTCTGGTTGCCATTGTCATCATAACCATATGTTGGGTTATAACGAGAGAAGTGCATACCATCCTTCATGTACTTACGGACATTGTTCCACTCTGACATAGTCAAACCAGAAGAGCGTTGATAGTGTTGTTGAGGAGCACCAAAAGCGGTCAAGGATAATTGGTGACTCTCATTGATACGTTTTGAGATATTTGCAAAATAGTTGTAACCCTCAAAACTGGTTCCTTGGATATAACCGTCACCCCAAGTACGAGCACCCATCAAAGTGATTGCCCAACCATTTTGCATCAAACCCGTAGATACAGAGAAGGTAACTTTGTTGTAGCCATTGTCACCCATAGAGTAGGATACAGAACCACCTTTCTTTGCGTCAAGACCTTTGGTTACAATGTTGATTGTACCACCTACAGAAGGTGCACTCATCTTGCTGGCACCCAAACCACGTTGAGTTTGCATAACAGAAGTAACATCAGCCAAACCTTGCCAGTTAGACCAATACACCTTACCATTCTCCATACCGTTCATTGGCACACCGTTGATCATCATAGCGATATTGGTGTTATCGAAACCACGCATCCAGATTTCGCTATCACCCCAACCACCACCATTGGCATTGGCATGTACACCAGGAGTGTTCTTCAATACCTCTACAAACTCGCCACCACCTAGACGCTCCTCAATCTCAAGAGCTGTCACTTGGCTAACGGCAATAGGAGTCTTACGTTGAACAGCGATTTGACCTGTAATGGTAACGTCCTGAAGACCTACTGCTTCGGGCTTAAGGGCTATAACGCCTAAATTGTTTTTGGTTACTTCAATTTCTTGGGTCTCATAACCCACGTAAGAAAGTTGTAAAGTAGCACCTGATGCGACTTCGATTCGGAAATTACCATCCAAATCGGTAATCATACCATTGGTAGTACCTACTTCAAGGATAGACACACCTATCAGTGCTTCCTTGCTATCTGCATCAATCACTGTACCAGAAACAGCGAATGATTGAGCGAACATGGCTACACTTGCCATTACGCCCAGAAAAAACATTAGTGCTTTCTTCATAAATAATTTTATTTAAAAGTGTTTATTTGTTATGCAAAAGTATTGCAAAAATGTTAAGTGAGTATTAAGTTGATTTGAAATATTTATTAATTCCCACAAAACAAATCACATAGTTTCTCCCAAAATGTTTTTGGTCGAACCACGTTATAAGCTGGCTCTACATCGTAGTCCACATCCGTATCATCCAAAGCTTCTTTGAGCACCACTTCTAGCAAATCTGCATATGCACGGAAACCATAATCGGTCATATGGATGCCATCTACGGTCCCCTCCATATCAGGCCCCGTTTGTCCTTCCCATGTCATATAATACATGCCATTAGGGTTTTCTGCCTTGTGTTGTTCATAACCACGACGGAAACCTTCATTCTTCTGAGGAAGATATTCTGCCAGAGAACTATCGTAGCGAGCGTAAGGATATATTAAACCATCCACCATAATGATAGGTACTTCTGGACGAAGGGTACGCAAGATTTTTACAAAATCATAAGTAGCTGTATCACAGCGGTCTTTTGTACAGTTTGGCACAGGGTCCAACACGAAGCAAATTGCATCTTCTATACTTGCCATAGCCTCTGCAATATAGAAATCCATACGTGCTTGACCTGAAGTGGCGAGATTAACACACTCTAAGTTAAAGTCACGTTGAATCATTGCACTAGACACCATGCCTGTACGGCTAGCGCAACCACCTTGTTGAATGCTAGTGCCGTAAATAATAATCTTACCCATTGAACGTGGATTATCAACTTGTGGCGGCAAAAGTTGTGCAGTAGAGTCAACACCGATTTGCAACCAGTTAATACCATCATACAATGGCAAATAGATCATATATTCATGCATCTCACCATCTAAATTCTCCACATAGAGTTTAGATTGGATAGAATCTGCCTTAAAGTTCTTCTCTTGTGGACGAGCAGTATTTACATATTCCCACTTTCCAGTTTCATCGTTTAGATAGTAAAGGTCTGTACCTTTGATGCCTGTCATAGCCATATGTTGCATATGGAAATTATTTTTCAAATTCCATTGCGCAGCAATACGCTTGCTATTGGTAGCAAAACGCACAGCAATACCCGATGAATGGTTGTACAACCAACTCTGATCCTTACGGCAACTATCCATATAGGATTGAGGTAAACGCGTATAGGGTTCAGAGGTATTATCCCAACCCTTGTTAATAATACGAAATTTTGAGGCATCTTCATAGCGAAAACCTGACAGTTCTCCTGCTGATACAATCGTGGTTGTAGCCAATGCGACTAGCAACACAAAAAGATTCAAGTGTTTCATAGATTTATTGTTATAGTGTTTATAGTCAATGATTTGCTTTATATACGCGCGCGTGCGCCCGCACAAAAACAATAAGAAAAAAATCTTTCCTCATTTCAAAAAAAAAGCGAATAAGGTGCTTTGTCACTTTCGACAGAAACACCTTATTTACTCTCGTTCACATCTATTAGATAGACTTCTTTGCTTGCTCTACGATTGCTTTAAAAGCTTGTGGTTGGTTCATCGCCAAGTCTGCGAGGACTTTGCGGTTAATTTCAATACCAGCTTTCTTCAACGCACCCATCAATTGGCTGTAGCTCAAACCTTCCAAACGCGCTGCTGCGTTGATACGTTGAATCCACAATGCACGGAAAGTGCGTTTCTTGTTCTTACGATCGCGATAAGCATACTGGAGACCTTTCTCCCATGTGTTTTTGGCAACTGTCCAAACGTTTGCACGGCCACCAAAATTGCCTCGTGCGAGGCTCAAAATCTTCTTACGACGGTTGCGCGAAGCAACGTGATTGACTGATCTTGGCATAGTCTTACTAGTTTAAAAATTTGGTGGTTAATAATTAACGGAGAACCAACATCTCGCGTACACTACGCAAGTTCGTTGAATCTACCAATGCAACATGAGTCAAGTTGCGTTTTTGTTTTTTAGTCTTCTTTGTCAGAATGTGACTCTTGTAAGCGTGTTTACGCTTGATTTTGCCCGTTCCGGTAAGAGTGAATCTTTTTTTAGCACCGGAATTAGTCTTTACCTTTGGCATTTTTGTTAAAAATTTAAATTGTTAATATTAATTTTAAGTCTCAGGCAGCCATTGGTAGCCCTACGACTTTCTCTAAAATCTAAACTATAACGAAGCGTCCTCTAAGTTACTTCTTAGGCGCAATATTCACAATCATGCGCTTCCCTTCTAACTTTGGCATCGACTCAACCTTGCCATAATCTTCCAGGTCATTCGCAAAACGCGCCAATAGCAATTCGCCTTGATCCTTAAACAAAATACTACGACCGCGGAAGAATACATAGGCCTTTACTTTATTACCATCTTTCAAGAACTCTTGCGCATGTTTTAACTTGAAGTTATAGTCATGTTCATCGGTCTGTGGTCCAAAACGAATTTCTTTGATTACAACTTTGGCCGAATTCGCCTTTTGCTCTTTCTCTTTACGTTTCTTTTGATAGAGGAACTTCTGGTAATCCAATATGCGACAAACAGGTGGTTCCGCATTGGCAGAAATCTCTACTAGGTCCAAATTCATATCGTCCGCGATGCGCATAGCGCTCTCGAACGAATAAATTCCTTGCTCTACATTGTCGCCTACAAGGCGAACTTCCTTCACGCCACGAATCTTGTCATTGATTCGGTTGGGCATCTCTTTTTCTACGCGACCACGACGCTGTTGTGGTCCTTTCTGTGGGTTTGCTATAGTTTTACCCTCCTAAATAGTGTGATTAATAAATACGCTTGAATCATACCGAATTCTCTCGCGAACGATTCAGCGTGCAAAGGTACTGCTTTTTTCTCATTCCACAAAATTATTTCTAAAAAAAATCAAAAAATATTTTTGCAATTAGTATTCAATTAGTTATTCTTAACCTTTTAGGCACTTATTTGCATTTTTTTTGTATACTATGCTTGGTCAAATCATAATTTTTAACTACCTTTGTACCCGAATAAAAAAAATAAAATAAAACATCATATTTTTACAACAATGAAACTAAACAAAATTCTAGCAGCACTTATGCTGGTTATGTCGCTTGCTTTTGCAGCCTGTGGACCAAACAACCCACCTGTTGGACCTGGACAGGGAGGAAATGACAATGACACCACTACTACAGTAGATAGCGTGGCACCCGATACAACTGGGTGGAATATACCTGCTGAAGCTTTGACGGTAGCTGAAGCACGAGAAATCTGCGCTAAACTTGAAAATGGTGCTACCACTGGCACAAAGTACTATGTAAAAGGTTGGATTAAGAAATTGGCAAACAAACATGCTGATGGAATCACTCAGTTTAACAATGCACTCTTTTACATGGAAGATGTAAAGGATGCCAACGCACAAGAGGACTTTTACGCATACCAAGTATATGGCTTGAATGGTAGCAAAATCACCAATATGGATGCTGTGGCCAAAGGTGACTATGTAGTGGTATATGGTGAATTGACCAACTATAATGGCACTTATGAGACAGTGGGTAGAGGTGCTGCATATATTTGGAAGAGTACCAACCCATTACTCACAGATGGTACGGAAACACCTAACCCAGGCGAAGTGACGGGCGAAGGAACATTAGAAAACCCTTACACTGCGGATGATGTACTCGCACTCAACAACACTAAGACTGGTAACTATTGGGTAAAGGCATATATCGTTGGACAAGTAAATGGTGCCAAACTAAGTGATGCTGAGTTCAATGCTCCATTTACACCAAGTACCAACCAAGATGGTACTACGAATACCTACAATACCAACATCCTCATTGCAGTATCAGCTACTGAAAGCGATGCTAACAAATGTGTAGCTGTACAATTGCCTACAGGGGCACTTCGTACGGGATTGAACTTGCCTGAGAATCCTGAAATGGATGGACAAGAAATTCTTATCTATGGCTCACTTGAGAAATATTTTGGTATCGCTGGCATTAAATCACCTTCATATGCTAAGGTGGGAGAGAAAGAATTTGGCACAAAACCAGGAGAAGACCCTAATCCTGGTACTAATCCTGAAAATGGCGAAGGAACATTTGAGAACCCATATTCCGCTACTGCGATTATTACACTCAACAATGCTAAATCCGGTAATTATTGGGTGAAAGCATTCATCGTTGGACAAGTGAACGGTGCTAGCCTTAGCAATGCAGAGTTCAATGCTCCTTTCACTCCTAGTACAAACCAAGCTACTGGCCAACAAAATACATATAATACGAATATTCTCATTGCCGAATCAGCTGACGAAACTGATGTAACAAAGTGTGTGCCTGTACAATTACCTACGGGAGAACTCCGTACGGGATTAAACTTGCCAGAGAACCCAGAAATGGACGGACAAGAGATTCTTATCTATGGCTCACTCGAGAAGTATTTTGGCGCCCCTGGTATCAAATCTCCAACCTATGCAAAAGTAGGCGAAGAGGAGTTTGGAACTAACCCTAATGGCGGTAATGACAATAATGGCGACGGAACAGAATTACTCAACGAGACTCTTCTAACACAAGCTAGCTTTGATAAGTTCACTGCAGTGTCTGTCAGCGGTGATCAAGTTTGGACGTTCGATAATAAATATGGAGCGAAGATGTCTGGATTTGCGAACAACACAACACACCCTAACGAGGATTGGTTTATCACCCCTGCACTTGATCTAACAGGAAAGACAGCGGCAACACTTACATTCAATCATGCTTTCGGTCCTGAGGCACAAGTTCCTGATACAGATGCAGAAAGAGCTCAATACACTATATGGATTTCCAACGACTTCAATGGAGATGTTAAGACTGCAACTTGGACAGAGCTTAAAGGTATGGTATATGGTACCACTAAATGGACATATGTTTCTTCAGGCGAAATCGCCATCCCTGCTGAGAATCTTAAAGCAAACTGCCGTATTGCTTGGAAATATGTTTGCAATGATGTTTCTGCAACATGGGAGATTAAAGAGGTTGTGGTAAAATAACAATTTTAATTGTAATAAAACGACATACAAATTACAGCATTAAAAAAGCGTGCCAATCGGCACGCTTTTTTAATCTATTGTTTAATGCAATATCTTATAAATCAGTTCTTTCCACAAATCTGCCTCTTTGGCACTCGGGTTATTAATGCCTTTCAATCGAGCATCAGTTTCACGGAAATAGCCGATAATAGAAAACGTCTTTCCTGCTGTATAACGCTTCGCTGCAGCTGCATAGTCTTTCACAAAATAAGGTCCAATGCCCAATGCACTAGCTGCTGCTCGTTCGCTCTTATCAGGTAAGTAATGATAAATCATTAAATTTGCAAAGAAATTATATAAGATTCCCAACTCTTTTATCATAGGGTGATCTTTAGAAGAAGCAAAGTATTGCGTAATACGATTAGCTTTTACCACATCACCTTTTACCAATGCGTCTTGTAATTCAAACACATTAAAATCCTTAGAAATACCGACATTCCTTTCCACTAGTGCAGTATCTATCACCTTCACTCCTTCTGGACGGCCATTTATCAATTTTTGCAAAGCACCTACTATCTGTGTTAGATCAGTGCCTATGCTATCAGCTAGAATTTTAGTCACTTTCTCATCAATCTGCACTTCATCGCCATTCTCTTTCAGCTCTTTGTTGCGTTGTGCCACATAATCGCGAATCCACTTCTCTACTTGATAATCACGTAGTTGTTCCGACTCCATCAATACACCACCTTTCTTCTCCCAATTCTTGAAAAGATTAAGGCGCTTATCAGGTGAGCCATATTTATAACAAAATACTAATATGGAAGAAGGCTGTGGATTATCCATATACATTGCCAATGCCTCCCATTTTTTGATATTCTGTGCTTCTTTCACAATGATCACTTTGTATCCTCCCATCATAGCAAACCCACGAGCAGCACCAATCACAGGCGATACATCTCCACCCGAAAGATCTTTGCCATAGATAATTGTTTGATCGAACTCACGGGCCATTTCATCCAGCACATTATTCTCTATATAGTTGGCTACCAAGTCAATATAATACGACTCTTTTCCACAAAGCATATACGCAGGTGCATACTTACCTTGCTTCAAACCAATCATTACTTCTTCATACTTTGCCATAATTCAACATATTATCTCTAAACACTATACAATATTCTTCTACTAAATGGTGCGCCTACGCAGAGCAGAAATCACTGCATACGCCATTGGGGTTCCAAATACAGCCTCAATCAATAATTTGGACACATATTGAAATGCTATCATGAGCAACAACTCGCGCGTAGCAATAGTTCCCGCAAAAGCAATCAGCACAAATGGCAGAGAGTCAAATACATATGCTACCGCAGAACTTCCTATAGTGCGCACCCATAAACGTTTGCCTGCTGTCCATTTCTTTATCTTATCCATCAACCACGCATTGGACAATTCGCCCAACAAGAAACCTGTTAATGATGCTAACACTATACGAGGCACGTATGAGAACATTGTGTTGTAGGCTTGGGCTGTAACATCTAAATAATCAGGCGATGGTAGCCACACACCAATTTGTGTGCAAATCACAACTACTATATTGCATAAGAATGTAGTAAAAATTACTTTGCGAGCAGTCTTGTATCCCCAAATCTCGGTCAGCACATCGCCCAACATGTATGCAAAAGGAAATGTAATGGTTCCTGCATCAAAATAGAACAAATTCCAAAGACCAATGACCTTCACTGCCATGATATTGGACACCACATATAGTGTCACAAATAAAGCAGTTACAACGATAAAAGAGGTATCATAACCTCTTATTTCATCGCCTTTAACCTTTAACCTTTCATCTTTAGCCTCATCTATGCGGTTTTTGAAAGGGTTCTCCGCTACCTTCTTTTTCATAAACGTATCTTAATTTATTAATTATATTTCTTAACTATCCTTTGGGATACAATACCTATCATATGCCCTCAATATGCCACGCGAAAATATGCTCAACACCTTATCTATCAATATACTAAGGAGCAAAAATGCCACACTAACTCCTAGGAGCATCAATATACGCCAACCATCTGGAATATGTACAAACACTTCACGCATCTGAGGATATAGCCATTCATGTCCCAAGTAGCAACTCTCTTGTAATAAATATGCTGCGAATACAGAACTTGCCATCCAATTAACCGCTTTATGTTGAAAAGTTAAAGACAAGAAGAACAATAGCAACATTATTGCTGCAATCACTACCAATGGATTGTTGTAGTCTAGCGGATAATGCATCTCTATGGAGAAATGATAGCGAAGCATGATTAATCCAAACAAAGACAGACATGATAGCAAATAGCCGCCCAACCATATCCATCGATAGCTACGAATGTAATCTATTGTCATATGCTTACCTATATAACGTCCTATCAGATAAATCCATATAAAACTAATCAATGAACTACCTGTATTAGTGGATTCTAGTTTTTGATACCAACCAAAGTACAAAATCACCACAGAGAAGAGTAATATACAATGCAGGAGTTGTTTACCTGTCATATTCTCTACTGCTTTGTTCAGCAACGGAGAAAACAACATTAATCCTACGTATGATACTACGAACCACCAACCATTATGCGTAAATGCCAATAATCTTTCCGCTAATGTTTGCCATGAAAATCCACTAGACATGCCCACATATACCAAATAGGACGTCAATCCCACAAAGAAACATTGCAGATAAAATTTGAGCATAGAGCGCCATTTGAGTTGTATAGCGAAGTATCCAGAAATAAGAACAAAGCAATTGACGGCTACGATGCAGAATGACTCTACAAGAAATCCCCAGGTCAAACGTCCAGTCAATACTTCTGGCATATTCACAATACCCGTATTTGCTCCATTATTATTAAAATGTAGCACAACCACCATCAGCATACACACGATGCGCAGGAGTTCTATATTTGAGTTTCGAATTTGAGACATTTTTCGTAAAAGCATGCAAAGGTACAACAATTTTCCGAAATATACAAATAAAAACAAAAATTATGGTGTAGGGTGGATAAACAAAGAACCCCGAAGATTACTCTTCGAGGTTCTGAAAATGGCGGCTACCTGTCGCGTCTGGCTACCTCGTGCATTGACTGTCTCCTTGCGACATTGGGCACTCGATGCCACCCGCTCCCCCCACAAATTATAAATTTGCG
>JAZNMT010000012.1:0-82948 GCA_045579895.1 Paludibacteraceae bacterium
CTTTTTCTGTATTCAAAGACCTTTTTAGAAAATTAAAGCAGGAACTGTGTCCTGCTCATTTCTATAGAGCGGCAAACGAGACTCGAACTCGCGACCCCAACCTTGGCAAGGTTGTGCTCTACCAACTGAGCTATTGCCGCAAAATGTTAAAGAACATCGCTCTCAACCGAAAGCGAGTGCAAAGGTACTGCTTTTTTTTGAACTGACCAAATATTTTAAAAAAAAAATGCAAAAAATGTGCTTTTTTTGCTATTTTTGTGTGATATATGCCAAAAAAGCCGTACCTTTGCATGCTTTTTCGCGACTAATGCAACGAACACTCGAAGAAATAGAACTCATCCGATTGCGCGCTCGTATGACCAAACGAGTTCATAAAGCGTGTGCCGACTATGGATTGATAGCCGATGGTGACCATATACTTGTTGGTGTCAGCGGAGGTAAGGATTCATTGGCACTAGTGGAGTTTCTTGGCAAACGTGCTCAGGTCTATGTACCACAGTTCAAAGTTACAGCAATATATATTCGCTTAAAAGAACGTGCGTATCAGGCGGATATTGCATATTTGCAACGCTTCTGCAATGAAGTAAAAGTGCCTTTATTGGTTCGTAACACCGAAATTGGTGCAGAGGAAAAGAAAGACCCGTGTTTTCTTTGCTCATGGTATAGACGCAAAGCCCTTTTTGATGCAGCGCAGGAATTAGGATGCAACAAGATAGCATTAGGACACCACAAAGATGACATTGTAGAAACTCTTTTGATGAATTTGGTCTTCCAAGGCAGTATAGGAACCATTCCCCCATTGCTGCACATGGAAAAGATACCCATTCAGATGATTCGTCCGCTATGCTTATTAGAAGAACGTGATATAGCACGCTATGCCCAACTCATGGGATATGAGAAACAACTAAAAGTATGCCCTTTCGAAAAAGCAAGTAGCCGAACACGAATAAAAGAACTGCTTACCCAATTAGAAACGCTCAACCCAAATATACGCGATTCCATTTGGGGGGCAATGGAAAATATCAAGACAGAATACTTACCAAAAAAACGATTATGACTAATCTCTACACTATATTGCTATTAATTGCGTCTAATATTTTTATGACGTTTGCATGGTATGGCCATTTGAAGATGGCAGAGTTTTCGTGGTTTAAAACATTACCTATGATAACTGTTATTGCTATCTCATGGGGCATAGCCTTCTTTGAATATTGCCTGCAAGTCCCTGCCAACCGCATTGGATTTGAAGGTAATGGCGGTCCATTTAGCTTAATGCAGTTGAAAATCCTCCAAGAAGTAATTACCTTGGTGGTGTTTGTTCTTTTTTCTGTGGTAGCCTTCGGATTACAAATCAAATGGAATCATATTGTAGCTGGATTATGTTTAGTAGCTGCTGTATACTTCGTATTTGGTTTCAAATAATTCATCCCTTAAGGCATCCTCAGTATAAAGGAAAAGAACGTAACAAACTACAAAAAGTACATAAATTCAACCAAACATTATTCACAGAGCACTCAAAATCACGTTGAGATTAAAGTTTCCGTGATTTTTCTTGCGTATATGCAAAATTTTCACTACTTTTGTGGCCTATTTTGTATTCTGCGTAAGAAGGCGCAGAGGTGAAAATAAAAGTTAAGTAGTAAACATAGCAAATACTATATCAAAGATGGAAATGGAAGAAAGAAGCCTCAATTTCATTGAGCAGATTGTAGAGAAAGATTTACAAGAAGGTAAGAACGACGGACGCATTCAGACGCGTTTCCCGCCAGAGCCAAATGGTTACCTGCATATCGGTCACGTCAAGGCCATCTGCATGGACTTTGGTATCGCCGAGAAATACAACGGTGTCTGCAACCTTCGTTTTGATGATACTAACCCCGTCAAAGAGGATGTAGAATATGTGGACTCTATCCAACAAGACATCGCTTGGTTGGGATTCAAATGGGGCAATATCTACTACGCTTCCGACTATTTCCAACAGCTCTACGACCTCGCTATTGAATTCATCAAACAGGGTAAGGCATACGTAGATGAGCAGACTGCTGAGCAGATCGCCGAGCAGAAGGGTACACCTACCGAACCAGGTGTAGCATCGCCATACCGCAATCGTCCTATAGACGAGAACCTTCGCCTCTTCCAAGCCATGCAAAATGGCGAAATCGAAGATGGCAAGATGGTACTTCGAGCGAAGATTGACATGGCTAATCCTAACATGCACTTCCGCGACCCAATCATGTATCGCATCATCACCACCCACCCTCACCACCGCACAGGTCGCGCATGGAACGTATATCCAATGTATGACTTCGCGCACGGTCAATCCGACTATTTTGAGGGTGTGACACACTCTATCTGTACGCTGGAATTCGTGGTACACCGTCCACTCTACGACTACTATATCGACCAATTCATCACAGGCGACTACCGCCCACGCCAATATGAGTTCAACCGCCTGAATATCACTTACACCGTGATGTCCAAACGTAAGATGCTCCAACTCGTGAAAGAGGGACTCGTAAGCGGTTGGGACGATCCACGTATGCCTACCGTATGCGGTCTCCGTCGTCGTGGTTACACCCCAGAGGCCATCCGCGCCTTCATCGACAAGATTGGTTACACCAAAGTGGAGGGTATGATCGACCTCGAACTGCTCGAACATACCGTTCGTGAGACACTCAAAGAGACTGCTCCACGCGTATGCGCTATCTTCGACCCTGTGAAACTTGTGATAACAAATTACGAGGACGAGGGCGATAACATTGTGGCTGAGAACATTGATGGACACCCAGAATTGGGTACCCGCGAGATGAAATTTGCTAAGGAGCTCTACATCGAGCGTGGCGACTTCCAAGAGGAAGGCGATAAGAAGTTCTTCCGCCTCAGCCCTGGTGGTCGTGAAGTACGCTTGAAAGCGGCGTACATCATCCAAGCTACGGGCTGCGAGAAGGATGCAGAGGGAAATATCACTACTGTATATGCAACCTACGACCCAGACTCTAAGTCTGGTACTGAGGGCGGCAACCGCAAGACCAAATCTACCATCAATTGGGTAGAATGCAACTCTTGCATTGATGCCGAGGTTCGCCTCTACGACCGCCTCTTTGCTTGCGAGAACCCATCTGCTGAGGAAGGCGACTTCCGCGACTTGCTCAACCCTGATAGCCTGAAGGTAACTACCTGCAAGATTGAGGGTGCAATGAAAGCCGAGATGCATGCACCAGAGGTAGTGAACGGTATTGCTAAGTGCAACAACTATCAGTTCCTCAAGCATGGCTATTTCGTAGTGGATCCAGACACCACCGCCGAGAAGCTTGTCTTCAACCGTACTGCTTCGCTCAAAGACAACTGGCAAAAGTAATGCATATACGCACTCAAAACGGCAAACAATATGTCCTCTGTGCGTGGAGGCGGAGATATGTCCGCCTCACGCCTGAGGAACTAGTGCGACAAACAACTTTGCAGCTATTGGTTGATGAATTTGGTTATCCGCATAACCTCATAGCTGTAGAAGTACCCATAATGGTAGCTGGTAAACCTAAACGATGTGATGCCATTGTATATAATCTACAAATGCAACCGATGATGCTGATTGAGTTTAAGGCACCCACAGTTCAATTAGCTCAAGCAGTCTTTGACCAAGCGGCTATTTACAACAGACATCTCAATGTACCTTTACTTATGCTTTGCAATGGCATTAGTTCTGTCATGGCAGAGATACACCCTACTAAATACTCCTACTTAACTCAAATCCCCACCTATTCTGAGTTAAAACAAAAATGGCGATAAACTATAAATTATCGCCATTTTTAATTCTTCTATTCTTCTAATAAATCTGGTCGACGTTCGCGCGTATGGCGAAGTGACTCTTCATACAGCCACTCTTCAATTTTAGCTTGATGACCTGATAAGAGAATATCGGGAACTTTCCAACCTTTATAGTCAGCGGGTCGAGTATAAACACCTGGTTCAAGCAATCCATCTTGAAAACTATCGCTAAGTGCACTTGTTTCATCTCCCATTGCACCTGGTAGTAATCGGACGATAGCATCTGTCATAATAGCAGCAGGCATTTCCCCTCCTGTTAGGACAAAATCGCCTATAGTATATTCCTTGGTTATCAGATGGTCACGTACGCGTTGATCTACGCCCTTATAGTGTCCACAAAGAATAATGATATTTTCCTTGAGAGACAAAGTATTGGCTTCACGTTGCGTAAAACGTTCACCATCAGGAGCGGTAAAAATAATCTCATCATAATGGCGCTGGCTTGTCAAATAACTGATAGCGCGATCTATAGGTTCCACTTGCAGCACCATACCTGCTCCGAAACCAAAGGCATAATCATCTATCTTGCGATGTTTGTCCAAGGTAAAGTCGCGAAGATTATGCACATATATTTCAACCAAACCTTTATCTTTAGCTCGTTGGATGATGGAATGATTGAGAGGCGATTCCAATAATTCTGGACAGGCACTAAGAATATCTATACGCATTTTTTTATATTTAGAGGTTAGTAATGGGATTAGGGGACGGGATCATAGCCGCTTCCTCCCCATGGATGGCAGCGCAAGATACGCTTGATTCCCAACAGTCCTCCTTTGAAAACGCCATATTTCATTACGGCCTCCACCATATATTGACTACAAGTTGGAGTGTAGCGACATGAGGGAGGGGTCAGGGGAGAAATGCAATACCTATAAAAATATACGGGCAACAAAAAGAATTTGCGTATGATTGTTTTGATTTGCAATGTGTTAGGATATATCAATATTTATTTTTCTGCTATGCGGACCAATGCTTTTCGCATGGCTTTTGCTATTATGGCATACGATTGTTGTTCTTTATCAATATAATTGAATGCTATTTGACAGCGAATCTCTTTTTCTATTAAGATATCTTTATTCAGTCTATATGCTTCACGCATCAACCGACGCAAGTGGTTACGATCGACAGAACGTTTGAAAAGCGATTTGGGAGCCCATATCAGCACTTGTGTTGTATCTTCTACGGGTAGGTAAGTAACACGCAAAGGCCATGCCACGAAATGTTTGCCGTGCCGATACAAGTAATCAAGGGGAATTTGACCACACAATTTCTCTGATTTAGGGAAACATTGTCTCACGGGTTCAATCTTGTTGAGATTCTAAGTATCTTTTTATAGCGGTAGTAATGCTTGGGCAATCGGGAGTAGGTGCTTGAATATCGGCGTGCCAACCTTGCTCTTCGATTGCGGCAAGCGTATTAGATCCAAAGCATGCTATCACCCTATCGCCTTGTTCCCATTCAGGGAAATTTTTCTTTAACGCGGCAACACCTGAAGGAGTAAAAAGCACTATCATGTCATAATTGAATGGCTTACCTTCTGGCCATTGTGCTGCAACTGTGCGATACATGATCGCGGGTTTCACTACTATGTTATGACTAGCGAACATATTTATTGCCTCATCGTTGTGGACGTCAGACATCACCATCAGGTACTTTTCATTGGGACGACGAAGCATAGCTGGCAACAGATCCTCAAAACGGTTATTTTCTGCTGTAAAAACTTTACGTTTCCGATACTGGATATATTTCTGCAAATAATTGCCAACTGCCTCTGAAATGCAATAGTAATGCATTGTTTGAGGGACTACAAAACGAGATTCTTCGCACAAACGGAAAAAGTGGTCAATACCCAAACGTGAACTTACGATCACGGCGGTATATTCTTCCAAATAGATGTGTTGCTCTCGAAATTCACGAACATTCACGCCTTCAATGCGAATTAACTGTTGAAAATCGCATTGAACACCAAAAGAGGCCTCCATCTCTGAATACGGATTGCGATCCGATAATGGACGAGGTTGAGAAATCAGGATATTTTTTATTTTTTTCATATTCATAACGTATGTGCTGCTAACGAGAATGCTACGCCTAGCGGAAGAATCTCAAGGCAGAGGATGTACAATAAGATATAAAGAACCGACAATATATTTTTATAAAATAAACGTATACTTTTCCATAAAAGCAGGACGACAAACACAACTATTAAACTGCAACACAATATCTGTGCCAATCCAGAAGTTGGAAGGTTTATTAGCACTATCAGTATTGGATATACGCAAACACAAGTCATTGTGTAAATACCACCATGTTGCTCCAATGCGGAATCCATATGAGTACGAGATAGGAACACATGTCCTACGAGTTGCAGTAGCATTTGTTGAAACAAATAAACAAGGAACACGATACCCAATATCTTCATAAACATCATAAATACTATATCTTGAGTTGGGCATAGGACTAGCAATATTCCCATGGCCACAACGCCCAAACGGAACAAATGCGAACATATTTCGCTGCCCCATGCGCGAGAATGTGATGTATATACACGCTCCGATTGGCTAAACATACTTTGAAAGCCAACCAATAGATTGAGTCGCAAAGCAGGATTTAGTACAATCAACACTAATAGCACAAATAACACCCAAGCCACCCATGGGGAGGCATAGATAGAAGTTATGTGAGGCAGTATAGTCATGCTACCAAGTATCAAATGGCTGCCAAACGTCGTGTATTTGGATCCCAATCCGATGCAGATAATAAGGCTGGCAATACCTCTTCTGGACTCTGAACCACGGTGAACATATCACGATGAATAGGTCGCATCATTTGTTCCTCTATCATATAATCAATACATGACAATAGTCTATCAAAATACCCATCTGTATTCAGGATAACGACTGGATTACTATGCAAACCCAGTTGTTTCCAGGTTAGACATTCTAGCAATTCCTCAAAGGTGCCTATACCGCCGGGCAAGGCCACCATGGCATCGGCTTCATGTACGATGGTGGCTTTACGCTCGTGCATCGTTTGTGTAATGATAGTACGTGTACTACGCGGATTATTCCAACCTGCATCCACCATAAATTGTGGTATCACACCCAGTACTTCACCACCTGCTGCCATCGCACTATTGGCTGCTGCAGCCATCAAACCTATACCGCCATCGCCGTATATCAAACGTATACCAGACTCCGCTAATAAGGTACCCAAACGCTCTGCTGCGGCAATATAAGAAGGGCGAACCTTGCTAGAGCTCGCACAATAAATAGCTACTGACTGCAACAACTTCATCGTTCTACATGTTTGTATAGAATACAAAATCGGCTGCAAAGGTACTGCTTTTTTCTGACATACGCAAATTTTCGAGTAGTTTTTCAACTCGGTAGCTCATAAACGCCACTTAACTATTACCTTACAATTACCTTTATTTAGTTAGTTATTTATTAGTGATTAATTAGTGATTAGTTAGTGATTAATTAGTGATTATCGAATCTTTACCATAGCATTACTACAAAAAAGCACCTCTTCTTTAAGATTTTTTTACGATTTATTTGGAAGTTCCGTTGAAATTGTGTACCTTTGTCGGCGAAAAATACAAATTTATTACATATGGCGGTAGAAATTATACAAATTACCACACGTCGTGGATTAAAAGAGTTTATACGTTTTGGCAATGAATTCTACAAAGACTGTGAATACTTTTGCCCACAATTAATTACCGATGAACTCAATACTTTTGATGAGAAAGTAAACCCTGCACACGCTGTGTGTGAACATGTTTTATACATGGCATACCGAGACAAAAAAGCGGTTGGAAGAATTGCGGGTATCATTAACCATGCGGCCAACGAAAGATGGAAGGTTAAGCACGTAAGATTTGGATGGATTGATTTCATTGACGACCAAGAAGTTAGTTTCGCGCTCCTAGATGCAGTCGCTAAATGGGGAAAAGAACGAGGTATGGAGCAGATTAATGGACCTGTCGGATTCACAGACTTTGATCACCAAGGATTGCTGTTGGAAGGATATGATCACCTTGCTCCTATGGCTTCGTTATACAACTATCCATATTACGTTCGACACTTAGATGCGTACGGATTAGTGAAGGAGGCAGACTGGATTGAGTATCAGATTTATCCGCCTACTGAGTTGCCAGAACGCTTTGCACGTATGGATGCCATCGTGCGTGAGCGAAGCAATGTGCGAGTGGACAAAGTGAAAAACTGCAAAGAATTGGTGAAAAAATACGGGACACAATACATGGATGTGATTGATGTCGCATACCAAAAGTTGTACAACTTCCAACCAATGACGGAACGTCAGAAAAAGTACTATTGCGATGTATATTTCCCTATCCTCAACTTTGATTTCGTAACACTTGTTGTCAACGAGAAAAATGAGGTGGTAGGCGTCGGAGTAGGCATGCCGGACATCTCAGATGCACTGCGCAAATGCAAAGGAAAACTATTTCCATTCGGATGGTATCACATGTTAAAGGCATTGCGTGCAAAGCAGATGGAAGCGTTCGATTTGCTCATCATTGCAGTACGACCTGACTATCAAGACAAGGGGTTGAACGCGGTAATTATTGCGGACCAGCATCCTTATTTCGTTAAATACGGCATCAAGCGTGTGGAAACCACATCTATCTTGGAAACCAACACCAAGAACCAATCTCACTGGGAAATGTTCCCACACAAGATTCACAAGCGTCGCCGCGCATATATCAAAGACATTTAGCCACTCACTTAACTATCATGCCACATAAAAAGGAAAATATACTGCAAAAAGCTACGGAGCAGTTATGTGCATATCTCGATTCTCATGGATTGCGACATACTCCAGAGCGATTTGCTATTATGCGTGTGGCATGTCAGTTGCAGCGATTCACCATGGATGAACTGCGAGCGGCGCTCACAGAACTGACCATCAGCAGAGCTACGATTTATAACACACTTTCTTTGTTGGAGAAAGCTAGTTTGGTACAGAAATTGGACAAAGAGTTTGGGGTAAGAGCTGGACAATACGAGTGGGTGCAAGACAGCGATTCTTCCGTGCAAGTGATTTGCATGAAGTGCGGACGTGTAAGTCAGGTGAAGGAATCCACTATCAGCCGTATGTTGGCAGACAAACGTTGGTCGAACTTCGTACCACACCACTTCTCACTATATGTCTTTGGAAATTGCAAAGTGTGCAGAAGAAAAACTATAAAAAAATAACAACTACATAAACCAAACACTTAAACTAAAAGAAAAATGTATTGGATATTATTTATCACCATTGCGCTGTTGAGCTGGGGTGTCAGCGCGCTACTTGAACACCGATTTAAGAAGTATTCGCAAGTAGGATTATCACTTACTGGACGCCAGATAGCAGAAAAAATGCTCCGAGACAACGGCATAAACGATGTACAAATCACCTGCACAACAGGCCACCTTACAGACCACTATGACCCACGCACCAAGACCGTCAACTTGTCGGAATCGGTGTATAACTCCAACTCGGTGGCCGCCGCAGCGGTAGCTGCACACGAGTGTGGACATGCGTTGCAACATGCATTTGCATACGGACCTTTGCGTATGCGTACCGCTTTGGTACCTGTCGTTTCGTTTGCTTCAAAGTGGGTAACGTGGATACTACTAGCAGGCATTTTGATGATTCAATCATTCCCACAATTGTTGGTAGTAGGGGTGATATTATATGCGATGACCACCCTATTCTCTTTCATCACGTTGCCAGTGGAAATTAATGCATCCGCTCGAGCGGTGGCTTGGTTAGAGCAAGCGGGTATTACAGATAGACAGACAACTCCCATGGCGGCATCTGCATTGCGCAGTGCGGCATACACATACGTAGTGGCGGCGTTGTCATCGCTAGGAACGCTAGTATATTATGTATTGATTTTGGTGGGTAGAAGAGATTAAAAAGATAACGAGGGCTAACAATGCCCGAGTTAAGAGGAGGCCCTGTAGCTTAGCTGAATAGAGCGTCAGATTCCGGTTCTGAAGGTCCTGGGTTTGAATCCCAGCGGGGTCACAAACTGAGCAATCAATGCACCGCATAGTTAACATAATAATCATGCTCACCATACTCATCTGTTCTGCACGAGGAGAGATTATTGTGTTGCGCTCTGGGAAAAACATTAAAGGAGAGATTATTCTCAACAACGATGAAGTAATCATCCTGCGTGGAAAAGATGGATTACGCTACCAGTACCCTAAAGCAGAAGTAGTAACTATCAAAGCGGAAAAGAACACCATTGCCCCCGCAGATACGGTCAAGGGAACCACTCCAAAGCGCGTGGCAACACAAGTAGCCCTAGCAGGAGGAACAGCGCACGTACCATACAAAGGTTGGGCAGGACTATTCAATGCAGAGGCAACGTTGGGTACACACCAAATTATGGGCAAAGAGATGCTCTTAGGAGGTAGCATAGGTTATCGGGGTGTTTTTACGAAAGAAGCATACTCCTGGATACCCGTGCAATTGGTATGCCAGGTGCCTATTGAATTAAGAGCTTCGACGCGCCATCGCCCATTAATAGGTATTACAGCGGGATATGCTTTTGCCACCAACAAACAATGGGGAAGTGGCATGTGTGCTGCTCTAATGATTGGTTGGGGATATAGTTTCAACGCGCATAGCAGCTTATCAATGGCTCTCACAGCACAATGGCAGCAGACCTATATATCCATTGTTGAAACAATCAATCAAATGCAATACACCAATACCATTGGCTGTAGCATAGTTGGATTAGCCATCAAAGCAAGCATGCAATTTTGATTATAGACCATAAGCTACACACCGTACAAAAACATGAAGAAAAAAACAACACCATCATCTCAATCTCTAAATCGTCCTCGAGTACGAGAGGCACGCACGCATCGTGTGGGCATTATGCTCAACGATAGCGAGCTGAGAGCCTTAGATCGCTATTGCGAGAGGTATGGTGTGCGTAATCGCTCACGTTTTGTACGCGAGACATTGATGAGGGCTGTACTAAAGCAATTTGAAAAAGACTCACCCACGCTCTTCGACTAAAGCAAAATCTATTTGCTTCTTCTCCACATCCGCTTTCACTACGCGCACGCGCACCTTATCCGATAAAGTATAAGTCTTTCCGCTACGTGCTGCTATGAGGCAATAATTCTCCTCATCATACTGCATGTAGTCGTGTGGTTCGATAGTGCGGATAGGCACTAATCCCTCGGTGAGTGTCTCTGATAATTGGACAAACAGTCCAAACTCCGTCACACCACTGATGACGCCCTCAAATTCTTCTCCTATATGCTTGCTAATCCAGCGAGCTTGCATCTGCTTAATACTATCACGTTCAGCCATTTGTGCCATCTGCTCCGTATCGGAGCAATGCACGCATGCCTCTTCCAGCACTTCCTTCTCATGACGACAAGGCAATTTGGACTGCAATAAATAGCGCGAAACTAAACGGTGCACCATCATATCAGGATACCTCCGAATGGGTGAAGTGAAATGCGTATAATAGGGAAAAGCCAAACCATAATGACCGATATTTGAGGTGGAATATACTGCTTTGGCCATCGAACGAATAGCCAACGTTTCTATCAGCATTTGACTATTGCTACCCTGGCAGCTATCCAACAAGGCATTGATATGCTTATTCTGCACGCTACGCTTATTAGACGTACGTAAGTGGAAACCAAACTGACGGATAAAGTTACCCAATCGAACCAATTTCTCTGGATCGGGCACGTCGTGTACACGATAGACGAAGGGCTTATTGACTATTTCCCTAGCCACTATACGATTAGCCAATAACATAAACTCCTCTATTAGGTAGTTGGCATCTGTTGAGTGGTGAAATACAATATCAGTAGGATTCCCCTCGTTGTCCAAACGGAAGCGTACTTCGGGGGTCTCAAAGTTAATCGCTCCATGTTCAAAACGTTTCGAACGCAATTGTTTTGCTAGGTTATTCAACAAGTGTAATGCCTCCGCTAATGTATCCATGCTATGCCCTTCTATCATCTCTTGGGCTTGCTGATAGGTCAATCGATAGTCCGAGTTTATCACTGTTCGGCATATCTTATGTCGCAACACTTTCGCAGACTCGTCCATCTCCACCACTACAGACATACATAGTTTATCTTCATTCGGACGAAGGCTACAGAGTTCATTACACAAACGCTCAGGTAGCATAGGAATCACTTTATCTACTAAATAGATACTCGTACCTCGTTGGTATGCTTCTTCATCCACTGCCGAATTTTCCAATACATAATGCGTCACATCGGCTATATGAATACCTATCTGGTAGTTCCCTGTTTCTAGCACTTGAAAGGACAACGCATCATCAAAGTCCTTAGCGTCATCTGGGTCAATGGTAAAGGTTAACACATCGCGCATATCGCGGCGGCGCAAAATCTCTTCAGATGATATATGAGTGGGCAGATGCTTTAATTCTGCCAACACATGCGCATCGAAATCCGATGGCAATGTATATGCTTCCTTGGCCGTTACTTCGGATGATGCGCGTTTTTCTATGTCGTTGCGCTGAGCACGTACACGCTTACGATCACGACGCTCACGCTTTGCTATCAAATCTTTTGTTCGCATATCTTTCCTAATATTTTATAGCGCGTTGCACAAAAATCGTGCAAAGATACAAAAAAAAATTTGCATATTTGCAATATTTATAGTAATTTTGCACCCAAATTGCAACTTTTGCGGAAAAGATTTTACAATAACCTCAGCAAGAGCAATCTATTGAAACTTTTTAACTAACAAAATACACTACGATTATGACAATTAATGATTACAAATTCGCTGGAAAGAAAGCGATTGTTCGCGTGGACTTTAATGTGCCATTGAACGAGAATGGAGAGATTACCGACGATACCCGTATCCGCGGTGCGTTGCCAACCCTCAAACACATCCTCGAAGAGGGTGGTGCGCTCATCATCATGAGCCACATGGGTAAACCAAAAGGCAAAGTGGTAGCTAAATATAGCTTGAAGCAAATCGTTAACGCTGTTAGTGCTGCACTCGGTGCTCCAGTACAATTCGCTGAGGATTGCGCTAAGGCTGCTGAACAAGCTGCTGCACTCAAAGCAGGTGAAGTGCTCCTTCTTGAGAACCTCCGCTACTATCCAGAAGAGGAAGGCAAACCAGTAGGTATTGACAAAGAGGATCCTGCATACGAAGAGGCAAAGAAAGCCATGAAGGCAAGCCAAAAAGAGTTCGCTAAGACCCTCGCAAGTTATGCTGACTGCTATGTAAACGACGCTTTCGGTACTGCTCACCGCAAACACGCTTCTACAGCTGTGATTGCTGACTACTTCGATGCAGATAACAAGATGCTCGGTTACCTCATGGAGAAAGAGGTTCAAGCTGTGGATAACATCCTCTCTAACATCAAACGTCCTTTCACCGCTATCATGGGTGGTTCTAAGGTTTCTACCAAGATTGGTATCATCGAGAACCTCATGGACAAAGTGGACAACCTCATCCTCTGCGGTGGTATGACCTATACTTTCGCTAAGGCCAACGGTGGCGAGATTGGTAACTCTATTTGTGAGAACGACAAACTCGAGCTAGCTCTCGATATCATTGCTCAAGCTAAGGCAAAAGGTGTGAACCTCGTATTGGCTACTGACTGCGTAGCTGCTGACGCATTCTCTAATGATGCGAACACACAAGTGTGCCCAAGCAACGCTATCCCAGAGGGTTGGGAAGGTGTGGACGCTGGTCCAGAGAGCCGCAAAGCATTTGCTGCTGCTATTGAAGGTGCAAAGACTATCCTTTGGAACGGTCCTGCAGGTGTGTTTGAGTTCGATAACTTCGCTGCTGGTTCTAAGGCAATCGCTGAAGCAATTGCTAAAGCAACCGATGAGGGTGCATATAGTTTGATTGGTGGTGGTGATAGCGTAGCTTGTGTCAACAAGTTCGGTATGGCTGACCGCGTAAGTTATATTTCTACTGGTGGTGGCGCATTGCTCGAGGCAATCGAGGGTAAAGTCCTCCCAGGCGTAGCAGCAATTAAAGGTTAAGAATATGGAAATTTCAGGTAAGATTATACAAGTATTGCCAGAGCAAGGTGGTATTAGCAAAACCTCTGGCAAAGAATGGAAGCTTCAAGCATACGTACTCGAGACACAGGAGCAATATCCTCGTAAGGTGCATTTTGAGGTGTTTGGCGAAGACCGAATCAAAGCCAACCCTTGCCAATTGGATGATATTGTAACCGTCAGCTTTGACATTGAGAGCCGCGAGTTCAACGGTCGCTGGTACACTTCTATCCGCGCATGGAAGATTCAACAAGGCGTAGTTGACGCTACTGCTCCACAAATTGTTCCTGCTGCACAACCCGTAGCTGCTCCACAAGCCAATGTGGAAACTTTCGACGCTACAGCAGGCGTAGATGAAACTACTGATCTCCCATTCTAATGCGTCGTTGGATTGGATGGATTATCGTGCTTTGCCTTCTGGCAGGTGGCGCTACTACTTGCGCCATCCGCTGGGAGGCGTGGTTTGGTAATCCACCTGAGCCAGAATGGACAGAACCTATCATCACGCATCAGTTTAAGACTTTTAACAATGATAGTGTATTGCGTGCTTTGCAACGTGACACATTGTCGTTTCTTTTGTTGGGCGATATTCATAATTCGCTCACTAACGACCAAATGGCTGCTCTCTCTGAGCGCCATTCGGATATACAATTCTGGGCACAGACGGGCGATTGGATGGAGAGACCTTATCTTTGCTATGAGCAGATGATGTACCAATCGTTGTTGGGTACACGTCTTGACTCGCTGCCTATTGTAGCCATTCCTGGTAATCACGAATATCTTAAAGGAATAGTAAAAACCTTACCCGAACATTGGAAAACCATCTTCCCTAATCCGCAGAATGGTCCTGCCAGGTTCATAGGTACGACCTACTTTGTGGACTTCCCACACCTGCGACTAATAGCTATTGACACGGATGGTCTGCATCGTATGTCAGACTATACACAAGTAGCATTTTGGCTAAAGAAAACCTTGCGTGAGGCAGGTAATAAGTTCACCATAGTGATGATGCACCATCCTGTATATAGTACCGCTAAAGGCAGACAAAATCCGCTCATGTGGCTAACGTTTTACGATGCTATGCGCGAAGCGGATGTGGTGTTCTCTGGTCATGACCATAACTACGCTCGCCGTACAGAGTATTATAAGGAGCGTTTTTGGAAGAAAGAAGAACCTACAGTGTTTATTACTACCAACGCCTCGACAAAGAACTACCCCACCAAAGAGAATACGAAATACGACTATTCTTTCTCAGGCGCACCAGTGTATGAATATCTGCAAATCACTTCAGATGTATTACGTATCGCTACGTATGAAATGCATTCAGGCGAATTGCTGGATAAGGTAGAAATCTTACACAATTAAACTACCGTATAACCAACCACCTCGGTTGGTTATATTTTTCTTTATTGAGATATACTTGCAAGGTAGGGTCTTCTGTAGTCTTCAGTTGTACTCCTATCAAGTCTGCCCATTTTTGAGCTTTTTGGGTGTTCTTGCGATGCCGTTGAATACTGCGTGTATTCTTCTCCCAGTGGCGTTGTTTCTTGGCTTTAATGCATGGTTGCATAATAATGTTTTGTGAAATAGCAGTATCTATTTCGTTTTGTGTAGCAAACATAACAGGTTCGTGCGATAGTTTTCTGCATTTCTCTAACCATTGATTCCATGCGTTATCTGTTTTATCTACTACTGGTTGTGACCATTTTTCGGTTAATTCTTCGTTGGTGATTTTCTTCCATAAACGCCATGTGATAGGTTCTTCAGATATATAGTAGGGGTATTCTGCGGGTACATATAGCAATTTGATATGTAGATTCTTTATTTTCAATTTCCTCACTAGAGCAGGTTCCTCTTCTACTTGTAATGTTGGTTCACTAGGTAAGGTGAATGCCAATCGTAATCCGCAATAACTGGTTGCGTCCTTAGGTGGCTGATAGTGTCTGTATGAGATATGACTATTTGCTTGGCAGTTATCAAAACTACCTCCTCGTACTATTTTATCGTTACCTGTGATAGGTCCTATGGGATTTGGTTCTGTTCCAATGTAATATGGGGCATACCAATCGCTGCACCATTCGCTTACATTGCCAGTCATATCATATAGTCCTAATTCATTGGGCTTTTTTAGTCCCACTGTATGTTTGCGAAAACCTGCATTACTCAATCCCCAACTCACGCTATCTGCTATGTTGCTACCTGCAAAGCGAAAACTTTGGCTATCGTTTCCGCCACGCGCTGCAAACTCCCATTCCGCTTCAGTTGGTAGGCGAAACGGCATACCAGTAATGCTATCTAATCTTTGGATAAATACTTGACAGTCATACCAACTAACATCCGTAATAGGGTGATTCGGGTTATGCCATTCATCCATGATTTCCCATTCGGGCATAACGGCTTGCCACAGGGCTTGTGTTACTTCGGTATGGCCGATATAATAGGCATTAAGGGCGATGGTATGGGTAGGAAGATCAGTAGAGATAGGGTCACGATGTTGTTCACGTGTACCGCCCATGACAAATACCCCACCTTCCACACGCTGCATACTAAATGGTACATTATTCACTTCAAAACAAAGCACTTCTAGCGAATCAGGAATATTGGTTTTAGGTTTAGCAAAAAGCGAGTTGGTTGCCATAAACAACCAACTCACTAATATGTATAAGGTATATTTTTGCATAGCCAAAACATACTATGCAAAATCTATGCCAATCGCAGGGACAGCGCGCTCAGTTTACTTTAACGCCAAGCACGTTGTATGTTTTTCCGTCATGGATGATGAATAGTTGACCATCGCGGAGGAGTTTTTGGTACGAAGGTTGGGAGGAGTGAATATCCTTTACCGATGTTGGTTCTTGGTTATAGACACAACCGAAGGTATCGTAGTCGGGATGGTCGGTGGTGTAGAGGCAACTATCTTCGCGCCAAGCACAGAGCATGACTGAACTTTCTATTTCGCTGCTGCGGGCACTTCTGCTTGGTGCGGCATGAGCGTTGCTTGTTCGTTTGGCAGCGTTATGCACAATGCCATCCACAGAGCCGAGACCTGCTAACCATACTTTTTCTGCGTTTTCGGCAGTGGTCTCATCGGGGAAGACTACCTCCAACAACATACGACATGCGCCATTCTCGAGGGTGTCTTTGCCTGTAACTACGTGTTTATAAGTGGTTTCTTGTGGGTAGTTGTTGATACCTGCAAAGATTTCCACAGTGTCGCCTGGTTCGGCGGTGAAGTCGTAGAGCACATATTCTACTCCATCGCGGAGGAAGTACACACGGTTGTCTTCATCTTTGCCGAAATGTAGTGCACCTACTACAGACTTGGTGGTGGCAGTATCTTTGGTAGATTGGCGTGCGAGTTGGAAATAGGTTTTGTTGTTCATCTGTTGCGAGATATCTTCCAACGTGTAGCTGAAAGTCTCTGCTTGCAGGATAGTGTGGTTATTATCCATTTGGCGAAGCACAACTTCTAACTGATTCCATTGTGTAGGGGTTGGTCTGCCACCAATCTGTCCATCTTTGGCATGGTCTTTTTTAGGTCCACTATTGTAGTCGCACAAGCACTCTGCGCCTAATTCATCCATTTTAACTGGATCCATCTGGTAGAGGAGTTTATTGTTCTTGCTTACGCAAACTAACAGATCTCCATAGTAGCAAGTTGGGAGTTCTTCTATTTGTATTAATCCAAAGTAGTCTCCTCCCCAATATTCATCACCAAGTACACCTATTCCTTCTACATAAGTTATTCCACCTGCCCATCCTGTAGCCAAATACCATGTTTTATACTCTTTACCATCTAACAAAGTAATAGTAGATATTTTATCTACAACCACCTTATCCGTAGGTATAGTATCCGTGATTAGATCTCCACTCTCATCAATATCTACAACCACTCTATAATCTACCACGGAAACTGCATATTCGGGATAAACGCCATAATCCATTGCAAGTAGGGATATGGAGTCGCCTACTTCTAAATTCCAGTCATAAAGAACGAGATCTTTATCATAAGCAGCACTGTATATTAATACTTGATTATTTTCCTCACGAAGAAACATTTTACCAAAACGCAAGTATGGTTTGTCGTTTATAGTAACGATTTCATTTGAAGCGGTCAATGAAGAATAGCTATCTGAACACTCGG
This sequence comes from Paludibacteraceae bacterium, assembly GCA_045579895.1. Lineage (GTDB taxonomy): Bacteria > Bacteroidota > Bacteroidia > Bacteroidales > Paludibacteraceae > Colicola. The sequence continues at coordinate 18,019 of JAZNMT010000012.1, forward strand.
TATAGTGATAAAAAGTTGTTCGCTGCAAACCCCAGAGTGTTGGGAAGAGGTCTTCGGGGGTTTGTTCTGCATCATCACCGCAACCGTATTCCTCGTATAAAGGACCTGTGTATTTTAGTTCATCGCCTTTGTGCGCACAAAGCAAATACTCTGAACCACCACCATCCATTTCTACGTAATGATTGATGCCATTAAGAAATCCATTTATATCACCGACTCCTTCTATCCATTGGGTTTGACGATAGAATTCTCTAAAATCATTAGGATGATTATGTACTTGCAAAGTAATAGTCGCAGGACACCCTACACATGCGTATTGTTCAACACCTGTTACGGTGCATTTATATGTTTTGATTTCAGATGTATAGTTGTTGATACCAGCAAATACTTCTAACTCATCACCTTCTTGGACATTGAAATCATACAATAAGTATTCGGCGTTATCGTAATAGACATACACCTTTCTATCATCAGTAAAACGAACAGCTGCCACATAATGAGGTGCATCAAGAGCATCATTGATTTCTTTTTGCACAACAGCGGTATAGGTATAATCACCAATAACAGTGTCTTGCGCCAACTGATAGCGATAAATTTCTTCAACTGGTGGATGTACACTGCCAGTTTTTACTAATATATTCCATGTATCGCACCATTGGGATTTGTAGGAGGTAGGTTCAATAGGCAAGACTTTAGTAAACCATTTCCAATGCTCTGCATTTTTATATGCCTCAACAGACTCGGCAGGGACATAAATTGTAGGATTGTTGTATATGGGATTCGAACCGAAAAATGTATTGCTGCTAATCGTTGGTGGTTCTATGGCATAACAAATGATTGTATTAAGACTAAAACAATCTGCAAAAGCCCAATCGCTAATTTCTATTAGGGTTGCGGACAATGTGATTGAAGATAGCAAAATAGAGTTGTTGAATGCAGATCGTCCTATCTTTGTTGTACCAGTTGGAATCGTGATACTTTCTAATGCAGAATTATAAAAAGCATTATCCCCTATTTCAGCAACGGAATTAGGAATAATAGTCGTTTTGCAACCTGCAATCAAGGTGTTAGGCGTAAAGTATGGATTTTGAGATGTTGTGATAATAGCATTGCAGTTCTCGCGACTATCATAGTAAGGATTTTCGCTATCAACCACCACGGTTTTTAGATTTGGGCACCCTGCTAATGCATTTTTATTGATAACACTAGTCGTTTTAGGAATAGTAATGGACTCTACGACAGAACTGGCATCATTAGTAAAAACTACTGAACCCATTCCAAATGTAATTATACGATATTCTGTATTTCCATAGGAAACAAATTCTGGAATAACAACATCCTTGTTGCAATCTGCTATTTCAATTAACGCAGCAGAACCATATGGAAACAGCGTATTGGAAGGCAATACCTTATAAGCAAAGCCGTTTATATGGAAATCATTCACATATTCAAATTCATATGCGAAGGTTGACACACTTGCCATGAGGGCGAGGGTGAGAGCAAAGAGTTTGCTGCGGAAAGAGTTGATTGTTTTCATATCGCTATTATTTATAGGTTATACATTGTTGTTGCAACTGAATTTTGTTGCAAAGGTAGTACAATTTGGTAACATCTGCAATAGGCAAAAGCATTTGTACAGACTATAAAAATGTATTGTGTTGATAATCTATTATTTGTGGTAAAAATGTACAGTTTTTATTTTTCGCTTTGTAGCATTGCGTGTAGGAAATGATACAGTTCTCGGGTGGGGATGCCTATCTTCTGGGCGATGCGGCGTTTGAAGGTGCTGACGCCTGTGGCGGAGTAGTGCATCCAATCTGCCAGTTCTTCCAATGAGGCATTGGGATAAAGAAGCATATATGTACAAAAGACATTTTCACGGTTGGATAGTTGGTGCGTTTCCAACTCAGATAGCCAGTCGTGGAGCAGGGGAGCTAAGTCCTTCTTTAGTTCGTTATAGTCGTTCCACTGTTTGCGAGGGCGTGGATAGGTGGCGCGGATGTCGGACAGTTGGGCACTGATGGATAGGTCTTCTATCTGATGATGTGCCACTTGCAAGCGACGGGCAGCGTGTCGGCGGTGCAGTAGGATAGCGATGACTAATAACAAGCAGGCTGCGAGTAAACATAGGAGCGTAATCCATGCCCAGCGATAAGGATAAGGGTTAGCCAGATGCTCTTTCAGCAGGGTGAGTGCGCCGTGGTACTTGCCGACTTGTGCGTTAAGCAGACGGTTGGCATCTTGGCGAGCATGGGCATAACGGCTCAGTCGCTCAATATCATTGTTGGCTTTGGCATCCTGCATGAGGCAGTAGTAGGCATTGACTAACTCGTTTGGCGTAGCGGACTGCTCCACGATGATTTGTGCGTAAGGCAACGCCGAGGCTTGGTCTCCCATGTCGAGATAAACTTGCATGAGCTTCTTATAGGTATAGAGGCGGTCTTCCTCGTACTGCCAGAGGTTTAAGGCGTGGTGGAAGTGGTGGAGGGCAGAATCATATTGGAGTTGCTCGTAAAAATAAAGGCCTTTGGTTTCGTAGAAGCGCGCGAGGTAGTAGTCGTCTATGTTGTAGGAGGCAGCTATGCGGAGTATGCTGTCTGCCTCGGCGAATTGGTGAAGGTAGGTGTGGAACTCGCTGATATCCAATAGAGTGTGTGCGTAGTACCAATCTTTGCCACTTTCGTGGAAGGCGCAGTTGGCACGGATGAAGAAGGTAAGGGCGAGGGTGTCGCTCTCGTTTTGTTTGGCTATATGCGCCATGCAGGAGTTGATACGCCCGCGGTAAATAGGATCATCTATCTGCGCGCGGTCGGCTGCGATATAATGCGCTGCGGCTTGGGTGATCTGGTTGTTGAGACTGAGATGACGCCCGATGTAGTAATGAGCTTTGCCGAGTTGGTTGTGTGCAAAGAGTTTGCCAAAAGGGGTGTCGAGTGTGCGAATGGCTTGCTGAAGCGCAGTGGTGTCGGGATAGAGCAGGTGTTCGTGCTGGTCCAGACTGTCTGCAATGGCAATGGTGTGCTTGGCTTCTTGGTAGCGGGTGGTGTAGCCACAGGAAGCCAGAAGCAGGCAGAGGAGCAGAAAGGTGAGATGACGGATTGGCGACATAAGGCAGTGTATTTGGTGATTTCGTTTGCAAAGGTAGTAAAAATATCGGACGTGGGCAAGTGTATAGAACATATGTACATGATTTTGCGAGAAGAATGATTGATTATTTGGCAGTTGTGGGGATTTTGTACAGGGGAGTTTAGTATTTCATTTATGTTCTTCTGTCCTAAAATTTCATAACCTCAGTTTTAGCACTATGCCTACAAAAGGATACGAATCACTAATTAATCACTAACTTATCACTAATTAATCACTAATATACATCTAATATCCGAAAAGGAATTGAACCTATTCCTAAGTGGAACAAATACGGAGCAGCAAGGCATCCAATATGTATGATGCAAGGCACAAAAAAACTGCCTGTCCCTACGGGCAGGCAGTTGATAGAATATATCAATCTACGAATTAGTAGGATGTACGTTGGGTAGCAGCGTAGCTGATCTTCAGTGCATATGCACGGCGAAGCTCTTGCTTGATGTCTGCAATGATACCCATCTTAGTCTCCTTATCAGCCTTGATAGACACAGTCATAAGACCTTGGTCAGACTCTTTCATAGAAGAACGCTCGTTGATGATATAGTCACCAATCTCCTTAGCGTCAGCGAAAGCGTCGTCCAATTGGATACGTGTCTCCGCACCATATTGTTTGCGGAACTCAGCGGTAGGAGTACCTACATAGATGTAACGAACTAATGATTTCTTTTCGAGTTTCGTCAACTCAGTTGCTTGTGGGTTCTGAATCTGTACCTTGTAGGTAACCTCCTTCATAGAAGTTACAGACATGAAGAAGAACAGCAACATGAAGATGATATCAGGCAATGAACTAGTGTTCAAAGCAGGCATCTCTCGTTTATCGTTTCTACGAATTTTTGCCATAATTACTTTCCTCCATAATTTTTAGGTTCAGCCTCAGAAATCTTTTGAGGATAAATCTTTTGGATTTTCTTTTGCCACTCTTCATCCAACTCAGTATAAGCAGTGTGGAAGTATTTTTGAGCGCATTCCTCACGCAACTCGTTGTATGCTGCCACCAATTCGTTCTGCACCTCCAAATATGCTTGGTATTGTGTTTCGGCATCGTTTTGCACGGAAATCACGTGTTCCTTAGTATATTTGAGCGTACCAAATGGCTGACCAAAATCCTCCTCAAAGAGTTTAGGCATATTTGGGTCGTCATTGGCATTCACAATGAACTCCTTGGCTTTAGCGCGCAGTTGACGCACATCCATCTCTTGTCCTTGCACGAGGAGTTTGTTCTCCCAGTTAATCTTCACAACAAACAAGTTACGTTTGTTGATATCGGTGTCCTCGACTTTTTGGTCAGGTGGAATAGGTGCAGGCAAACGACGTGCGAGACCTTGATTCACATCCATAGAGGTGGTCACCAAGAAGAAGATGAGCAGCAAGAATGAGATGTCTGCCATGGAACTGGCGTTAATCTGCGGAATTTTCTTTGCCATAATCTTAATTTACGATTGGACAATTTACAATTGATGTAAATGTCGTAATTACTTTTTAACTCGTGTATAAATAACACCCCATATCAGCGCTACTACAGTAGAAGCGGTAAGGATGTAAACAAGGTACATGATAGCATCACTCATGCGAGCCATGTTACCTACGTTATCGGTACCTTCGTAACCAAGGATTTTCACTTCTTCAGGGCTACCCAAGAACCAGCAGAGTACGCAAAGTGCTACTGCACCAAGCACTACGCCTACAGATGTAAGACCACGTTTTGGATCTACCTTGAAAGTCTCAACCAATTTTGCAATAACGAAACCGAAAGTAACAAGGATAACAAGACCTACGAGCACATAAATCCAATAGAGGAGCGCGTCGGTGAACTTAGGAATATCCAAGAAGTCACCTGCTACTTCCAATGAACCTTCAGAACCTCCTGCAAAGAACATCACTGAAGCAACGATGCCCACCAACATGAGGACCCAGAGGGTTACTTTTGGGAATAATTTATAATTTTTCATAATAATCTAAAATTTTGCAAGTTTAACAATTCACGTTCTGCACAATGCAAAATAGATTATTTCTTTTGTGCTGCGTCGTATTCAACCACGAGGTCAAGAAGGCTGATAGAGCTATCTTCCATCTCATTAACGAGACCCTCGATCAAGCTGAGGATGTAGTTGTAGAATACTTGAAGAATAATAGCGATGATCAAACCGAGGAGGGTTGTCAACAGAGCGACCTTGATACCACCAGCCACAACGGTAGCAGAGATGTCACCTACTTGTTGGATTTTATCGAACGCTTGGATCATACCGATAATGGTACCCAAGAATCCCAAAGATGGAGCGATAGAGATGAAGAGAGAAATCCAAGAGAGGTTCTTCTCGAGAAGACCAAGTTGCACACCACCATAAGAAGCTACAGTTTTCTCAACTACGTCAACGCCCTCATTGTAGCGGCTCAAACCTTGATAGAAGATACTAGCTACAGGACCGCGAGTGTTGCGGCAAACTTCCAAAGCAGCCTCAATACCACCGTTCTTCAAAGCTGCCTCAACGTTAGCTAAGAGAGCTTTGGTGTTAGTTTTGCTCAAGCTCAAATAGATAATACGCTCAATACAGAGTGCCAAACCAAATACCAAGCAGAGCAATGTAGCAGCCATAAAGCCAGCACCACCTTCGATGAACTTAGTTTTGAGAGTTTTGTGTAGGGCTACGATACCGCCCTCAGCCTCTTCTACTACTTCTTCTGCCTCTACTGCAGGAGCCTCAACAGCTGCAGAATCTACAGTTACTTCCTCAGCTACAGGAGCAGCCTCAGCTGCGTCTTGAGCCATTACTGCAACGCTTCCGAAAGAAAACATTGCCAACACCGTTAGGGTTGCAAAAATTTTTTTCATACGATTTGTTTTTTTGTGTATTAAATTGTTAATATTTATTTGTTCGTTTTACTCACGTTAGTGGCTCGCTCGCGAGCGTGTTAGGAGGGGGATTTCTCATCTCGGCTATGCCTCGAACGATTATTTCTTCGTAATCCCCACAATCTGCCGACGGCATCCTTGAGAGAGGGGATTTCTTCGTAATCCCCACAGTCTGCCCCGGGCATCCTGTGCAAAGATTTTTCTTCCGCCATGCTTAAGCAAGCTTAGACATGTCGTCTTAAAAATCTTTGCGGAGAGAGGGGGATTCGAACCCCCGAAACCCTTTTGGAGTTTACACGCTTTCCAGGCGTGCCTCTTCAACCACTCGAGCATCTCTCCTTCGTCGCAACTAGCTTGCATGAAAAAACTCGCCCTGCGAGTTTGGCTTGCCGCCGTTGCACCTCCTTAAGTCGGGGCTTCCAAAGCCCTCGTTAGTCTTTCGCGTTTGTCGGTCTTCGACCTACTATAATGTATATCTAAGAACACATTTACAGAAAAGTAACCGCACACAAAACGACGCAATACACCTTTCGACCCGCAAAGGTACAAAAAATATTTGATATATGCACAATAGTTTGTGTTTTTTTTTTATTTTTTCACAAATTTATAACAAAAAGTGCCTTTGCATTAGCGGTTGTTAGCTCATTTATATATTCAGGAGTACAATCATACAACTGCGCCAAACGTTCAACCACATACCACATCCAACGACTTTCATTGCGTTTTCCACGGTGTGGAACAGGAGCCATATATGGAGCATCTGTTTCCAATATCAATCTGTCCAACGGAATCCCCTGCAGATGCTCAGCCAACTTACAGTTTTTGAAGGTTAAGACCCCACCTATCCCTAAATAATAGCCCATCTCCACCACCTGCTTTGCTACTTCATGACTCCCACTAAAGCAGTGCATTACTCCTTTTACTGTGGGAAATTCGCGAAGTATTTTCAGTGTATCTTCTGTAGCATCTCTACTATGAATCATCACGGGTAGATTATACTGCTGCGCCCAGCGCATCTGCTCGCGCAACGCTTCATGTTGTTGCTCCTTGAAAGTTATATCCCAATGGTAGTCCAAGCCTATTTCGCCGATAGCGATCAGTTGACAGTTGGTAGTTGACAGTTGACACATACGCTTATCAACCGCAGTTTTGAGTATTTTCAGTTGTTCTTGCCAATCTTCCTTCACATTCTCAGGATGCAGTCCCAAAGCAGGAAACAAATAGTGAGGATATTGGTCGCAAACCGTTAGTACATCTTTTACAGACGTGGCATCTACCCCAGGCACAAGCATGGCTTCTACGCCATGCGCCTGCTGGTCAGCCAAAAAAGAGGCTAATTCCTCCGCATACTGCGGGTCATCTATATGGCAGTGAGTGTCAATCATTGTGTTTAGTGTTTAGAGTTAATATGCTACTGTCGCCATAACTGAGAAAGCGGAAGTCATGCAATAGAGCATAATCGTAAATGGTATGCCAATCGCCTCCTACAAAAGCACTCACCAAAAGCAACAACGTGGATTTTGGTTGGTGAAAGTTGGTAATTAATTGATCCACAACACGGAACTGATATCCTGGCTTAATCATTATTTGCGTCTCTGCGTGCAAGACATTCTGCTCCGTACTATCCAGATAATCTATTATTGCCTGCAGTGCTTCGCTTGCAGAGATAGCATGCTCTTTGTCATATGGTGCAAACTGCGCCACAGAGAGTGTAGAACGTAAGGCGTGTGGTTCATCGTGTAATTGTTCACCAAGAAAATAGAGACTTTCTAGCGTACGCATGCTAGTTGTACCTACAGCTACAATATGTCCGAGATGACTAATGATTGTTTCAATTGTCCCACGCGGTATGGCAATAATCTCTGTGTGCATGGTGTGTTGATTGGCGTCCGCCACTTTTACGGGTTGGAACGTTCCTGCGCCCACATGCAATGTCACCTCTGCGATTTGTATGCCCTTTTGTCGTAAACCATTCAATACTTTGTCTGTAAAATGCAAACCCGCAGTAGGAGCAGCGACCGACCCTTTTATACGTGAATACACCGTCTGATAAGTAGTCTTATCGCTCTCCTCAGTCTTGCGATTCAGGTAAGGAGGAATCGGCAATTCGCCTACAGCATCTAATATCTCAGCAAAGCTGATGTTTGGGTTATAGATGAGAGGTGAGAGGTGAGAGGTGAGATGATCGGTGGTATTCCACCAAAAGCGCACAGCAAAAGTGTTACCCACTTGTTCGCCTTTCTCCGCAAAAAGGGTGATGGTTTCGCCAGAAGGTAATACGATAGGTAGCGATAATGTACCAGATTTCCACTTCTTCGCATTACCAATCATGCACTTCCACGTACAACCTTCCGTAGATCCTAAGTTCAACTGGTAGTCATGCGGCAAGATAGGTTCCAAACAAAATATTTCCACCCGAGCCCCTAGTGTACCATCTTCTTGGTGCTTATGAAACACCAATCGCGCTTGTATTACGCGCGTATTATTATATATAAGGAGTGAATCATTGGAGATATAATCACCCACGTGATAAAAATAATCTTCACTCACTTTTCCATCACGATACACAAGCAATTTACTTTGATCACGTTCTGCCAATGGATATTTAGCTATACGCGCATCAGGTAAAGGATAATTGTATTCTTCTATAAGGATTTTTTCCATGTCTTATGATCTCCCTTAAATAATACATACTGATTAAACAAACAGTCTAAATCTCCATTTACCAAATGAATACGTTTAGCCGGACGTAATCCAACACATTTCAAAGCAGCTTCATTGCTTGAAATAATCCATGCCGTAGCCCCACTGAAATGATGCTTAAGCGTTGTTCCTATATCTTGATACAAACGCAAAACATCCTTTTCCTGCGATAGGCGTTCGCCATATGGCGGATTCATCATCACTAAAGCTCCTTCCGTTTGCCTTGCCTTAGCTCCTTTCGCCTCTTCGCCTAGGCGCAACTCCTGCACACGTATCTGCTTCATCTCTATATCTCTTTGCAGATTAGCCGATTGTACATTTTTCATGGCTGTTTGAACGGCATAAAAACTTGCGTCTGAACCATAAATCTTATGATTAAATTCACGTTCTCTACTATCATCGCTAGATACATCTTCAAAAAGATCCGCATCAAAATCAGCCCACTTTTCAAAAGCAAACCCCTTACGATAAATACCAGGAGCAATATTACGTGCAATAAGCGCTGCCTCAATCAGCAATGTGCCCGATCCACACATGGGATCATAAAAATCGCTTTGCCCTTTCCATCCTGCGAGCAAAAGCATGCCTGCAGCAAGAGCCTCATTGATAGGTGCTTGCGTGTTCGCTACACGATAACCACGTTTATGAAGACTCTCGCCCGAACTATCTAGCGACAGCGTGACGATATCGCCCGCAATATGTATATTCAAATTTAAGTCAGGATTGGTCAACTGCACATTCGGACGCATACCTCCGTGCTCCATCCACCAATCCACAATCGCATCTTTTACGCGATATGTTACGAATTGCGAATGGCGGAATAGCTCAGAATATACGGTGGCATCAATCTGGAAAGTAGTTGTAGCAGTCATGTATAGTCCCCAATCCAACTGCTTTACATGCGAGTAAATATCATCTGTAGTTTTAGCTCTAAAACTGATAATTGGCACAAGAACTCTTGAAGCAGTACGCAAACAAAAGTTTGCAGCATAAAGCATACGTTTATCCCCCGTAAAGGATACGGCTCTACGCTGTATTTGCACATTATTGGCACCCAATTCAATTAATTCTCCTGCAAGCACTTGCTCTAACCCCTTAAAGGTTTTCGCCAACATTTGAAAATCATTGTCCATATTTATAGAATTACGCTGCAAAGGTACGATAATTTTCGCAGTTGTGCAAGTTAAAAAATCAACTTCCTATTATTTTTCTTGCGTATGTGCATTTTTTATTGTACCTTTGTCGCGTTTTTATGCGTTTGAAAAGCAATGTAAATATTAAAAATCGCCGTGCAACCTTTGATTATGAGGTACTAGAGCGTTATACAGCGGGCATCCAACTCTTCGGCACAGAGATCAAATCCATTCGAGAGAGCAAGGCCTCGCTAGTAGATACGTATTGCCAATTCATCAGTAACGAGTTATGGGTAAAACAGATGCATATTGCCGAATATCGCTTTGGTAGTTATGCCAATCACGAAGCCAAACGCGATCGCAAGTTGCTCATGACCCGCAAAGAATTGCGCAAATTACAGCGTCAAGTACAAGATACAGGAAAAACCATCATTCCACTACGACTATTCATCAACGAGAAAGGCTTCGCCAAGATGGAAATTGCCCTCTGCCAAGGTAAGCATACTTATGACAAACGTCAAGCACTACGCGCAGCAGACGACAAGCGAGAACTACAACGAGCCTTGCGATATAATCAATAAAACAAAATCAATCATTAGATTTAGGATAAACAAAAAGCCATACGCTTGTATGGCTTTTTGTTAATGTTGATGACCATGATGATGATCATGGTCGTGATGATGATGCTCGTATTCACCATGCTCCTTAGAATCAGGCTTGGTGGTAGTAGCTGGCTTGCCTATCTTAGCAAATGCTTTTTGCAATGTTGGAACATCTGTTTTGTTGGCGTCATAAGTCACAGTTACAGTTTGTGCCTCAATGTCAAACACAAGATCTTTTACTCCATTTTTGAGTTCCTTATCAAAAGGAATATTCTTCAAAATCTTGTCACAGCAATCCTGACAATGCAGATAGACATAGAATACTACTTTTTGTTTGTTTGGTTTCGCCTCTGCTGTAGAGAGAACAAAAGCCATTGGCAACACGGCCAACAGGAAGATAATTAGTCGTTTCATATTATTGCTAGCGTTTTAAGAATTACTCTTCGCGTTCTAGTGACCATCGAAAGCCCAAATACATTTTCCAACCATGAATAGGTGCCCATATCATTGAAGCATCAAAGTTGGCTGACTCAGGATTCACATACTGATGTTCCCCATGACGTTCACCCACAATAGGATTGTCCTGCGTGAAGTTGGTCATGTTCTCTGCTCCCAAATAGATTGACCACGTGCGGAAAAACTTGGTTACTTGTCCCAACAACTGTGGGTACCATTTATGGTATATACATCCATTGCGCATCGTATATTGCTTGCTTGCTTCAGGTACCACGAATCCGTCAGGCATACGCCCCTCACCATTAAACTGTGCCGTCAAATCAAACTGCCAAGTCTTCAGCGGTGTCTGATAACTAGTGGTGATGATACCTTTAAATTTATTTTGCAATGGTTTGTCGCGCAGTTCATAGGTATTGGCAATGGTATTGTAGGTTGTTTGCTGTACATCAGTATAGCGGAACGCTACCGTCATATTCCACCCACGCAGAATCTCCATATTCGCCTCCACTTGCCAGTTATGGGAGAAATATTGCGAACCCTCCACATCATGCATATTATATAGCGTTATGCCATGCAAGTCGCGATCCATATCGGCTATCACACCATCCAAGAATTTCGTATAATAATATTCGCCTGATAGTTGCAATTCGCGATTTGCTATCGGGATATAAAACACAGTAGTCAATCCCGTATTCATTGAGCGCTCTTGTTCTAAATCATCTAAGAAATGATATACTCTCTGGCTTGGGAGATAGGCTGCATTGTCAGCTATAGCATTCGGTGAGCGATAACCCAATCCCACTGAGCCACGTACCGTCCACCACTCAAATGGAGCGTATCGGAGATTCATACGGGGTGTGGTGAAGAAACCATAGTGGCTAGAATAATCCTCGCGCACACCTAGCAGTAACGTCACCTTATCCTTGTAAGTATAGGTATATTCTGCGAATACACCAGGAATCATCTCCCATGTATCACGTACGTAGGAGGAGTGATTAACACCTATAGGCAGCAATAACTCCTCGTTGTAGCTGTCGTAGTTCACACTCAGTCCTACTGATAAATTATGCCCGTGATCATCCCACAAATCGTTAGCAGAATCGTCAAACGTGGTTTGGAAGATTGCATTCAAATAGACATTAGTTTGTGTCGCATTCCATTGACGTGCGCCGTAAAGATTTTGTTGGTTGTGATACGAAGCAGAAGCTATAATACCTATTGAGGTACCCAAATCTTTGTTGAATACATAGCCATTCTTCACGAAACCATCTATGCGCCACGTGTTGAGGTCTATAGCATAGGGAGAAACCGATGCTTGAGTAGCTTCTTGGGTCAAACCACCTTGACGATGATCGTATAATCCGCGCAAAAGGAATTGACCTGTGTAGTCACCAGTCTTCACATACCAACGATTCAGCAGGTTTACATTTGTATTCTTTGGCATATCCAAGAAACCATCATGGTTGTGGTCTAGTTCCAGCGACATATTCTGCGCGTGGAACAATACACCAGTGGATACTTTGTCATTGATATTCCATCCACCTGAGGCATTCACCTCGGCATGCGTTTCCGTACTAACCATCGCATTCAGCGAAACTGGATCTTGTGTTTGAGGTTTCAAGTACTCCACATTGATTTGTCCAGCAATAGCCTCATAGCCATTCAATACCGATGATGTGCCTTTACTAATTTGGATAGCTTCCATCCATGGGCCAGGGATGTACTCCATACCGAAGGCTTGCGCCAATCCGCGAATATTGGGAGTATTCTCTGTCAACATCTGTACATAAGTGCCACTGAGCCCCAATAGGCGAATTTGCTTAGCACCAGTAGCAGCATCAGAGTATGCTACATCCACCGAGGCACTAGTTTCAAAACTCTCACTGAGATTACAACATGCAGCCATACATAACGCTTCTCCAGTCAGTGTTTCTACTGATAAGGGCGATACACGTGAACGAAGAACGGCCATTTTGCGTTCGACAATATCCACCTCCTCTAACAATAAATCACTTACGAGAACGATAGTCAATTCAGTATGAGCAGTAACTTCAGTTGTGTCGTTATGGAAACCCATAAAACTAGTTACTAGTAGGTTGGTACCTTTCACTGGGTCTAATTTGAAACGTCCATCTAGATCAGTGGCCACGCCTACGCTAGTCCCAGCCCAATACACATTCGCACCTACTAGAGGCTCACCTTTATCATCCAATACAGTACCCCAAACATGTGCCTTCGCCCATACCAGTGGCATAATAATTAATAATACTGATAATATAATCTTTTTCATACTCATAATCTTTAAGTCATACTTAGAATAGCGTATAGGACGTACATTAAACACCCACTATCCAATTTCCCAATTGATATATCGCAAAACTAATTACCCAAGCCAATACCAATGAATGTAATACGCTAAACCATGCCCATTTAGCACCTATCTCTTTCTGCAGTGTGGTGATAGTAGCCACGCATGGGAAATACAACAGTACAAACACCATAAAGGCATACGCCATTACAGGTGTGAACGCAGATAAAGCCATTTCCGATGGATACAAGATACCCATGGTGGACACAATTGCCTCTTTAGCTGGTAGGCCCGTCAACAAGCATACCGACATCTTCCAATCAAAGCCCAGTGGACGCATTACGGGTTCTATCCAATGACCTATCAATGCCAAATAACTATTTTCCATATCCGTCATGTTACCAGACGGGAAATAGGTCAACGCCCAGATAATGACGCTAGCCCAGATGATGACAGCGGGTATCTTTTGCAAGTAGTCCGCTACGCGTTCCCATATATGCAAACCGGTATTTCGCAACGTAGGTCTACGAAAGGCTGGTAACTCGCTCACATAGTCATGTTTCGTTTGACGAAAAGCAGGCATGTGCTGCATTAGCCAAGCAAAAGCGATACTCAGCAGTACACCTAATATATATAGCGACAGCATCACTATTGCTTTATTTTCAGCAAAAAACGCACCAATAAACAACATATATACAGGTAATCGTGCAGAGCAGCTCATAAACGGCACCATCATCATCGTTATTGCTCTATCTTTCTTGTTAGTGATATCGCGCGCTGCCATAATGGCTGGTACATTGCAGCCGAAGCCCATCAGCATGGGAATGAACGAACTGCCGTGTAGTCCTATATGGTGCATAATTTTATCCATCGCATACGCAGCACGAGCCATATAACCCGAATCTTCCATCAAACTCAAGAAAAAGAACATAATGATCAAATTCGGAAGAAAAGCCAATACGGCACCTATTCCCATCAGCACACCATCTATCAACAAACTACTCCACCATACTGCAGGTAATAATCCACGCACCCATTCGGCTAGTGCTTCCACACCTATACTGATCCACTCTTGTGGATAGGCACCTAATGTGAATGTACATTCAAACACACCATATAACAACAACATTAGCAAGGGCAAACCTATCCATCGGTTAGTCAATATTCGGTCTATCTTATCTGCCAATGAGTGTCCAGTATCATGTTGTGCGTGCGTCAGTGTCTCTTCTAGTGCACCATGTACGAAACCATATCGAGCTTGCGTAATTACCTCTTTGGCAGTTTTTCCGTATTCATATAATAGTCGTGCTCGTTGTTCTGCTGCCACGCGTATCAGTTCCTCGCTATGCGGTAGCAGAGCTAGCATCTCATCTGGACGTTCGAGCAAACGGATAGCCATATAGCGTTTGGAATATTTCTCACGCACATTGGGTAGTGTGACAATCACCTCAATAACACGATTTATTGCCTCCTCTATGTCCTTACCATATGCCACATGCACGTGGCGAAACTTACCCACTTCGCTTATCACTTTCTCTCGATCTTCGGCCAGTCCTATACGCACACCTAGCAGTTGGCCCAAGGTCTCGTAGTCCAATCGGTGTTCAGTAGCTAACAAGGCATCATAGTGCGTGAGAAGCACCACAAAGGGTTGATGACGGTCTATCAGTTCGGCAGTACGAACCAATGCTGTATCTAAGTTTCGTGCATCCACTTCCTGGATTTGCACACCATGTTCTATGTATTCGTTTCGATTGAGCATGAAAAACGCTGCAAAGGTACTGCCTTTTCGGCATATACACAATACCCAAATATGGTGATTTTTATTGTCTAGTTTCTCGCAGCTAACTTCTTATACTTTCTGTTGAACCGTATATGGAAGCATGTCGCAGCTGTCGATAATCCCATGATAAATCCTACCCATATACCAGCTGCACCCATCTCTAATGGGAACGCGCACACCAAGCCGACAGCCAAGCCGATTACAATATATGACATAAAAGCTATCAACATAGGCACCTTAACATCGGTGATTCCACGTAGCATAGCTGCTCCAACAGCCTGTAGTCCATCCGCATATTGGAAGAGTCCTGCAATAACAATCAATTGTGATGCAATGGCTATAACCTCTGTATCTTGTGTGAAAAGCAAAGGGATATAATTACGCAGGCTAATCATTACAACAGCTCCTATCGTATTCAGCAATAGCACCAAATGAATACTAGCATTGCTAGCCATACGTACAGCTCGGATATCTCCTGCACCTAACTGATGCGATACGCGTATCGTAGTCGCTGCACCCACGCCCATGGCTATCATAAAAGTTAAATCTGCTATTTGGTTCGCCACTTGATGGGCTGCTAGTGCCTCTTTGCTTATCCAACCGATAATCACGAATGAAATAGTGAAAGTAAAGGTTTCTAGGAAGGTCTGTGCACCTATGGGGAAACCAAGGCGTAACTGTTTCTTTATTTCCTCCCAACGGATATTACGCCAGGTGAAAGAGGCTAGATAATAACGCCAATCACGTTTATACCACATCGCTAGCGCAAAGCAGATGGGCATACCCAATCTAGATATCAACGAACCGATACCTGCGCCTGTGGCACCCATGGCATCTGCACCCCAATGACCATAGATAAATACCCAGTTGAGCAGAATATTCAGCGCATTCATCACTAGTGTGATTACCATGGCTACTACAGTATTTCCTAGTCCTTCCAGAAACTGTTTGAAGAAGGTAAAAAACAAAAACGGTACTAACGATATAACAATCAGGATGTAGTAAGGTCTAGCTACAGCTATCACGTCTGGATCTTGTCCAAAACAATCCAAATATGGGATACATCCGCCTAGCAATAACAACATTAGTGCCGACTGCAAAACAGTCAGCAGAATACCATTCTGAAATAACACAGCTATCTTCTCACGTATGGATGTGGTTTCTTCGGGCTGTGCATTCATCTCGCCCACGCGAATACCAACTAGCGGTGTAATAGCCATCAACACCCCCATTGCGAATACCATAGCCATAAAGAAGATGGCATTGGCAAAACTCACAGCTGCCAAATCCACCGTGGCATAGTGGCCCACCATCATAGAATCAAACAGCCCGACCAACGATGCTCCCAATTGGGTCAGCATAATCGGCAGAGCCACACGCAAGTTACGCTTGTAATATGGCAGATATTCTTTCAAAGACTGCATATTCGATCTCTATCCTTTATTGCAGGATCTTGTTTCTCAATCGCTTAGCGCACTGGGTATTGAACGTGTGACCGGGGCGTAGTGCGACTATCTTGCCTTGTATGCGGCATCCTAGAAGCGACATATCACCAATCAAGTCAAGCAGTTTATGACGAGCGGGTTCATTAGGATAATGCAGAGGGCTCAGGTAACCCAACTTTGTTGCATCCAAACGAGGTTGCCCTAGTTTATCCGTCATATAATCTAGACCTTCTTGAGACATAGGAGTTTCATAGATTACCAGAGCATTTTGCAAATCACCGCCTTTGATGAGTCCCATCCGAAGCAGGGGTTCGATTTCGCGAACGAAACAAAAGGTGCGGGCTGAAGATATCTCACGACTATACTCGTTTAAATCGTATAACTCTGCTTTTTGTTCACGTAACAACCCTGTGGCATAGGTAATGGTCACTTCGGCTTCATATCGATCGGAAGGAAGCAAGAGCATTTTACTACCGCGTTCGGACACATATTCGATTGGTTCTGTCACCACAAAAATACGCTGTTCCGCATCTTGTTCTTGCAAGCCTACTTCTTGAATAGCCTTCACATAACATTTCGCACTTCCGTCCAAAATAGGCATTTCTGGACCATCTACTTCTATAAGGCAGTTGTCAACGCCCAACGCATAGAGGGCTGAGAGAGCATGTTCCACGGTCGACACTTTCCATGCGCCACGCTCCAGTACGGTTCCACGCTCGGTGGCTGTCACATAATCGGCTATAGCCTCGTAGGTCGGACGACCGGCCAAGTCGGTACGACAGATACGCACACCAGTATTCGCTTCAGCAGGAAGGAATGTCGCATGCAAGAATAAGCCTGTATGTAAACCCTTGCTCTCAAACGAGAAGGATGATTTTAATGTATGCTGTTTCATATAATTTGAATGTTGTTTGGTCACATTTTCTTTTCTAGTTCTTGGAGACGTTTCATAATGTCGGGAAGTTGTTTGAAACCGACAATGCTGCGGCGCCAATTCATAGCATCAATAATAGGTGAACCTTGGTACATCCCCGCTTTGCGCACGTTGCTTGGAATGCCTGATTGGGCACCAAAAACGCAGTTGTCTGCAATCTCCAAGTGACCTGCCACGCCTACTTGACCGGCTAGAACACAATGACCACCTATCTTCGATGAGCCGGCTATACCCACTTGAGAGCACAGGAAGGTACTGGCGCCTACTTCCACATTATGTGCCACTTGCACGAGGTTGTCAATTTTTGCATTGCGGCGGATAATGGTAGAACCCATCATTGCACGATCCACGGTCGTATTGGCGCCGATCTCCACATCATCTTCTATGATGACATTCCCAATTTGTGGCAGTTTTTGATTCACGCCGTTCGCATCCGGCTCAAAGCCAAAGCCGTCACTACCCACTACGGCACCCGCGTGAAGGATGCAGTCTTTGCCCACAACGCAGTTGTAATATACCTTAACGCCCGAATAGAGGATGGTATTATCGCCAATCTTCACATTATCACCGATATACACATGCGGATAGATTTGCACTCCTTTGCCCAGTTGCACATTCTTTCCCACATACGCAAAGGCACCGATATACGCATCATCGGGTATGGTAACTCCCTCGCTAACATACGAGGGTTGCTCTATGCCTTGTTTAGATGGATTCATCGCTTTCGCCACAAGGGCAAGCAACTGCCCCATCGCTGCGCGAGCATTCTCAACGCGAATCAAGGTCGCATGCGTCTCACCATCATACGGAATGGAATCGGTCATCAGAACCACACTCGCACGCGTATGAGGAAGGTGGGAAAGGTATTTTGCATCGCATAAGAAGGTCAACTGACCCTCTTTGGCAGTTTCTATTGAGCCGACATCACTAACTGTGCGGGTGGCATCACCGCTGATTTTACCACCTAGAAGCATCGCTATTTGTTGGGCAGAAAATTCCATAATGTATTTATTTTAAGTGAAATAGGTAAATCTTTTGGGGTTTATAGGTTAGGGTTTCCATATTGAGCATCTCCGAGGCGTCAGCTATATCACGAACGGTGCCATCTTTGTATAGAATATCAATGGCCTCACCCTTTTCGCTGTAAGTATTAGAGGTCGAGACATGCTCCACAAAGAAGTAAGAAGCTTCTTCTTTACTCACACCAAAACGTGCGGCATATTGTTCCAGCAGAGCATCGTTTTCGTCCGCGTGCAATGGTTCATCCAGCAACTTACCTTTGAACAGTTGACGATTCGTGAAACATTCACATAAAATACGCAGCACTTTATCTTCGCTATTCATCCACACTTTAATTGCGGAAAGCAGGTCTGAGTCATCCAACTGAGCGTACCATGGGAGCAAAGCGGCGGAAGAGGATGTTCCCGACAAAAAGTAGTGCAATGCAGGAGAACAGAATAATGATACTCCATTACGAACCAGATACTTAGCACGTTTTAGAATCTTTATCAACACTTGTTCCGCGGCCACGCTGGTATGGTGTAGATACACTTGCCAATACATCAATCTGCGAGCTACCAGGAACTTCTCAACGGAGTATATGCCTTTGATTTCCACCACGAGGCGGTCATCTTTCACATTCATCATCTTCAGGATACGTGCACTGGCTACACTACCTTCAGTCACACCGCAGAAGAAGGAATCGCGGCAGAGGTAGTCTAACCGATCGACGTCCAACTGAGAGGATATCAATTGATGAAGGAAATGCTTCTCATATTCATCTTTGAAGATGCGAATAGCCAGACCCATAATCTCCCGGGCTTCCTGGTCAAACGATGACCGGATCTCTTCCATCATCATCAGGCTTATATCTTCGTGACTCATCTGCTCTGGCAGCATCCCTGCTTCCTCGAACACGTGAGAGAAGGGCCCATGCCCAACATCGTGCAATAGGATGGCGGCCATGGCTGCGGTCTCCTCATTATCGGTGATAGACGCACCTTTCTCACGTAGCGAAAGGATAGCTTCGTGCATCAGATGCATCGCACCCAAGGAATGTAAAAAGCGGCTGTGCATCGCACCAGGATAAACAAAGAAACTCAATCCCAATTGCCGAATACGGTTCAGACGTTGCATATACGGATGTTGTAAGATTTGAAACAGCACACCATCAGGAATGCTGAGAAAACCAAACACAGGGTCATTGATTATCTTGCGTGTCTTTGTCATACTGCTACTGCATTTGTTTATAATACGATTTGCTTTTTTTGGAGGCACGAAGAACGGCATATCCACAAAAAGCACGCAAAGTTACTAAAAAAATACGGAATGACAAAGCAATACATATATTTTCTTTTTTTTGTACGATTTTTATGCGGTTTTCTACTTATTGATAGTTAGACATTAGTTAGTGATTAATTAGTGATTAATTAGTGATTAATTAGTGATTAGACTATCTTTACCGAACTTTTGATGTTTCTTAAACCAAATTTCGACTTTTTTCTTGCACATGTACAAAAAAAGCAGTACTTTTGTAGCATGAATACAATCAACGACATCGAGATTATGGCGCCGGTTGGTTGCTGGGAGAGCCTAGCAGCTGCGATTGAGGCGGGGGCAACGAGTGTATATTTTGGTATTGAGTATTTGAATATGCGTTCACGATCATCTGCCAACTTTACAACGCAGGATCTACATACCATTGTACAGCGGTGCCAAGCGGTGGGAGTCAAGACCTACCTCACGCTCAATACAGTCATGTACCCCGAGGATCTCCCACTCATGAGGGAGATTGTAGATCACGCCAAAATAGCGGGGGTATCAGCTATCATCGCATCGGACATAGCTGCTTTACAATATGCTTATAACCAAGGGGTTGAAGTACATCTTTCTACACAACTCAACATCGCTAATACAGAGGCGCTCAAGTTCTACGCTCAGTATGCAGATGTCGTTGTACTGGCACGAGAACTCAACATGGAACAGGTCGCTACAATATACCGCGACATACAGGAGCAAAACATACGAGGACCAAAAGGCGAATTGATACGGATTGAAATGTTCTGCCACGGAGCCCTGTGCATGGCGGTAAGTGGGAAATGCTACTTGAGCCTCAACAACTTAGGTGCTAGTGCTAACAGAGGAGCATGTATGCAAATTTGCCGACGTGGATACCTCGTCAAGGATAAAGAGAGCGACCTTGAGCTAGAGGTAGATAACCAATATATCATGTCACCTAAGGACCTTAAAACCATACATTTCCTAAATAAAATGCTAGACGCAGGCGTGCGCGTTCTCAAGATTGAAGGAAGAGCAAGAGGGGCGGAATACGTAAAAACAGTGGTGGAATGTTACAAAGAAGCGGTGGATCTATGGAGCAATAAGCCACAAATATGGGCAACGGAAGAAATAGACCAATTCCTCGAAGATTGGAACACACGCCTACAACGAGTATTCAACAGAGGATTTTGGGACGGATACTACCAAGGACAAAAACTCGGCGAGTGGACGCACAAATACGGTTCTAGAGCCACACGAAAGAAGGTTTTTGCAGGCAAATGTACCAATTTCTTTAAGAATATTTCGGTGGCAGAGTTTTATTTAGAGGCAACGAAAGAGATTCATGAAGGAGATGAATTGCTCATCACGGGAGAGACTACGGGGGCATATGAAATGGTAGCAAAAGACATCCACGACGCTAAGGGATTACCACAAACATGTATTCAACAGGGAAATTTCTTTGCAGTAAAGACCGAAAAAATCATACGACGTGGAGATAGATTGTTTATATTGAAAGAAAACGAATAAATATGAGAAAGCTAACAATCATTTTGGCTTTAGCTGGTATAGTAACGGCTTGCCATCGTCCTTTGCACATAGTAGAATCCAAGAGCGAAATTTTGATGATTGACAGCACATTGGATAACATGCAAGACACCAATTATTTGGCACATATAGCACCTATCAAGGAGGAACTGGAGAAGGAGTTAAACATCCCTATCGGCTATGCACCTACCACGATGACCGTACATCAGCCCGAGTGTACAATGTTAAATTGGGCGTGTGATGCACTATTTGCTATGGCAAAACAACGCTATCCAAACCGTGTGGATATGGCTGTGGTAAATATTGGGGGTATGCGTTCGGATTGGGCGGCAGGAGATATCACGCGAAGACATATATTCGAACTCATGCCTTTCGACAACGAACTAGTTGTTTTAACGATGAAAGGGGAACAGATACTTCACCTATGCAACAGTTTTATTCAGCAGGGAGGACAAGGAGTGGCTGGATTGCGGCTAAAAGCACGTGGGGGAAAACTGATCGCAGCATTAATTGATGGCAAACCAATTGAACCAACAGCCTATTATACAGTGGCAACTAGCGATTACCTCAGTCAGGGAAACGATAACATGACCGCACTCCAGAATCACGAAGACTATTGGCGTTCCGAAGAGAAGATTCGCGACTTATATATTGAGTATGTACAACAGGTTAAACTAGTCCAAGCCAAAGTGGATGGCAGAATGGATATACAATAGCCTAACAGTACGGATAGTTGGCACTCACATAGCTAGTGCCAAATACCCATTACTCAATTCGCTCCAACTTAGCGTAGGTAATAAGTAGTGTCTTCTTACCTACTTGCTCGAACAAGATATCAATCTTATCATTGTCATTCTCGCGATAGACATCCAATACCGTTCCTGCGCCAAACACGCGGTGCATCACACGATCATCTTTGGACCATGCTGAACGAATAACTTTCTTTTTGCCCTTTTCCTTGGCTCCTGTAGTCGCTGTCAAATGAGGTCTCGAAGCCATAATCGGACTCGAAGGTGCTAGAGTAGATGGACGAGCTGAGATATGAGATGGGGACGTAGTATCTATGGATAGAACAAACTGACGGTCTATGTCCTTCAAAAAGCGAGAAGGGGTAGTAAAGGTCACTTGTCCATTGCGGAAACGCTGTTTAGCATTCGTCAGATGACAACGTTCCATACTACGGGTGATGGCCACATATAGCAGGCGACGCTCTTCTTCTATCTCGCGAACAGTCTGACAGAATGCAGAGGGGAATAAGTTCTCTTCCAAACCTACGATAAAGGTATTTCGAAACTCCAATCCTTTAGCGGCGTGTATGGTTAAGAGGGTGACACGTGGTTGATCATCATCCAGATTCTGGTCTTGGTCTGTTAGCAAACTAACTTCCGCAAGGAAGTCCGCTATGGGAGTAAAATCGATTCCTTCTTGGCGGCGACGTTCACAGAACTCATGAATACCCGATAACATTTCTTCCAGATTCTCATATCTGGCAATACCTTCAGGAGTCGTGTCACTCTTTGCTTCGCGCAAAATACCCGTCTCCATAAGTAAATCTTGGGCAAAAACAAACGCATCCTTCTTTGCCATATCTTGGGCAAAACGCTCAATCATCTCTGCAAATTCCATAACGCGTTTTTGTGCTGCGGCAGATATATCGGTATTCATCTTATCTATGGCTATAGCCACTTGCATCAGGCTACATTTGTTTTGCCGAGCAGACTCGTACAACCTACCTACCGTGGTATCGCCAATACCGCGTGTAGGATAATTAATGACGCGTAAGAAAGCCTCATTATCATCTCTATTGCTCACAAGACGAAGATAGGCTAGAGCATCTTTTATCTCCTTGCGTTGATAAAAGCTCATACCACCATAGATTCGATATGGTACTCCTAACTGACGCAATTCATCTTCTATCACACGAGACTGAGCATTCGTCCTATACATCACAGCTATATCTTCGTAGGAGTAGTTCTTTGACAATGCGGAAATGCCCTTTGCGACTCCTTTGGCCTCATCACGATCTGACATATAGGTGGAAATAGAGATACGCTCACCTATATTAAGTTCAGAAAACACCTCTTTTCGGATTTGTCCCTTGTTATGGCGAATAAGGGAGTTAGCGGCATTGACAATAGTTTGAGTGGAACGATAGTTTTGCTCCAGTTTATGGAGTTGAGCCGTAGGATAATCCTTCTGAAAATTCAGGATATTGCTTATATCTGCACCACGGAACGAGTATATAGACTGAGCATCATCACCTACCACGCATATCCGCTGGTGCTGCTCGGCCAATGTACGAATAATCATATATTGTGCACGATTCGTATCTTGATACTCATCTACCAATATGTATTGAAATAGTTGTTGGTAACGTTCCGCAACCTCAGGATACTTTTGCAATAATGTATATGTGTTTACCAATATATCATCAAAATCCATGGCATTAGCTGCCTTCAAACGACGGTTGTACTCAGCATAAATGCGCGCCATGTCATTCATTTTATCAAAGCGATCACGCAGCAGGTACTCCCTATCCGCCGCATACTGATTAGGCGACTGCAAGTTGTTTTTGGCCATTGAGATACGACCATGAACCACATGGGGCTTATACAACTTATCATCCAGATTAAAGTCCTTGATGATATGTTTGATTACGGAATTGGAGTCCGTGGTATCATAGATCGTATAATCATGCGTGAAGCCTAGTAATGCTGCCTCTTGACGAAGGAGTCGTGCAAAAATAGAGTGAAACGTACCCATCCATAGATATCGAGCTAGATCCGCGCCCACCAATAGATTGATACGACTCTTCATCTCACGAGCGGCCTTGTTCGTAAAGGTTAAGGCCAATATATGACCAGCGGGAATACCTTGTTCTAGCAAATAGGCTACCTTATAGGTAAGTACACGTGTTTTGCCTGAACCTGCACCAGCTATGACAATCTGAGGACCATCATTATAGGTTACTGCGGATAATTGAGAAGGGTTGAGAGACGATGTATTCATGGTGGGTGACTATTTATAAATGACAGTTTAGTATGAATGGTTTAATACAATTTGGGTGCAAAGGTACAAAAAATATTTGGTAGTATCAAAAAAAAATCGTAATTTTGCAGCGAAATTCAAGACTATATAACGAATTGCGTATGGCAACGAACCTTATCAATATCTATTGCAAGAACAATAAACAATTTGTTCAAATACCTTGCGGCACATCACTACATGATCTGTATGAACAGTTGCGCCCAACAATTGACGCACCATACCCTATCATTGCAGCACGAGTTAACTACAAAGTACAGAGTCTTAACTTCTTGATATATAAGCCAAAAGACATCGAGTTTATTGATGCTACCAGCGAGAGCGGACGACGTTGCTATATCCGAAGCCTCAGCATGGTCATGGCGTGCGCCATACGGGAGCTATGGCCTGAATGCGACCTACGTATTGAACACCCCATCAGCAGAGGATACTATTGTACCATTCGAGAGTCTAGAGATGTGGCGAAAGTGATCACCCCTGAGATCGTAAAACAACTCAAGGAGCGCATGAAAACCATCATCAACGAAGATAGACCATTTATCACGGAAGAGAAACAAACAAAAGAGGTAATACAACTATTTGGAGAAAGAAATGAAGGGGAAGTAACACTGTTCGAAACGTTGGGAAACCCATATTGCAGATATTATCGCATCGGAGACTATATTGACTATTACACCGGAGCACTGATGCCATCCACAAAATATATCAATCTCTTTGATATTGAAATGTACCATGACAATATTCTGCTACGTATTCCATGCAAAAATAATCCTACCCAACTAGAAGAACGTTGCGTACAAGATAAGCGTTTCGGAATATTTCACGAGTATATTGGATGGAATAAATTATTGCATATCAGCAACGTCGGAGAATTTAATAGAGCATGCAAAAATCAGAAAAGTTTCGAAATGATCAAACTATCCGAAGCATTGCATGAAAAGAAAGTAGCACAAATAGCCGACTTAATAGCGCACCGCGAAGGCGGAATACCTAAATTCATACTTATTTCGGGACCTAGCTCATCCGGTAAGACTACATTCTCCAAACGTCTAACCATCCAACTCATGGTCAATGGCATTAGACCAGTTGTAATATCCATGGACAACTACTTTGTCAATAGAGAGGACACACCACGGGATGAGAACGGTGAATGGGACTTTGAGCATTTGCATACACTTGACCTGCCCTTATTCCGACAACAATTGGCCGAATTGGCAGAAGGCAAAATGGTGTCATTACCTTTCTATAATTTTGAAACAGGTAAACGAGAATACCGAGGTGACACACTGCAACTGCAAAAGGATACAGTTGTCATATTAGAAGGACTACATGCGCTTAACCCCGAATTAATTCCGAATATCCCACGGACAAAGACCTTCAAAATATACGTAAGCTCGCTTACTACAGTCAATCTGGACAACCACAATTGGATACCAACTAGCGACGTGCGACTAATTCGACGCATCGTACGCGACTACCGATATCGCGGATACTCCGCTCGAGAAACAATAGCACGACTCAGCAGTGTACAACGGGGAGAAGAACGTTGGATCGCTCCTTTCCAGGAAGAAGCGGACGTCATGTTCAACTCTGCATTGCTGTTCGAATTGGCAGTGCTTAAACGACATGCAGAACCCATCCTAGATGAAGTACCTAAATACTGCGACGAATACACTACAGCACATAGATTGAAAAAGTATTTAAGTTATTTTGAGTCTATACCTGAACGAGAAATACCGCCAACTTCATTCTTGCGTGAATTTGTAGGAGGTAGCTCATTCAGATACTAACATAGAGTGAATAACCAAACAAAGATATGAAAAGAATTATATACATATTGAGCATACTAGCAATGATATGCATGACTACAAATGCACAGCAGCTACTAGATACGACGAATGTGCTTGATACGACAAATGTGCTTGATACTATCAACGCTATAAAACCAACACTCATCACCGATGAAATGCCGTATGCTATCGTACACCAAGACTCACTCATTAAACAACTAATGAGCGATAAACGATCTGGATACACGCGTGGAGAACAACTCACTGATGGATTTAGAGTACAAATATATGCATCCAATCAACAACAACTAGCCAAACAAGAGGCTACAGAACTGCAACAACGCATAGAACCACTCATCGACATACCTATTTATACTATCTCTGAACCACCATTCTGGAAAGTGAGAATAGGTAATTTTACAACACGTGAAGATGCCAATGAATATAAAAACACGTTCCTGCAACTCTTCCCAGATTTGACAGGTAGCACATATATTGTACCAGATAAGATTATTATAATAAGATGACTAATACATTCGTTCCTAATACTGACACGACTGAAGCAATTGCTCAACATGTCGTAGAACTACTGATTCAAATGGGTGAAGATCCTCAACGCGAAGGATTAATACGCACACCCGAACGCGTAGGAAAAGCTATGCAATTTCTCACACAAGGATACAACCAAGACCCCGAAGCTATACTACAATCTGCTCTCTTTGAAGAAGAATACCGACAAATGGTAGTCGTAAAGGATATACCATTCTATTCATTATGCGAACACCATTTGCTACCTTTCTTCGGTAAAGCACACGTGGCATATATTCCCAATGGAAAAATCACAGGCCTTAGCAAAATAGCACGAGTTGTTGATGTGTTTGCTAGAAGACTACAAGTACAAGAGCGAATGACTACTCAAATTAAAGAGTGTATCCAAAAGACATTGAACCCTTTAGGCGTAATGGTCGTAATAGAAGCAGAACATTTATGCATGCAGATGCGTGGAGTGCAAAAACCTAGTGCGGTCACCACTACGAGCGACTTCACAGGGGCATTCAATCGACCTGAAACGCGAGAAGAATTTATGAATCTTATTCGAGGATAAGAGGCATTAATGCAACACCATAATCTTTACTGCACCATGAGCATTACCATCTATAGTATTGCAAATGGCAGTATAGATACCCGAGGCAACACGGCTACCTGTCGTATTGGTTAAATCCCATATTCCTTCACCACCGTTACTCGCAATGGTTTGTACCAAATTACCACTCGCATCTACAATACGTATGGAAGTATTGGACATCACACCCTTAATAACTACCACACCTCTATAGGTAGAATAAACAGGATTAGGGTATGCGTATAATTCACTAAAGTCATCTTTACCTGCTACGGCATCGCTCATATAAGAAACAAGACCTTCACTAGTACCAAAATAAACTTCACCAGTGGACGAATGAATGGCTATGGAGAGTACATTATCACTTGGAAGGGGTGAATTTTCTGACGTAAAATGAGCTATAGTCTCTTGCCCATCAGAGGAAAGAAGAAATACACCTGAGGTCGCTGTACCCACCCACTTACGATTAGCACCATCTACTACTATACTATTCACTTGCTCATTCTCAAGCAAATAATCACCCAATTGCGTACCATCATTTCGTCCAATAACCACGCGTTCACAACGATTGGATAACGTAAAATCGACAGAAGAGGGGATAAGGAACATGCCACTATTTGTACCAACCCATAGGGTGTTATCATGGTCTTGTGCCATTGTATAAATGGATAGTGGAGATATCGTATGGTTATTCTGATCAATCCATTCCCTTCTATAAGTGACATGATCATCATTAGGATTCGTTGGCGTACCATTATCTTGCAACAAGATAATACCAGTACCTAAACGACATTCAGTAAGCCATTTCCATTGAGAATTGCGACGATCTACCATAATCTCACCTGGAGTGTCCAATACGATGCGTACACCATTGGCTATCAAATTAAAAGAGTGCCACTTGCCTGCTGGAGTGATAATATGGATATTATTTTGCACATCTTTATGCGCATTCAATACCCACAAATTGCCTTGGTCATCAAACATTGCGCCATCGGTGCGAGTATATAAACCAGGATCTGCTGGCACCGCTGACTGCAAATTACTATTCTCTGGAGTATATAGATTCACTACATCTATATCATACATCTCCAACAAACCAGAACAGTAGCTTGTGACAAAATAGTGGTTCTTATCATTCGGATCTTGTGCTACATTCATTAGGTCCAGAATAGTGGCATTAGTCGCACTATTAATATGGAAATTAGAAATATTTACCCACTGACCATTTTCATAATACATAATCTCAGCTGGAGTAAAGTTTTGCACGGCCCATCTACCACCAGGTACGATGTATAACCTATCACCAAAGAAGCGCATACGATAGGCTATATTATTGATTGGACCATCAGGACGAAAGGATTGTTGATCGCTCCCTCGAACCAGACCACGCATTTGCGATGCGAACCATAATGTATTACCATCTTCCTCTAGATCACTAATAATACCTATCTCCTGCATTTGCAACGAAAAATCGGTACCTACTATAGCTACTCCATCTGTATCCTTTGGCAATACAAAAAGGTGAGCACCTACTTGGCGTATGCCGCGAACAGCATAGTCTGTAAGATGCTGATGCCACTGAATAGTGTCCTTAGACCATAGGACGCTATCACGGACTACATATAATTGCCCATCATACGCACACAAGCCTGCTACGGATTCACCTTTAGGCAGAGCTTGAACATGCCAGTATGCATAATCGGACAAGGGATCTGACATAGAAGCAGAATACATATGGGTGTGAGATACTGCATAAATACTATCACCCTGTATGGTAATATATTCCACCGATACCTCCGAAGAGGACTCACCAATGAAATAAGTATCCTTAATCTCACCACGCTTCATATCTAGCAATATGATTCCAAAATCCATTGCTAGATAAGCTGTTGTACCATACATATAGACATTTTTGACAATCTTCGAAAAATTAGCTTGCTTCAAATACAAATCAGGTATATTATGTATCTCAGCCTGTGCATCCATAATATCCAACTGACCATTCTGATAACACAACAGCAATAAATCCAGTGTGGGATTATATGCAATAGTAGAAATCACGGCACCATTCAAACCACTCAAACGACTATAATTAGTCATTTCCTCCGATTGCTTATCTACGGAAAATAATGAATGATTGGACAAAGCAAAGACATTATCCCGCATTACCACTACTTCATCAATATTGGCATAGGCAGGATGAGCACGCCACTGATGCATACTGCCATAACTCCACTCTTGATCCGAATCATTGGCCATAAGCTTTCCTACCAGCAAAAATGACACTACCATGCTAAGCGCTAATATAAGTCGTTTTTTCATCATATAAATATCTGCTGCGTTGTTGATACTACTATATCGCTACCTACTACATACCTATAATACATCGCGCAGCGCACGGAGCGCGCGCGCGCGATGACTTATCGTGTTCTTTTCTGAAGATGATAACATGGCAAAAGTACACGAATAACCTTCTGGAATGAATATAGAATCGTATCCAAATCCTTGTTCACCACTCTCCTGCTCTGCTATACGACCCTGGATGATACCATCCACTTGAACATCATACGTTCTACCTATAAGCGTAATGACAGTACGGAATCGTGCTTCACGATTCAATATACCAGATAACTCACTAAGTGCTTTCGCACGATTTTTGGCATCATTAGATGGTTCACCTGCCCAGCGAGCGGAATATACACCCGGCTGCTGATTCAGAGCAAAGATCTCCAAACCTGTATCATCTGCAAATACGCCATCATAACCTGACGCCTTACCATTGGACAAAAGCCATTCCCATACGGCAAGCGACTTCAAACGAGAGTTATCTTCCAACGTTTGACCGGTCTCCTCTATCTCACCATAGAAACCTATCTCACGCAAACTAACAATTTCTATGTGAGAAAGAATCTGACGGACTTCCGACAATTTGTGGGCATTATTGGATGCAAATACTAGTTTCATTAGTTATTGAATTTTCAAATCTTGACTGCAAAATTACTATTTTTTATGCAAATATCAAAATTATTTGCCTTGGATTTGGTATATTCCATCTTTTTTTTGTACTTTTGCATACGATATTGAATGGAATGTTTCATTTTTAATAGCAAATAAGATATGAAAAAGACAAAATTATTAGTAGCTGCTATGCTATTTTTTGCAATGCAAGTGGCAGCTCAAACGCCTATCCTTGGAGATTGGATTACGGTAGACGATGCCAGTGGTGAACAAAAATCAGTAGTGCGCATTTATCAAGCTGAAAATGGTAAATATTATGGTACTATTATCGAGCTCTTTGGAGAAGATGCCGCTTCTGCAGTATGCCAGGCGTGCGAAGGAGAAGAGCACAATCAACCTATTGTGGGATTGACTATTATCCGAGACATGCAACTCAAAGATGGGGAACTACGGGGCGGAAAGGTGTTAGACCCTGATAATGGCAAGTTCTACTACGCTAAAGTGTACCTAAAAGATGGAAAACTTGTTTTACGCGGTTCGTTAGACAAAGCAGGATTACTCGGACGTAGCCAAACATGGCTGCCTAAAAAGTAATTCTTGATATGGTACATAAAAAAATGACTGCCGCAGCAGTCATTTTTTTTATGAGTATAATAGTTAGCAACCCATTGCTTCTGCGATTGAATTGGCTATCGCTGCCATTTCCTCCGATGGTAAAGTCATCTTTGGATTCGCAAACGACATATCACCCTCCTTACTAATTGGAATCAAATGCATATGAACATGAGGAACTTCCAATCCTATAACTGCTACGCCTACTCGCTTGCATTCTACAGCACCTTTAATTCCAATAGCTACTTGCTTAGCAAAAACCAACATCTCACTCAGGATATCATCATCCAAATCAAAGATGTAATTTGCTTCTGGCTCTGATAGTTTAGGAACAACCAAAGTATGTCCTTTTTGCAAAGGATTAATGTCCAAAAAAGCATAAAAACGATCATTCTCAGCCACTTTGTAACTAGGAATCTCGCCATTGATAATCTTAGTAAAGATAGTCATAATAGGTATAATGGATAATAATATATTAGATACTTATTTCTAGCACCTTAAATTGCAATTGCCCTGCTGGTACGATAACCTCAGCAACATCACCCACTTTCTTACCAAGCAAACCCTTAGCAATCGGAGTGGTTGTTGCTATTTTACCCTCTAGGATATTAGCTTCGCCTTCGGTTACCAATTGATATACTTTTTCTTGACCTG
Source organism: Paludibacteraceae bacterium (assembly GCA_045579895.1). Taxonomy (GTDB): domain Bacteria; phylum Bacteroidota; class Bacteroidia; order Bacteroidales; family Paludibacteraceae; genus Colicola. Next base: position 49,385 of record JAZNMT010000012.1, read on the forward strand.
TTTTTAGGTTCTGAACACGTACCTTTGTCAAAATCTGCACCTCATCTGTATTGATATCGGTTTCATCAATGATGCGCGCATCCATAATTTTAGCTTTCAGCAGAGCTATTCGACTTTCCAATACCCCTTGCTCCTCTTTAGCTGCATCATACTCAGCATTCTCGCTGAGATCACCTTTCTCACGAGCTTCTGCTATCGCAGCTATAACACGTGGACGCTCCACGCTTTCTAGGTATTGAAGTTCATCTTTTAATTTTTGAAGACCACCTGCGGTCACATAATTTGTTGCCATATCAATTGTTAGTATTTACGATTAAAAATCTCGCCCGCAATAAATGCTTTGCGAGCCTCATCTGGATCTGTCAAATCCACCTGAAGCGGATTAGGATTTTCGTGATGTTCGTTCATATGCTTACAAAAAAATAGTGAAAACAATATGTCTTCTTTTGCGTAGTTTTAAGAAACAACGAGAAACTTCCCAGCCTCTCGTTGCCATTAAACCTAAACCTTAACTATGAAAATTTATTGTTTTCGACTGCAAAAGTACTGCTTTTTTTTTACTTATGCAAATTTTTTCTTAAAAAAAAGCATTTTTTTATGCAGAAATGCATTATTTTACTATTTTTCCTTTCAAAGTCGCTGCGGAAGCTGCTAAAATCTCTATTTTTACCACTTCTCCAATATGCCTACCCTCACGCGGAAAAACGACCGTCTTGTATTGACTCGTACGACCATACATATCATCATGACTACGTTTGGAATAACCTTCTACCAGCACATCAACCACCTTGCCCACCTCACGCTCATTAGACTCCAATGAGAGTTGCGTTTGAAGCGAAATAATTTCATTCAAACGGCGAACCTTTTCTTCTTCGCTTATATTATCGGGTAAGTGCTTTTGAGCATGGGTACCTGGTCGTTCGCTGTACTTGAACATAAAGGCAGAATCGAACCCAACTTCACGCATGAGCGACAAAGTCTCTTGATGATCCTCAATCGTTTCACTATGAAAACCACAAAAAACATCTGTACTAATCGCTGCTTCTGGCAAAATTCGACGGATAGCGGCTATGCGATCTAAATACCACTCGCGAGTATATTTACGATTCATAAGCTTCAAAATGCGATTTGAACCACTTTGCACAGGCAAATGAATAAACTTACACAAATTATCATGCGAGGCTATCACTTCCAATGTAGCATCAGACATATCTTTCGGATGAGAAGTGGTAAAGCGAATACGCATAGTTGGAACTAATTCAGCTACAATACGAAGCAAAGAAGAGAAATCAATAATTTCTGTTTCACCATTAGCATGAACATGCTCATAGCGATACGAATTGACATTCTGACCCAACAGGGTCACCTCCTTGTAGCCCTTGGCTTGTAAATCAAGTACTTCGTTTTTGATGCTTTCCACATCACGGCTACGCTCGCGCCCGCGAGTATAAGGCACTACGCAATAGGAACAGAAATTATTGCAACCGCGCATAATGCTCACAAAACCAGATATTTGTTTACCTATGCGTGCTGGCATCACTTCTCGATAAGTCTCAGTGGTACTCAGTTGAATATTGACGGCTTTAACACCTTGCTCACATTGCGCTAAGAGATTAGGGATATCCATATACGCATCCGGTCCCGCCACAAAGTCCACTGCATAGTCGCGTACCAACGCCTCGCCCATACGCTCTGCCATACAACCGATTACACCGATTAGTTTCTGGTCTTTTTTTCTATTTCTACCTCCGCGCAACTCCTGCAATCGGTGTTGAACCTTTTGCTCTGCATTATCACGAATAGAACACGTATTCAAGATGATAATATCCGCTTCAGCAATATGGTCCGTCAATTCGGCACCCGTCATCTGCATGATAGCGGCAACCACCTCGCTGTCTGCCACATTCATCTGGCAACCAAATGTTTCTATATAAAAACGTTTCATGCTTGCTTTATAAGACCAAACGTACTGACAATCGAGAGCATTGTCCTACCTTCCCGCCGGTGCGAGCACCATTACCATCAAAGAACAGATATCTTGCATTTACCTTGTCTTCGCGAGTAAAGGCCCAATAATAACCTCCAATACCCACAAAGTTGATTTGACTATTACAATCGCAGTAGCCATCTGCGGGAAGCGTGATGGACTTGCCGTTAGGACCTGTCACCAGATATTGATTACCGCTCAGAGTCCAATAGCAATAGTCTTTCAACTCTTGTTGCTGAGCTTCGGTAGGTAACTGATTACCATATTTGATAGCTGCTTCTGCATAGGCAAAGCGCGCTTGGTCACCACCCTCGTTGGTCTTTTTCCATAGAGTACCACTGGGCAAACCCAAATCTACATAATCCCTACGTTCAATCTCTCCACGCTGAAGGGCTTCCTCACGTGCTTTCCGGCGCAACTCCATAGCTATACGTTCCGCTTCTTCACGCGTACGCTGTTCCAACGCACGCTGAGCCATCTCCGCTTGTTTAAGCAACTCGTTCTTGCGCTGCTCATAAGCTAACCGCTCCATATCCTCTTCTGCTTGCTCAACTGGAGTGTTAGACGTCAACGTATATTGAACGGTCTGTTCATTGTTCTCATCCACACGCAGAGACTGCATATATGGAGCATAACCATTCTTATCAATACGTAAACTGTAGTTTCCTACCATCAAACGATCAAGAATCAAGGGGGTAGTACCCATCAACTTATCATCTACATATACGTTGGCACCATAAGGAGCACCATTCACTATCACCGAACCGCAGATAGGCAATGGCTCATTCAAACGAAAGTGTTGAACGGTATCTACTCTAAGCACATCAATCAATGTGAACGTAGATTGGTATTTATCTGCACGAACTTCCACTAGGTGAGATCCAAACTCCACTTCGCCCGTCCACACTTCTTTGCCTAGTTCGACACCATCCATGTAGATAGTACCAAAATCAGTAGTTTGCAAAGCAATAAGAATGGAATTTCGCTCTAGCGTAGGAGACACGGTCAAGGTTTCTTCATCACGAATCTCAACAACAAAGGTAGTATCTTTGTATTTCTCCTTGTGCAGTTTAATGGAATACGAACCAGAAGGCAGTTTTTGTGGATAGAGCGGAACTGTTCCTAGGCGGAGTGGCGTATTATTTGCCATGCTGGTTGCATAGATCTGTGCGCCCACCGTATTGGCGGTCTCTGTGATGGCCAAGAAACCATAATGAGGACGCAGGGTGACGGTGGTCTCCGCATGCTCAGCATCTAAGGTAAAGGTTCCCTCTTCCGTATGATAGTCTGGTGCCGAAACCCGGTAACGATAGGTGCCATAGTTAATGACATCACTAGCCATACCATCTTCTGCCGTCCATAACTGCCAGGTACCATCTATTTCTACTTCCACCACAGCATTTTCGGGAGTCACACGCATCTTGTAGAATTGACGGCGAGGTGCCTGTTGAACAACAGCACCACCTTCTAATGGCACATTAATCACCAACTCATAGGTGCACTTAGACGCCAAAGCTGGAATCGAACCATGGGAGACATCGTTAAAAACGACTTTAATCTTCTCATACCTAGGCAGAGAAATCTCAATGTATTTCGCACCATCGGCCATATAAACCCAATATTCGTTACCTCTCTTTTGAGCGCTACCTATCATATAATTCGCATGAAAAGATGCTTCCGACTCGCTCAAAACCTGTATCAATAGCAAAGCAGGATAATTACCTGAATTATCCTTGGGAGCATCAGACGCACGAGCATACAACTTCTCACTCGATACATCCACGAACTTTTTAACACTCAACCCATCCGTCTGCGAAAATGCACTAGCATGCACCACAGATAAAAGAAAAATTAAAGATATGTATTTCAGTTTTTCCATAATCATGTTACCATTTTCATGCATATGTGAGACCACATCCATACACCATAGTCACTACTATACGCATTGAGCGTGCAAAGGTAATATATTTTTTTGAATTATGCAAATAATACCATGGTTTTAACATTTTTTTCACCAATGCCATACCTATCCTATTGCATAATTCAAAAATTAATAGTACTTTTGCAGCGGAAAAATGAAACGATTATCATACATACTCACCACCCTATTACTTTCTACCATCGCGTATGGACAAGAGTATGCCATCACGGAAGTGGAGGGGCTGGATTCACTCGTACTGCAAATTACCGAGAACGATACCTTCTATCTGGCAAGAATGCAGGACATTTGGGTGTACCCAAAGATGGTCTTCAAAAACAAGAAGCAAGAACGTTTCTATTGGAAGACTGTTCGCGATGTGAAGAAGACCCTCCCCTTTGCCAAAGAATTAACAAAAGAAATGCAAGTGGCTGACTATCAACTGGCCCTATTACCTGATGATAAAGCACGTCGCAAATGGTGGAGGCAACACGAGAAATACCTATTTAGGAAATACGAGAATGATTTTCGTCACATGACGGCCTCACAGGGGCAGATGCTGATGAAACTTATGGATAGAGAAAGTGATAGAACGAGTTACGAAATAATTAAGCATTATAGAGGTAAGGCAAGTGCCAACTTCTGGCAATTCGTGGCTAAACTATTCAAGAATGACCTTAAGGAAGAATATGATGCAGATGATAAGGATCGCATCGTAGAACGTGTGATAAACTTGGTAGAGGCAGGTATGTTATGAAAAAGTTACCAAGAACTTTCCTTTTGTTGGTTGGTTTATTACTGTGCTGCTCTGCAGTAGCAGAAGATTGGCAGGATGATTTCTCGAATCCGGAACATTCACAAATAGTATGGTGGGGGAACTGGGAGTCGTTTGCCATCAATAAACAAGGACAACTGCAAAGTCAAACGGCCGAAGCAGCCGAAAGCGTGCTTTTTCACGAAAGCACCGCAGCCATTGATGCGGAATGGAAGTTTTGGGTACGTATTTCAGGTACATGCAGCGCATATAATCTAATTCGGTTTTACATTGCCTTGGAGGAAGACGACATTAGCAGCAATGGCCTCTTTGTACAGATAGGGGGAGCAAACAAGAATATAACTCTTTATCAACAAACAGAGGGCGAGGCACGGAAAATCATTGAGGATACTACTCGGAAGAAGCTATTGGATGCAGATGCCTCGTATGTACATGTTCGCGTAACGCGTTCAGAAGATGGTGTAATGCATTTATACTCGTTAGTAGAGGGGAAAGATAGTGTATGGACCAAAGAAGGCGAATGCTTTGTTCCTATGCTCAGCAGTAAATATAGTGCTATCGTGATAAAGAATAGCAAAAAGCGTGGTTATGACTTTTATATAGATGATATCTACGTAAAAGGAGAAGTGCAAAACACACCACTCACCGATGAAGAAACCTACAACAAGGCCTCTATACAACTACAAACAGAAAGTATTTCCCCTAATGGTGATGGCTGGGAAGACGAAGCATGTATTACCTACTATGTGCCCGCCCAAAAGACCACAGCAAAGCTGTCTATCTATACAGCCAATGGAGTACTGGTAAAACATGTGCCACAAGTGTCCTCTTCATCAGAAGGTATGGTCTGTTGGGACGGGACCAATATGAATGGTCAAACAGTGGATATAGGAGTATATGTATTGCACATAGAAATCCACTCACCCAATGCTCCTACCCTTCGCCAGCGCTATGCATTGTCGGTGGGAAGATGAGGCGCAACTTTGAACTTGCGCATATCGCGATTGATAAGTATGGCCGCAGTAATCGCAGAAAGAGCATCGCTGATAGGCAAACTCCACCACACCCCCCAGATAGGAGAAAAGTGCGTAGTAACTTCCCATACACCTAATAGTTTAGGCAACAACAACATTAGTGGAATCAAGAATAATACTTGACGCGAAAGACTAAGGAATATTGCTTTCCCCGACATGCCAATAGATGTATAGAAATTACCTGTAATCATTGGGAATCCCACCATAAACATCACGCATAACATAATGCGCGCAGGCGCAATAGATTGCGCTATCAACAGTTCGTCGTGAGTAAACAAACGAATGAACCCTTCTGGCCATATCACTCCAAACAACCATAATCCTCCCATTACACAAGTGGCGCAATAGACGGACAACTTGAAAGCACGCATCATACGAGGATATAGGTTGGCACCGTAGTTATACCCTACTATAGGTTGCATACCCTGCTGGATACCCATGACAATCATCGAAAAGAAGAACATAAAGCGATTGGTCATACCGAAGGTAGCGATAGCCATATCGCCTCCGTAGCGCTTGAGTTGGTTGTTGAGAACAATGACCACAAAGCAAGCAGCCATGTGCATAAGGAAAGGTGCCATACCAATACCCAATGCGCGCATGGTGATGTCACGCTTCAGACGCCATATACCGCGGTGGAAATAGATTACTTCTTTAGGATTAAGGAATATCACCATTTGCCCAATTACTGCTATCGATTGTGAAAGTACAGTCGCTAATGCCGCACCTCGTACCCCCATATCCAATACGAAGATAAAGATAGGGTCTAGAATAATATTCGCCACCACCGCCACGATGGTAGATACCATAGCTACTTTTGGGTGACCTATTGAACGCAACATGCTATTGAGTCCGTAGTAAATATGTGTCAATATATTTGCCCACAAAATTACCTCCATATATTCATGGGCATATGTAATGGTCACTTCGCTCGCTCCAAATGCATACAAGATCGGATCCAACCAAAATAATCCAACTACCATGACCAAAGCACCCAACAGCACATTCAGAAGTATCACATTGGCTAGTACATCGTTGGCTGAACGATAATCTTTCTCTCCCAACTTAATGGCCACCAATGAACTAGCACCCACTCCCACTAAACTACCAAAAGCAGCGCAAATATCCATAAACGGTTTGGCGATAGTCAACCCAGACAACGCCATAGCACCTACACCATGACCTATGAAGATAGAATCCACCATATTATATAGTGAACTGGCAGTCATAGCAATAATGCCAGGCATGGCATATTTAACAAGCAGGCTCCGAATAGATTGAGTGCCTAATTCAGTTATCTTAGGTGCTGACATATACTTTCAAACATTTGTGATGCAGGATGACCATCTTGCAGCGCGATAGGTGCGCCATCATCGCCGCCTTCGCGAATGGATTGTACCAACGGTACTTGTCCAAGCAAAGGAATATTGAGCTCCTCGGCCAATCGCTTACCACCGTCTTTACCAAAGATGTAATAGCGATTATTCGGCAATTCCGCAGGCGTAAACCATGCCATATTCTCTATCAATCCCAATACAGGAACATTGATTTTCTCATTCATAAACATGTCCACACCTTTTCGCGCATCTACCAATGCCACAGGCTGTGGAGTGGTCACCACAATAGCACCTGTCAAATGAAGATGTTGGACCAATGTGAGGTGAATATCACTCGTTCCGGGTGGCAAATCAATCAGGAAATAATCCAAATCACCCCAATGTGCATCTTGAATCAGTTGTTTGATCGCATTGCTGGCCATACCACCACGCCAAACTACTGCTTGCTGTGGATCAACAAAGAATCCTATCGACAACATCTTAACACCATATTGCTCAATGGGCTCTATTAGATTACGACCATTGACTGGCGTCGAAACGGGACGACAACCCTCAGTGTGAAACATCTTCGGAATAGATGGACCATGAATATCGGCATCCAATAGTCCAACCTTATAGCCCATCTTTGCTAATGTAATAGCAATATTAGCGGAAATGGTGGACTTGCCTACACCACCCTTACCAGAGTGAATAGCTATCACATGCACAGCACGCAGATTCTCTACCGAATCGGATTTAGGAGCGATATTTTGCTTGATAAATTTTGTGTGAATATGCACCGCCACATTATCATCCACATACGTATGGATAGCGGTTTCGGCTGCCTTTAACACCGATTTACGAAACGGATCGTTGTCTTTTTCAAAGATCAACGAGAAGGAGACCTCCATACCTGAAATACGAATATCGTCTTCAAGCATGCCGCTTTCAATAAGGTTTTTACCCGTGCCTGGGTAACGTACATGTTGTAATGCGTCAATGATTTGTTGTGGATACATAGTTTCTTCCGTATGAACGATACGTGTCTTTTTCTATTTCTATATCTGGCTCTATCAGCGATGGTTCTTCTGGTAACTCCCATGCTAAATATTTAATAGTCAGCCCTCTGTCCAACCACTGGTGCTCATAGTGCGTCTGCAACGATCTTGCCTCATCTAACCCGCCTTTAGCCTCTAGCCTCATCGCCTCACCGCCTACTTCTCCATAGAGGTGGCTGGTGTCCACCAACAACGGATAACCATTCTCTTTCACCATCGCTTGAGTATAGGTGTAAAGAAAGGGACTATCGGTCTTTAAATGAATGATACCATTGGGGCGAAGCAATTGGCGATAACGCAACATAAAATAGGTAGAAGTCAAACGCTTGGTCGCTTTCTTCATCTGGGGATCAGGAAAAGTAATCCATATCTCAGATACCTCACACGGAGCAAAAAAATAACCAATCATCTCTATATTAGTACGCAAAAAGGCTACGTTCTTAATTCCTGCCTGTTCCGCTTGCTTGGCACCTGCCCACATGCGAGCACCCTTGATATCAATGCCTATATAGTTTTTATTGGGATTGCGCTGGGCTAAACCTACGGTGTATTCTCCGCGACCGCAGCCTAACTCTAGCACTATCGGATTATCATTACCAAAATACTCCTCGTGCCATTTGCCACGCATCGCAACCACAGGATTTCCCTCCAATGTCTCACGTGCTCCACATTGAAACACATTATGGAAGGTCTCCATCTCTGCAAATTTCTTCAGTTTATTCTTGCCCATCTTTATATTGAATAATCATTCCTACCTCGGTTATACCTTGCAAACAATCTGTGCGCATGCCCTGACGAATACGAAAGGTATGCGTATTAGACGAGGAAAAATAATACGAATCATCGTATAGCAAGGGCAACTCATAGCGATGGCGACCCCTACCTAGCCAACGACCATACTCATCGGCCAGCATAGCCTCTATCGTATCTTGATGAATTAACACACTATCGACATATTCATCCACAAAGAGCCACAAGTTTTGATATCCGTATGTATCTGTATGACGTAATAATAGCAGCACTTCATATACTGAACTACTATCAGCCTCCGATATCGAATAACTCAATACAGAATCTTGATGCCAACCACCAGCTGGCAGGCTATGAAAATCTGTATATACCGTCCTATTATTGCAGCTGCATAGCAGCATTAGCATACATACTATGTAAACTATTTTTTTCATTCGGACTGATGAGAGGAATGGGAGTGATTACCTCGCGAACGATTGTCACGACGGCGATTATTACCATTCTTTACATGATTATTTTTCTTCTTATCAAAGCGTGTCAAATCATCTTGACCTACCACATTTTGATAATCTACCTCTACCGCCTCAATGCTGGATTGTTTTCCCCCCAACAAAGCGGGCTTCTCACCGCGTTTATTCATCTCTATGATATCCCTTGCCTGCTTTATAGAAAGCACTTGCAAGTTCACTGGACGATGCGCATCTGTTGAATATGTCACCTCTTCTTTCAGCGGATCGGCTGAGAAATAGTAGTATGTAGCATCCTGAGTCTCAAGAGGTTGATGACGAGATGGTAACTTCTTCACAGCTTCCTCATAGACCGGAGTCTCGTAATTCAAACAACATTTCAACTTGGCGCACTGACCTGCCAATTTCTGAGGATTCAGCGAGAGGTTTTGCAAGCGAGCTGCATTCGTACCAACCGACGTGAACTGCGTCATCCAGGTAGAGCAACACAACTCACGACCGCAAGGACCCGTACCACCAATACGACCCGCTTCTTGACGGGCACCAATCTGCTTCATCTCTATGCGAACGCGGAAAGTCTCAGCATAGACTTTAATCAGTTGGCGAAAATCTACACGACCCTCTGCGATATAGTAGAAAATAGCTTTTGTACCATCACCCTGATATTCTACATCACCAATCTTCATCTCTAGACCTAATGACTTAGCTAGTTCACGAGCCTTAATCATAGTCGCTTGCTCTTTGGCGTGAGCTTCCGATGCGCGCTGAAGATCTGATTCAGTAGCCTCACGCAGGATATGGCGAATCTCATAACGATCCAGATTGATGTGGTTCTTATTCATCTGAATAGATACTAGGCGACCTGTCAACGTCACTTCACCCATGTCATAACCTGGATTTGCCTCCACAATAACCACTACACCTTTCTCCAGAGGAAGATGATTACTGTTATGATAATAACCCTTGCGGGTATTCTTAAACTGAACCTCTACTAAGTCCGTCTCATCGCCAGTAGCAGGAACATCACTCAACCAATCTACCACAGGCAACATATGCCGAGGGTTATGATGAACCGACTTCTTCGTGATATGACACGAACCATTTTCTATAATAAAATCTTCTTTCATAATATCTAGCCTCTAACCTTTAACCTCTAACCTCTCGCCCCTAACTTCATCATCACAATCATCTGCAAACATAAATCAAAAAAGATAATCTTAGCGTTGCCATTTTGTGCTATTTGCTGCTCCGCCTTACCTAGTTCATTCATCATGCGTTCTACATTCCCATCATGGATAAAAGGCGCAAACTTACGAGAAAACTCGCGCTCAGATGAGGTTTGATAGTTCATCTCTGCCTGATGGAAATTGTAAATATAATTCTCCCGTATCTGACGCTGAGCATAGACCAAGAAGGCTTTTTGCTTCTCTCTACCCTCCTTAGCATCCCCTATCTCCATACTCCATTTCCGCAAAGCTAGTAGTGCACTATAATCTTTTCTCTGACCTACCAACCACGCGTTACGCATCAGGGATACAAAATCTTCGAAAAAAGTCGCATTCGTATCGCTACTATCCAATGTCCGCAAGGCAGTTAAGTAGCTACCATTGGCTATATGCGCTATATCCCTCGCAGATGATGTGTCCAGACCATCAACACGCGATACTAATGCACCCGCTATCACTTCCTCCGACAAACGAGGTATGCGTATCTCCTGAGTCCGCGATAAAATCGTGGGCAACAACTGCTCTGGATGCTCGGTCACCAATAAGAATAGTGTCTCATGAGGTGGCTCCTCTAGCAGCTTAAGCAACTTGTTCGAACAGGTAGCATTCATCTTCTCAGGCTGCCAGATAATCATCACCTTGTAACCATCAGCAAAACTCTTCAACGACAACTTACGGCTAATCTCAGCACTCTCCTTCTCGTATATCATGGCTTGCTTGGTCTCAACACCCAATGCATTATACCAATCATCCATATCAAAATACGGATTGGATAGGAATAAAGCACGAAACTTATCCAAATAATCATCGCACACATCCCCTGCCTCACTCTTCACAATAGGAAATGCAAAATGTAAATCGGGATGCTGCAACTTCTGGTATTGCAAACAACTGGCGCACACACCACAGGAATCAGAATCGCTCCGATGTGCACAAGATAAATACTGAGCATACGCCACTGCTAAAGCCAACTTGCCAACACCATGAATGCCACTCAGCAACTGAGCATGAGCTATACGACCTGAACGAGCTGATTCACACAGGACTGTTTTTACTTCTTCATGACCTATTATTTCGCTAAAACGCATACGCCCACAATTTACGCCGCAAAGGTAGTATTTTTTTTGGATATATGCAACCTTTCAATAGATATTTTATCGGAGAAAGTGCCAGAAAGTGATAGCGCAGGCGTCGTTTTTTGAAAAAAAACTACTTATGCTTGCATATTTGTATTTTTTTTTGTACCTTTGCCCCGTTTTTTCACGTAAAAACCATCTAATAATATGAAAGTACTACAAGAAATGACCGCTGTGAGGCTATTGCAACTCAAAGCCATCAAGTTCCAACCTAAGAACCCTTTTGTTTGGGCAAACGGATGGACATCGCCTATGTACTGCGATGATAGAAAAGTCTTGTCCTATCCCAAAATGAGAGATTTCATACGTTTAGAATTGGCGCGAGTAATCGCAGAAATGTACCCCGACGCTGATATCATTGCAGGAGTCGCACCAAACGCTATTGCACACGGTGTCTTGGTCGCTGAACAATTGAGCCTGCCTTTTGTATATGTTCACCCACAACCAAAAGACCACGGACTGGAAAACCAAATCGAAGGAGATCTCAGACCTAGACAAAGCGTCGTTATTCTCGAGAATCAGGTCAATATAGGTGTCAACTGCACAAAAGTTATCGAAGCTATTAGAAACAATGGATGTAAGGTACTAGGGGTAGTCACTATCTTTGACTACGATTTTGCTGCTACCAAACGGAAATTCGAAAAACTAGACGTCACGCTCACCGCACTGACTAACTTTGAAACCGTCCTGAGGCACGCTGCCGCTATGGACATTATCAATGAGGAACAACAATCTATCATTACAAATTGGCAACACAATCCTGCCAAATGGGAGAAATAATATGGCTGCTACAAAATACGAAAGCAAAATAGGACAAATACCATACAACCAAGAACTTGTCTATCAGGTATTAAGCAACCTCGAAAATCTAAAACGATTCAGCGAGGCAATACCCAAGGATAAAGTCAAAGAACTCCACATCACTGCAGAGTCCGTCCGCATACAGGTGGACGGAATAGCACAAAAATTCGCCATCAAAATCGTAGAAAAAGAAGAATATAAAACAATCAAGTTTGGCATAGAAAACATACCTATGGATGTCAATATGTGGATACAACTCAAACAAGTCGATGAGCAGGATACACGTATCAAACTAACCATCAAAGCGGATATACCTGTTATGTTCCAAATGATGTTCGAAAAGAAACTGCAACAAGGGCTTGACCAGGCTATCGATATGCTATGCCAAGTACCATACAACCAATGGGTTTAACTAAATCAGTTTTTTTACTATGGGACACAAGAAAAAAAGAAAAATTCGTATCCACCGCGAAGGACGAGGATTAATAGCAACACTCACCCTCCTCATCTTCATAATCAACGTACCGCTATTTGTATATATGCCTAACTGGGTGGGAGCCATCACATTGCTGCTTAGTGCATCCTTACTCGTATTCGTCACCTACTTCTTCCGCAATCCAACACGTATCGTAGAGGTAAACGACGAAAACATCATCGTATCTCCTGCGGACGGAAGAGTCGTCGTGGTGGAACCTACAGTCGAAAACGAGTATTTTCACGAAAAACGATTGCAGGTCAGTATCTTCATGTCCCCTTTCAATGTACATGCCAACTGGTATCCTGTGGAGGGAAAAGTGCTGGTGTCTGAACATCAAGATGGCAGACATCAAGGAGCATGGCTACCTAAGTCTAGTATAGAAAACGAAAGATCATTGGTGGTCATCGAAACAGCATCAAAAGTGCAAATCATCATGCGACAAATAGCTGGAGCTATGGCTAGACGAATAGTTACTTATGCCAAAGCTGGACATATAGCACAGCGAAACGAACACATGGGATTCATCAAGTTTGGATCACGAGTAGATCTATATCTACCACTTAATACAGAAATTTTTGTCAAGGTAGGAGAGGCTGTTACGGGCAATGAAACCATCATTGGACGACTAGCTGAATAAAATACTACCACTATTTTACACATTAAAACTTTCAACAACTATATGGATAAATTTGACAAACTCTTTGCAGAATATCCTTGCACACTATCCGACGAACTAGTGAAGAAGCAGGCAGCTGCCATCCTAAAACAACATACCGAAGAAAACAACAACCGACAGGTGTGGATGCAATGCCTCAACCAGATAGATTTAACTACCTTGAATGGGGAGGATACCACCGCTAAAGTAGCACAAATGGCAGAACGCGTCAACGACTTTGACGGCCACTTCCCTGGCATACCCAATGTAGCAGCCATGTGTGTCTATCCCGCTTTGGTCGAAACGGCGCGCGATGTACTTACCGAGCCTATCGGGATTGCAGCTGTAGCTGGCGGATTCCCCGCTTCGCAAACGTTTATTGAGGTGAAGGTTGCAGAGGCTGCTATGGCGGTCGCTGCAGGAGCAACAGAAATTGACATCGTCATCTCCATTGGTAAGTTCCTGGAGGGTAACTACCAAGAGGTTTTCGATGAGATTTCCGAAATCAAAGACGCTATTCGAGGAGCACATCTTAAAGTCATTCTCGAAACAGGTGCTCTGAAGACAGCAGAGAATATCTACCGAGCATCTATCCTCGCCATGGCAGCTGGAGCTGACTTCATCAAGACTTCTACGGGCAAGATTGCCGTCAACGCCACACCAGAAGCTACATTCGTCATGTGCCACGCCATCAAAGACTGGTACCAAAAAACGGGACAAAAAGTATGCTACAAACCTGCAGGAGGAGTTAGCACCACGCTCGAGGCTGTACAGCACTATACACTAGTCAAAGAGATATTGGGCAATGATTGGCTGAATAATCAGTCATTCCGATTCGGTGCTAGTAGATTAGCGAATAACCTACTCTCTAGCATCATGGGACAAGAGGTCAAATACTTCTAACCTGATTCGCCAGAAGAGTAACCCACAGGGCGTCCAACCTAGCAGTAGGCACGTCTGTGCTGTCATCTAAAAACCAGAAACATGTACAAAATTATATCAAAACGATTTTTCTCGGAGAATGTCGCAGAATTAGTGGTTGAGGCTCCATTGATTGCTCGTAGCCGCCGTGCAGGTCACTTCGTGATTGTACGCGTGGACGAGCATAGCGAGCGCATGCCACTCACCATCTCTGATGCTAACGTACTACAGGGTACAATTACACTCGTCGTGCAACGCATTGGTGTGAGTAGTGCAAAACTCATAGCTCTAAACGTGGGCGATCACTTGCATAACGTGGTAGGACCACTCGGAAAGGCTACTAATATACAGCACTTCGGTACAGTCGTGTGTGCATGTGGAGGCGTAGGGGCTGCACCTATGTTACCTATCGCACAAGCCATGAAACAGCAGGGAAACAGAGTCATCACCGTCTTAGCGGCACGAACTGCAGAACTGATTATTCTGCAGAAGCAACTGGCGGATGTCTCCGATGAACTCATCATCATGACTGACGATGGATCGCTGGGACAACAGGGACTAGTAACGCAAGGTGTAGAGCAAGTGATCCAACGAGAAAAAGTGGATAGGTGTATCACTATCGGACCCGCTATCATGATGAAATTCGTGGCGTTGACCACTAAGAAATACAACATACCTACCGAGGCTAGCCTTAACACCATCATGGTGGATGGAACCGGTATGTGTGGCGCATGCCGAGTGACCGTGGCTGGGAAAACCAAGTTTGTATGTGTCGATGGACCTGAATTTGATGCGCATGCGGTAGATTTCGATGAAATGCTTTCAAGATTACGACAATACAAAACCGAAGAGCATGCCGCATACGAGGCTTTTTTGAGGGGAAATAACACACCACAAGCAAACCAACTTGCAGCTGATAGCCACCCTGCGATGGACATCCACCCAGTAGAACCTTTCCATGGAAAAGCCAAAGATAGAGTAGCCATCCCACGCGTAGAGATGCCTGAACTATCTCCGCAAGAACGAGTACAATCTATATACAGAGAGGTCAACTTAGGATTGACATACCAACAAGCAATCACCGAGGCACATCGCTGTTTAGATTGTAAAAATCCTACGTGCGTACAAGGTTGTCCCGTGAATATCAACATACCAGGTTTCATCAAGCAGCTTGAAATAGGCAATGTGATGGCTGCGGCACAGGTCATTCAGCAGAGCAGTACGCTACCTGCAGTATGCGGACGCGTATGCCCACAAGAAAAACAGTGTGAAGCACAATGCATCCACCTTAAAATGGGTAAACAGCCAGTAGCTATCGGATATCTCGAGCGGTTTGTGGCAGATTACGCAGCAGAACATACCCAAGAATATCATTCACACGAAACCACACCAACCTCCAATGCACCCAAGATTGCAGTAGTCGGATCTGGACCTGCTGGACTAGCGTTTGCTGGAGATATGGCTAAGTATGGCTACCAAGTCACAGTATTCGAAGCACTACATGAGATTGGAGGAGTATTGAAGTATGGAATCCCTGAGTTCCGACTACCAAATAAGATTGTCGATCGCGAGATAGAAGGATTGCGACAATTGGGAGTGACTTTCCAATGCGATACTATCATTGGTAAGACACTAACCATTGATGACCTGAAGGAGCAAGGATTTGCAGGCATCTTCGTGGGTAGTGGAGCAGGATTACCACGGTTCATGGGTATCCCTGGCGAGAACCTCAATGGAGTGTTATCCTGCAACGAATACCTCACACGGGTCAATCTGATGGGAGCAGCAGTGGACACCAACGACACACCATTATTGCAGGCCAAAAATGTCATGGTCGTCGGAGGTGGAAATACAGCTATGGACGCCGTGCGAACAGCCAAACGATTAGGCGCAGAGCGGGCCATTATTGTATATCGACGAGGCAAGGAAGAGATGCCTGCACGTATCGAAGAGATACGACATGCCCAAGAGGAGGGCATCGAATTTATGACGCTGCATAATCCGCTAGAGTATCATGCAGATGAGCAAGGCAGAGTTGCAGAGGCAGTTCTGCAAGTCATGCAGCTGGGCGAACCAGACGAGTCGGGCAGAAGAAGTCCTGTTGCTATAGAGGGACAAACAACCACTCTTCCGGTTGAATTGGTGATTGTTAGTGTCGGTGTTAGCCCTAATCCATTGATACCATCCACGGTCAAAGAACTGGAGATTTCTAAAAAAGGAACGATTGTAGTAAATCAGCAAATGCAGTCGTCGTTGCCTATTTTATTTGCAGGAGGCGACATCGTTCGTGGAGGAGCTACGGTTATTTTGGCTATGTCAGATGGAAGAAAAGCTGCACACGCAATGCACCAGCAACTATCCACTAACTGTTAAATTTTAGACGAAAAATGCGATTGCCATCTTTGTGGGTTTGCCTATTATTAGATGCCATAGGCATGGTGTCTTATTTCATCCCTGCATGGGGTGAGTGGATAGATGCGGTATGGGGACCATTATCAGCATTCCTGTTCTACTATCTCTTTGGTGGTAAGACGGGTGCTGTAGGTGCAGCCATCAGTTTCGCGGAGGAGTCATTGCCTTTCACCGATATCATCCCTATGTTCACCATTGGCTATTTCGTCCGCAAACGAGAACTCCAACATCCTTCTCTAAACTCGAAACAATAGGCGTTATTAATCGGGGCCCGTCCACGAGTGCTTTCCGTTCCCTTCCACTCACTCGCACTCCGCGCCTTCTTTCTTAATGACTCCTGAATACCATTCAGGTATTCTTGCGTTCCCGTCCTTTGTTATGCTTTGGCCAGTGGCCTGACAAATAACTTCGTCACTATCCTCTCATCTTGTCCCCCAACCATCTGTCTAGTGCTCGGCGATTTCCCGCCGAGTATCCTCGTGTTTCTATGTTTATTCTCCCGAATGGTATTCGGGTATTCCTAGAGCGGCTAGTATGGCTAGTGCTACTACTCCCCGCCACCAGTCTTGTGCTCGCGGGGTCCCGATAACGTTTGGCGTCATGGGGCGCATTTCGCGGCTAACTCCGCGAGTTTCTCCCCGTTCTCTACCGGTCACTCCAGCATACCCGGAATTTCCGTCTCCTCCCCCTCTCCACCCGCCGAAGGCGCACACCCTCACTACGTGACACTACCTGCGCTCCGCGCACACAACCTCGGCGAAGCCGACCTCCAGGGCACAGCCATTTTTTAGAAAATAGCGGTATTATTTGCATTTATGCAAAAATTGTTGTAACTTTGCGGGCAAAAGAGGAAGAAATAAGAAAAATCAAAAAAACACAAATAAAATAAACTTTTTTTAAGCCCCTGACAAGTTTTAGCGTCAACCGGTGACAATTTGTCACCAGTTCAAATTGCGTGCTGCGGACCTTAGGAAACTTGACGATAATCACAAAAATTGCAAAATAAGACGGTTTTGGCGAAAGAAAATTGCAAAATAAGACGGTTTAATGTGCGAAAATTTGCAAAATAAGACATTTTATTTGTATGTTTCATTTATTTTTTGTAACTTTGTCGCGATTTTTAACACCATTCTATTATGAGAAATTTAAAGACTATTCTAGAGGATCAGCGACAGGAAATCCTTAATACCGATTGCAATGCTTTGCTAAATCGACAAGAGGAAAAGAAAATAGACTTAGATAGCAAATTAGCGCAAGTCGTAATAGGTGTGCGTCGTAGTGGTAAATCCATGCTCTGTCAAAAAGTATTAATGGAGAGCGGTGTTCGATTTGCTTATGTTAATTTTGACGATGAAAACTTAGCTAATATACAAGTAGCCGAATTGAATGATATAGTAGAGATGTTGTATCACATTTATGGCGACTACACTCATTTATTTATTGACGAAGTTCAGAATGCGCCTCGTTGGCCATTGTTTGTCAATCGCCTTTTGCGCCAGGGAATACACCTGATTTTAACTGGAAGTAATGCCAACCTCTTGAGCGATGAACTGATTACGCACCTTACTGGAAGATACAACGAGATACGCCTATTTCCTTTCTCGTTTGAAGAATATTGTCGTATCAACAATATTGATATAGTAGGGCAACACACTAAGGCTGTTGGTTTGCGTGGTCATGCACTCAATAAGTATCTCATGGAGGGTGGTTTCCCAGAAACTATGGATGGTGCAATTGATAAAACTGCATATACAAAAGCGTTGCTTGATACGCTTATTAAGAAGGATATATGCAAACGCTATAAAGTACGTTATCCTGCATCATTACGACAAGTGGCAGATACTGTAATCGACAATTTTTGCCAAGAAATCAACTTTGAGAATATCCGCGAAACATATGCTATTCGTTCGGTACAAACGGTCAAGAATTATGTGTCATACCTCAATACTGCCTACCTTGCACGTATTCTGCATAAGTATTCTTTTAAGAGCGTAGAGCGACAAAGCAATCTTAAATCCTACATTATTGATAATGCTTTTCTAAGCAATAGAGACAATTCTTTGCAGACCGATAATCTAGGCTGGCGTCTTGAGAATATCATTGCAATTGAGTTGCTGCGCCGTCAGAAATATGCGGATGAACAACTATATTTTCTACGAGAAAGTAATCGCTTTGCTGTTGACTTTGTGCGTACACAAGCTTCCAAGGTACAGGAATTGATACAAGTGACGTACGACTTTAGTAACCCTTCTACCAAACTCTTCAATCGAGAAGTGGGCGGACTGATAAAAGCGTCAAACAAGACACATTGCGACAACTTAACACTAATTGTAATGTATGGAGAAACTGGCATAATTGAGCACGAAGGCAAGAAGGTTCATATTGTGAGTGCAGCAGAATGGTTGGTTAGTGCACTTTAAACCTTAAACATTAGACACCCTACACTTTAAACATTAAACAACTGCGGCTCCGCCGCCACACTCTACACCCTACACTCTAATGTTCAGTTCTTCAAATTATTTCCAAACATTTTCCAATCGCTGATCGGATAATCTAAATTACTATCAAAGAGATTGAGCAACAAAAAGCCATATATATGCTTCAGCAGGGCGAATGACTTTCTGACTTCGATAAAGAGATAAAAAAAACTACAAGATAAATAACCAATTTTATTTGCATTTATGCAAAAATTGTTGTATCTTTGCGGGCTAAATATAGAATTATGGATAGAATACAAAATCTTCATACTCTAGAGGAGCGAATAAAAGTCATTAGATAAATGCCGTAAGTTCTATCGTGTATATGGAATCTCGTCTACAGCGTGGACGAAATCTGACTAAAATTTATGCAGTAAAACTCATAAAAAGAAATATGGACTTAGTGCTATCATTTAATAATTCCGCTAATCTGCTCACAGATGCAAGGCAGATCATTGATAAAACGAAGGAAATAGCGTTCCGCTCGGTAAATGTGGCCATGCTGCAACGCAATTGGTATTTGGGTAAGCGTATAAGTGAGGAAATTCTTCAGGGCGAAGATCGTGCTGAATATGGTAGTCAAGTTATTCTTCAACTCTCCAAAGAACTGACTGACATATATGGTAAGGGATTTGGTAAGAATAACTTATATCGCAATGTTCAGTTCTTCAAATTATTTCCAAACATTTTCCCAACACTGTCGGGACAATCCAAATTACTCACTTGGTCGCACTATACTTTGCTATTGTCTATCTCTAACGATGAGGCACGAGCATGGTATGCAGACGAGGCATATCGTGAGGGGTGGAGTGTTCGCACGATGCAACGCAATATATCTTCGCAGTATTACCATCGCATGCTCCTATCGCAACATAAGGAGGGCGTGCGCGAGGAAATGAAGCAACTCACGGCTCCTATGCAAGCGGATAAGCTAGAGTTTATAAAGAA
This sequence comes from Paludibacteraceae bacterium, assembly GCA_045579895.1. GTDB lineage: Bacteria > Bacteroidota > Bacteroidia > Bacteroidales > Paludibacteraceae > Colicola. Next base: position 69,744 of record JAZNMT010000012.1, read on the forward strand.
TCCTGTCGTGGCAGAGTTTTTAGGGTTGGCTCCTAATAGCGATTTGTACGAGTCGAAGTTAGAGAGTGCTATTATCGCACATATCCAGAAGTTTGTAATGGAGCTTGGCAAGGGATATGCTTTCGTGGCTCGCCAGCAGCATGTTCGCACGGACATGGGGGATTTCTATATTGACTTGGTGTTCTATAATTATATCCTCAAATGCTTCTTGCTAATAGACTTGAAGACTTCTCAAATCACGCATCAGGATGTAGGACAAATGGACATGTATGTACGCATGTATGACCAACTGAAGCGTACAGAAGGCGATAATCCTACTATTGGTCTTGTTCTATGTGCAGACACAAGTGAGGATATGGCTCGTTATTCGGTTTTGCATGAGAATCCTCAACTCTTCCAAGCCAAATATGTGCTGTATCTTCCTACGAAGGAGGAGTTAGCAAAAGAGATTGAGCAACAAAAAGCCATATATATGCTTCAGCAGGGCGAATGAGTTTCTGACTTCGATAAAGAGATTAATAAACTACAATCGAAATAACCAAACAAGATTGCAAAAAAATCCATATTCTTGCGGGCAAAAAAAATATAAATTAGATTGACTAAAAAACAAGATATATTACGCACTCTTAACTTTGCTGAAGCAAATGTTGAAGATAAAAACATGAAGCGCCTCTTTCGCGATTATACTGAGAGACGATTCTTGGTTGGGTATATTCGTCCAAAAAACCGAAAGTGGTTTAGCAAAACACATTTGTACAATGTAAGACTTGAAGATGCCAAACGCAAAGGCGGTGTAAATGATAAGAATCCATTGTCTTATGCTGTAGATTATGTTATTCTTTACAAAAATAGCAAGGAAAATAAATACAAAATATACAAGGTTGAGAAATCAGAAGTGCTTTCAATAGAAGCAATGCTACAACTTGATTACCCTAATCCTCGTAGTGAGTATTTGGTGTTTACTTTAGGGGAGGAAGTTAAATTCGAGGATATTGACCTTAAAGTTCTGCTTGATAGTGAATGTAAAGCAAAGCATGAACCAATTTATCTTACTGGCTATAATTTGTTTAGTTGCTATAGAAAAAAAGCATCTAAAAAAATCGGTCTTGTTGATGCTGATTTGTTATGCAATGGCACTCGCCATCCTAACTTAGCTTTACTTAAGATAGCAGGTTATTTATTTGATAATAACATTTCCTTTGAACTCATTACAGATACTAAGACAGATATAAGCCAATATACATATATCTACATGTCCCGCGTCTTTACTTTCACAGAAGAACCTACTTTCTATCTCAATGCTTCTGCTTCTGAAAAGAAAAAGTTTCGTTTAGGTGGAACTGGATATTATGCAAACGAAAAGTCTGTTTCTAAGTTTCGTCAATTGCGAGAAGAAGATATGGACAGACTAAGTCACGACGCATTTTTGAATACCCTTACTTGCAAGCATACTGGCAAACAGGGAATCAATATGGCAGTTCAAATGCCATACTATGACCTGTACAAAGAATATATTGACAGACAAGTTGAAGCGGGATTTAAACGTGATAAATACAAAGATTACGAAAAATATTCCATTGGATTTCTTACGAGAAAATGTTTCCGTCATTGCCCATTTTGCGTAAATAAATTGGAGGATGGTGTTGTGTCGTATTCAAAACTCGAATGGTTCCACGACAAGAAACGCCCTTATGTATATTTCTGGGATGATAATTTTTTAGGAGCTCCATACCGTATATGGAGAGCGCACCTTCAGTATTTGATTGACAATAAAATATCATTCCAATTTCGTCAAGGTTTAGACGAACGGTTGCTTGCAGAAGATGAACATGGAGAAGAGATGGCACAAATGCTTAGTCGATCTCGTTACCATGGAGATTTTATATTTGCTTTTGACAATTGGAAAGACCGCGAAGTTATTGAGCGTGCATTAAAGATTTGGAAGCGCCATAATCCAAAGAAGGGAACTAAGTTCTATCTATTCTGTGGATTCATGCAGACGCAAGACAATTTTGACAAGTTCTATCGTGATATTTGGGAGTTGTTCCAACGAATTAAAATCCTCATGCAATATGGTTGTGTAGGATATGTAATGCGCCATGAGGACTACCACAAATCTCCATTAGAGAATATCTATGTGCAAGTTGCTCGATGGTGTAATCAACAGGCGTTCTACAAGAAAATGTCTTTTTGGGAATATACTTATCGCAATCAAACATTTTGGGAAGAACAGGCTGGATTTGAAGTTCCTCAAAAATTAAAATCATTCATTGACTTTGAGCGTGACTTACAAGCAGGCTATTACGAAAAAGTGGATGTTCGAGGCAAGGTTCGAAAAATATCACGTCCTATACGAACATTATTGAATCTCTTAGAAATGTATCCACAACATAGGGAGGAGTTACTTGAAATGTTTGACTATAAGATGTCCAATTTGGTAGATTCTACTTTATGGGAAAACAATGAATAATTATAAATCTATATACTATGGCAAAATGGCAACTAACTACGCTTAATATTAGCGACATTTGTTTGGATGAAGAGAATCCTCGTATCATGCAAATTCTTGAAAATTACGTAGAGGTAAATAGCGCAATAATAGCAAATGCGCTATCTGATGACTCAGATAATAGTTCACATACTTCATATCATTCTCTATTGGACTCAATAAAGACTAGTGGATGTATCATAAATCCGATTCATGTTAATCACGATGAACAAGGACGTTATGTCGTTATAGAAGGAAATACTCGCGTTCAAATCTACAAGGAGTTTTTAGCCAAGAATGTCCCTGGCAATTGGGAACAGATACCAGCATTAGTATATGAACAATTAGATGAATTGCAAAAACACGAAATTCGGCTGCAATCACACTTAGTGGGACCTCGTGATTGGAATCCATATTCTAAGGCTAAATATTTACATAAATTGAGCCATTCAGGATTACCAATGAACCAAATTATCTCTATGTGCGGTGGACGTGCTTCTGAAATAAACAAATATATTCAAGCATATGAATATATGGAAGATTATTATCGCACATACATCAATTCTATCCCAAATATGGAATTTGACCCACAAGAATTTTCAAAGTTCTTAGAATATCAAAATTCCCGTATTCAAGGAGCGATACGTCGCAAGGGCTATGAAGATAATCAGTTTGCTAAGTGGGTCGCAGATGGCAATGTTGATAAAGCAATGGCTGTTCGTCGTATTCCTGATGTGTTAAAAAACGAAGAAGCTCATAAAGTTTTTGTTAAACAAAATTTGACAGAAGCCGAGAAAGTTTTGCATGCTGCTGAATTGATGACTACTGATCTAAGTGAATATCCATATGAAAAACTAGCTCAAGAACTTCGTATAAAGTTAGATAATTTAGCCGCCACTGAAATAAAACTATTGGCTACAAAAGAATCACATATTGAGAAAAGAGAAATTTTGGAGTTGCTTAAATCAAAGTTAGATTTCATTATTGAAACAATGATGGAAATGGAGGACTAATGGCAGAATCCCTTAATCATATAACCTATGTAAAAAGGATTGTTGAGTATGCGAAGGACATACCCTCTGCTTTTATTCCTAGTTGCTTACTAGCCGATCTTCCAGATTTTCCAGAACGTCCTATAGCAACGCTCGATGGATATATTCCAGATGTATTATATAACGATTCACATACAATAATCATTGGTGAAGCCAAAACTATTCGAGATGTTGAAAATGACCATACGGAACGTCAGATTAATAGTTACATAGATGAGGTCAGATGTCACAAAGGAACTCGTCATATTGTGATTTGCTCAAATGCATTATCATTTTCGCACATTAAAAATATGATTGTTCGTAAAAAGATGCGTGAGAATATTTCGGATATAAGTTTTCATATTTTAGACAACATATATAAAGTGGCTGTTATATGAGCAATATAAGATACAATACTGTTTATAATTTATCAGCTAAACTTAATGCGTTTAAGTATCAGCACGAGGCTTTCCTTGAAATTAAGGATAAACCATATGCTGCTATTTTCCATGAACAGGGATTAGGAAAGACTAAAATAGCCATTGATTTACTTCTATATTGGCTGTCTTCTTGTGATGTGGATACTGTTATGGTTGTAACTAAAAAGACACTTGTCCCCAATTGGGTGGATGAGTTTGCAACACATACGAATCTTCGTCCTAAAGTAATGAATAATAGCAAGGGTAATAATTATTATATTCTTAATAGTCCAGTTCGCACCATTATTACAAATTTCGAAACTATTTCTGGAGAAAAAGAGAGGATTGAGAGATTTTTGAAAACAAGAAATGTTGCTATTATTATTGATGAATCTGCAAAAATCAAAAACCCTGATTCAAAACTTACCCAAGACTTCTTATATCTTGCACCTCTGTTCTACAGAAAAGTTATAATGTCAGGAACTCCTGTAGCAAATCGTCCTTATGATATATGGTCTCAAATATATTTTCTTGATTTAGGTGAAAGCCTTGGTACTGACTTTGCCTCTTTTAAGCATACATGCGATTTGTCAAATGATTTAGTTCATAATACAGAAAGAAAGGAACTTTTTGAAGACAATGTATCTAAAATCTTTGATAAAATTCGCTCGTTTACCGTTCGAGAAACAAAGAATAGTGGTATAATAACTTTACCATCAAAAATTTATCATGACGTTTATATCGCTTTTGAAAATCAACAACAAATGATGTATAAACAGATACAAAACGAAATGACCATTCTGCTCAAACAAGGTGATGAGACAATTTTGGATGAGTCTTCAGATACCATTAAAAGACTTTTGCGATTAGTACAAGTTACTTCCAATCCTAAATTGTTAGACGAAGCATATGAAGGTCCATCTGCAAAGGAGATGCTTCTTGATAGACTTATAACGCAAATCATCGAACGCAATGAAAAAGCTATTGTTTGGAGTAGTTTTACGGGAAATATTGATGAGTTCTGCAAAAAATACAAACATTTAAATGCTGTAAAAATTACGGGAAAGATGAGTACAGAAGACCGTATTCGCTCTGTTAAAGCATTCAAAGAAGGTAATGCATGTTTGCTTTTTGCTACTCCACAGTCGGCAAAAGAGGGCTTAACATTAACTGTTGCCAATAACGCTATTTTCTATGATAGAGGATTTAATCTCGACGATTACTTACAAGCTCAAGATAGAATACATCGTATCTCGCAAAAAAAAGATTGCAATATTTACAACCTTTTGATTGAAGATAGTATTGATATATGGGTTGATTACTTGCTCAAAGCAAAACAACAAGCAGCTTTTCTGGCTCAAGGTGATATTAGCAAAGAAGAATATCAGAAAAATGCGGATTATTCTTTTGCTCAAATTGTTCAGGAAATTTTAAAAACTAATTAATATGGAAAGCAGAAAGACTACAATGACTATCGGTAAACACGAAGTCGAAATTTGGGAAACAGAATTAGAACAAAGAGATTTATTGTTCTACGCAGAAAATCCTCGTGTGTTTACGCAATTAAGAAGCACTGGCAATGACTTCCCTTCTCAAGCAGAAATTGAAAAGAAAATGACCAGTCTTGACCATGTTAAGAGACTACGTGTAAATATCGAGGCGAATGGAGGGTTGAACAATCCTATTATTGTGCGTGGTAATGAGGTTCTTGAGGGTAATAGCCGACTTGCTGCTTATAGAATTTTAGCAAAAACAGATCCACATAGATGGTCAAAAATCAAATGTAAAGTTTTGCCTAAAGATATATCTGAGGAGTTGGTGCAAACATTACTGGGATCTATTCATCTTGTTGGTCAAACAGAGTGGAGTCCATTTGAAAAAGCTGGTTATCTATATCGTATGACTCAAAAGTCGCGTCGTCCAATAAAAGCACTTGCACAAGACTTTGGAATTAAGGTGAGTGAAGCCGAGTTGTATGTGAAAGTTTTCAATGCAATGCAGAATAATGAAGATATGCATCCTACTCATTGGAGTTACTATTATGAGCTATATAAGAGTAAACCTATTCTTAAAATGGCTGCGTCGAACCCAAGTATTGATATTATTCCTCAATTATGTGAGAAAATTAAAAATGAAGAGTTTGATGATGCTCGAGAATTGAGAAAAGTAGCTACTATTGCTAAGGTTGATACAGGCGAGGCATTCCAGACCCTCATTACCTATTTGGATGACGAAATGTCATTGGACGATGCTGTAGAGATAGTTAGCGAAGCCAATGTGGGACAAGTTATTTCTAATGGATTTGATAGATTCCGTAGATTGCTTAATAATTATGATTCACAAATTCGTCAACAACTCAAAAGTGATTCTGATTTTGTTATACAGATGAAACAGTTATTAAATACATTGAGTGGTTATACAAAAGACAAGTAATGGTAAACAAGGAAGTGATAGAATTGTTTTTCTCAAGAAATCTTGAGGAAATGTATAATGAATATATATTGGACGATAAAGACTATGTTGTTCCAAAGGGTGCGCTAGATCATTATGTAAATACGATTCTGTCTGTTCCTTATTCGGAGTTTATTAATTATATTAAAGAGAACCGAACTTCCCTAAAAATAGAATCTAAAAATATTACGCAATGTAGCAGCTTCGAAGCATGTGAAATAGAAATGTGCAATGCGCTACTAAATGACGGGAACAAGGGACTTGGATACGTGGAAATAGGTAAACTTTTTCCAAATTATGTTAATACAGACAATAAAGTTTCATTCCAGAAATTTGGAGAAAATCAAATCAAAACAGCTGCGCAATTAGGACTTGTATTCGAATACTACGATTCTTGGTATTTGAGTTGTTTAGGCTATATTTATCCAGATTTAACAGAAGATATTAAGCATTCTTTGTTGGCTAGAACTCTTTTAAGGGACGCACTATATGCCAAAATAACGGCAGACTTAACAGAAGGTGATGTATGTCTATTATCATACATGACTTCAATCCCATCCCCCACAACCAAACAAAGACGTTATGGTAATGTCGCTATCTTAGAAAATATTTGTATTCAGGAATGTGTCAAGGAAAATATTACTATAGGAAAAATTGTTGACTCAAAATCCAAAATTTCGAACTCCGATGAAGGAGTTGTAAATATTCTTCCTGGGAAAACATTGTTATTGAAGCAACAAATCAATATTCCCCTCTTAACAGAAGGAATAACGATACCCTGCTCTGTGCATAAAATATGGGCTGAATATCTTGATAATCCAGATTTCTCATATTTAGGGTCTTCTGCAATAAATCTTATTGTTGATAAAAAACATTTTAAGGCAACACTAAACATTACAAAAGAAACAGAAGAACAAACATTATTGCAAATTTGCTATGCGAAGGATGAACCTATCGCACATTATTTTCGCGAAGTTTTTAAAAGTTCATATGAACTGGTGAATGATGAATACAAGTTCGTCACTTCTAATACACCTTTAGGGGAAATTATGATTATTGCTGCTAATAGGAACGATACCTTTTATATAACAACTGAACCTCTTGAGAGAATTATAGAGCATACCGAACAGGCAACTCGATATCAAGGAGTGAAAGATGTTGACTATTACAAGGGATGTTTTCGTGATATTTCTATTAGTGGAGAGAATTCGAAGATTATAATAGGTAAGTTGTGCATGCTTTTGTCATTCATTGATTATGTTAGATGGCTTCATGCATCTTATGGAGAACTAACAAATCGAATACCTATTTTAGCGTCTTGGGAGGGTTTTTATCTCCAATTATTTGGACAGTACTTTGATGCAAAAAGGAAGACTACATTGTTCTCATCACCATTTATCTTATTAGATAACGAACCTTTCTGGTCAAACATATATGAGGATGATGTAAAATTGCCTACGGAAGGAAAACATGCGATGATGACTTTTGTTAATATACAAAATACCTTTAGTGGTGTGGAGGTGGAGTTCGAATTACTCGAATTGTTGCTTAAATCGGACTCAAGCAAAACATTGTATGACTACATCTTGAATCTACTCGAAAAATATCGTATAAGATAATCCTCCTTTCGACACACAATAACATATGGTAAAATGAATATCATGTTCAAAATATTACTAGCAGCTGTAAGCACCATTTTTTGCATTGCGCTGGTTTACACCATATGCAGAATCTGGAAAAGGCGACTTTCTTATCACGGCCCACGCAATATTGCTTGCCAAGACGAACCACGCAATAAAAAACTCAGAAAAGTACAGGACGAAATGTTTGAAGAAGTTTATCACGATAACAGAGCATAAAGTAATAATAATTCCCCCCTACCTCCCCATAAAAACCAATTAATTTGCACTTTTCTCTCCATACTGACAAGATTTAGCAGTTTGATGTAGTACCTTTGCAGCGAGAAAAAAGAATGAACTGGTAAAAATTTGTTACCAGTTGATATGCTGAAAAATAATCATCCCATCAACACACATTTATCCACCATGTACCAACCCAAATCACGAGAAGAATATATTGCCAAATGTAGGTATTACAAAGGAGAACCTATGGATGAGAAAGCCCTGGGAGAAGATGCCTTGTTGGCTAGCTATGAGAGATACTGGGTGGAGAAACATTATACAGCGGATGGAATACACGACCTAAAGTGCCTAATAAGAGATTACAAAGAATTTGGACTCGGACATTTTAATCCACATGATGGCGCACCCATCGCGCTCAAAGCACTTATCTGGAGCCGATACATGCATTGGGGCAGCGGATACGAAACACCCGATACATTCAAACAATGGTGGAGAAAATATTATTTGAAAGAAGAATAATCCCCATCCATATTCATAATTACCCACACATATCCTCACACACCTACACATACTCACACATACCTAATATACTTACATATAGCTTGCTCCTTTTTTCTCACTAAAAAGCAGCAAGCTTAACAAAAAAAAGGAGCAAGCCCCAATAAAATCATCGTAAAAACCGAATCCATCCCCCATAAATCATATAAAAATGCAGAAAAGAATCACTTTTCTGCATTTTTTATATACATACTGACAAGTTTTAACAGTTTGATGTAGTACCTTTGCAGCAGATTTCAAAAAAATGCAAAATTATGACAAACGCAGTAACTATGTATGGTGCCTCCAATGAGAGTGTAGTAGTTTATCAGTCAGAAGATGGAACGCTTAAACTTAATGTTCAACTAAAAGAAGAGTCCGTATGGCTAACTCAAGAACAAATAGCCACCCTATTTGGTACACAACGCCCTGCGATTACCAAACATCTCAACAATATCTTTAATAGTGGAGAATTAGATCGCACAAGCACATGTTCCATTTTGGAACACATGGGTAACGATGGCAAACAACGCTACTCAACGAAGTACTACAATCTTGATGTCATCTTGGCTGTAGGTTATAGAGTAAATAGTCGCAATGCTACTTTCTTTCGTCGCTGGGCAACCAATGTGTTAAAAGAATATTTGCTACGCGGTTATGTAATTAACCAACGATTAATAACTATCGAAGAAAATGTTAACCAGCGATTTGCATTAATTGAGCATACTCTTTCAGAGCATCAAGAAAAAATCGACTTCTTCGTTCGTACAAGCCTACCTCCCCACCAAGGCATCTTCTACGATGGTCAAATCTTCGATGCCTACACCTTCATCAACGACCGCATACGCGAAGCCACCACACGCATCATCCTCATTGACAACTATATCGACGATAGTGTGCTCACCATGCTTGCCAAACGAGCCGACAATGTGACTGCTACAATCTATACTAAGAAACCATCCGTACAACTGCAATTGGATATCCAAAAGCACAACGCACAATATCCTCCGATAGAAGTCATCACCTTTGACCGCTCACACGACCGCTTCCTCTGTATCGACGAGACAGTCTATCATCTCGGCGCCAGCATCAAAGATCTCGGCAAGAAATGGTTCGCCTTCAACCGCATGGAGATGCCCACAACCGAACTATTGCAAAAATTACCTGTATAGTCAAAGTAACATGCTTGTTCCACCCTCGCGGCTATCCTCGCGAACATAACTATCGTCCTTTCTTCAGTATTTGTACCTTATCCCCCAGCAGCACCCCAATACGGTGCTGTTTTTTTGTCCCCATAAAACATGTAAAATCTATCCGTAAACCAACCATAACTTTCAAAAGTAAACCTAAAACAGTATTATTGGCGTATTGTGTGGCTCATAAAACATGCCCACTGTAATTAATTCAAGTTTAACCAATTAATACCTGTTTTGTTATGGCAACACCAACAAACGCCCAACTCGGCAAACTCCTTGCCTCTTATCTTTCTACTAGTAATGATGCACTTGCTATCCATTTCCGCAAGCATTATTCGCCAACCGACTCCCCTAGATCACCTCGAACAACAAAAACGAAGCGCACCACACCGCGTGTAACCAATGCCACCTTCACCTATCGTTGGCTTGCTACTTCTCCCAACCGCATCACAACCCTCTATCAGTATCTCCTCCGTGCCAAATGGATAGCACATGACACCAACCCCGATGATTTCTTCTCCCTCTTCACAGGCATAGAGTCTAATGCCCGAATCAAATGGATAGGCTCAAATCTTCAACTTGCATACCTAATACGTGTCATGACGGAGCGAAACTACATATCCACTCCCAAACGAGTCGGCAAATGGACATGTGTCTATAACCATTTTGTGGATAAACATAATTGTCAATTGCGAAACCTGAATGCTTTGCATATACCACTAAAATCAAAAATGGCAGTAAAACAGATGGCAGAAATATTGAATCCAAACATACCACTTAGATAAACTAGCTGCAGAAGTAGCTGCAATTATGAAAAAAAAATATTTCTCAGTAAACATCGTACTTGAGAGCTTGTAAAACACAAATCAGCTGCAACTTTATTAACAATTGCAGCTACTTTTTGCAGCATTATTATAGAAACGCGTCCACAGAAAGGACACCACCGCAGAGCGCGGCAGGAAGTTGATTGCCGCGCAATGTTGTTTAAGTTGTTGTTAAATATCTAAACATTGTTTTATCATGAAACCAAAACATTTCGTTCTCATCTCCATTCCCTGCCAAAGCACAGAGGAACTACAGAAAGCCAAAGAGGCAGTCCTCTTTCATTTGGAAACCCTCAATCCTGACCTCACCACCGAGGGCACCACCCTCACGGTCAAAGTCATCCCTCTCGACCCTCAACTCTTCTTACCTGACGAGGCTTGCGACATCATCCACCAAACCCTCGCCCAATCCCTCACCTTCAACCACTGCTGGACATGCACCCTACAAACAATCAATTAAACCCAGCCTTTACACCTTACACCAATTAACCTTATTTAGTAACCACGCGTAAGCACATGCGCTTGCACATTAAACTTAAAAACTATATGGCTCAAATCAAACCAATGGGACTCGTAGAGTCTATGAGTGGCAAAATATGTGGTCACTCCGACATGTATTTTTTCAGAAAAAATGGTAAAGTTTTCTCTGGTAAAATGTGTTATCCATCTACTAAGGAACCCTCAGAAGCACAATTGCAAGTACAAAATCAGTTCAAAACAGCACATGAAAATGCCAAAATAGCACTGCAAGATCTAGAACAACGTGCGACCTATGAAGCTGAATTCAAAGCCCAAAAAAAGTATTATTCTCTTTATGGATACGTCTTCGCACAAGAGTATGCAAAACTCAAAGCGTAACAAACTATGGCAAAAGTAGAATATGCATTTCCTGTGGAGAAGATCCACGGCAAAGTGGCTAAACGCCACAAAATCGGCTTCGCACACCGCTCCGCAAGTAAACTGAACTACACCACTTGCTACGGTGTACGTACCACTCCTTTCACCGAGAAGGAGAAAACGATCCACGCTAAGTTCACCGCCGTCAGCGCAGCAACCCGCGAACGTATGCAAGACCCCACTCGTCTGCCACAAGACCAACAGGCCTTCGCAGCACAGTCAAAGTACAAAACCTTCTACCGCTTCATCTGGAACATGGAATGGGCAGCGTATGAGGGATGAGGTGAGATGTCATCCTTCAACATTAAACATTAAATCTTCAATCTAAATGAAACAGCTAACAGACATTCAAAAACAACGCCTCATTAAGGCAATCAAGTACCTGGCAGTGTCTATCGCCACAGCCATTGCGATGGCTCTTGGACTCACCTCGTGTAATGTGACCCGTACCATTACCACTGAAAGCCGATCCGTGACCAAAGGTGATACAGCAATTATCATCCAGTCCAAAACCATCGAATCCTACAACGCCAAAAAGAATTAGGTGCACTAATATCGCTCCTCGTGAGCGATTTTAGTTACATATGTATAAAAATTGTTATACCTAGAATAAACATAGAGCATACAGAACACTTAATCCAACCATCTGCAATCTTGACTACAAGTCGAGATGAGATTCTAGGAATAATTAACAAAGAAAAAAAGTGCTCGCGGGATGCGAGCACTTTTGGATATTGGACGCCTCGGAGAGGCTATTGGACGGCGTTCCGCCTATTGGACTCCGCAAAGCGGCTATTGGTTATATGCAAGGATTAACGCACTTGGGTGAGGGATTTCACGTGGGCGTTGAAAGCGTCTTGCTTCAACAAGTTTTCCAATGTGTGGTGCATGCGGTAGTTCCAGAAGTGTTCTGGGTTACTTGGCAAGTTGATACGCTCAGCGTGTTGGTCAGGCAAACGCAAATTACCATCAATAGCCAACCAGTCTTGCAATGGCAGAATTACCCACATTGCAGGGCTATACATGTGCTGATTAACGATAAACTCGGCAATCTCTGGGGACATCTCTTGTGGCGCTTCACCCCACCAACCCATTTGCTCATTATAGAACTTCTGAGTAACCTGGCGGTCTTCCTCCCACCATGCACGCATAGGGTTCATGTCGTGGGTACCAATGGTACAAACGCTCAAATATGGTGCATCAGCAGGGTGTGCAAAAGCACGAGTTGGATCCTTAGGCATACGTTGAATCTCAAGTGAGAGGATCTCCAATTGACTCATGACCTCAGGCACGCAAGTAGGCACCATACCAAGGTCCTCGCCGCAGCAGAGCATGTCGGTAGCAGCGATGAGCGTAGGGAGTTTCTTCATAGCTGAATCGCGCCAGAAAGCCGTGTGGCGGTGGTAGAAATAGTCGTTGTGGATATCCATGAGGAGTTGGCGTTGGTCGGCATACAACTCGCTGAAGTTATGCGACTGATACATAGCGATACGTGGGTGG
>JAZNMT010000013.1:0-6221 GCA_045579895.1 Paludibacteraceae bacterium
GGTGCTACCGTTACAGAGCGTGGCGTTTGTTATTCTACATCTAGTTCTAATCCAACCATCTCTAACAGCAAAAAATCGTCAGGAAGTGGATTGGGCAATTTCACTGTGAATCTATCGAACCTATCAGCGGGAACCAAATATTATGTGCGCGCTTACGCTATTAATGAGATAGGTACCAGTTACGGACCAACGATTAGTTTTACAACTGAAGAACCTACATATAGTAAGCCAACGGTTACTACCTCTTCGGCGACCTATGTCACCACATCTTCTGCTACGATTGGTGGTAATGTCACATCAGATGGAGGTGCTACCGTTACAGAGCGTGGCGTCGGTTATTCCACATCCAGTTCTAACCCAACCACCTCTAACAGCAAAAAATCATCAGGAAGTGGATTGGGCAATTTTACGGTGAATCTTTCGAACCTATCAGCGGGAACCAAATATTATGTTCGCGCATACGCAATTAACGAGGTTGGTACCAGTTATGGCTCAACAATTAGCTTCACAACCGAAGAAGAACCTTCTTATAGCAAGCCAGCGGTTACTACCTCTTCTGCCACTAATGTTACTACTTCTTCTGCCACAATTGGCGGTAATGTCACATCAGACGGAGGTACTACCGTTACAGAGCGCGGCGTTTGTTATTCCACATCCAGTTCTAATCCAACCACCTCTAACAGCAAAAAATCGTCAGGAAGTGGATTGGGCAATTTCACTGTGAATCTTTCGAACCTATCAGCAGGAACCAAATATTATGTGCGCGCTTACGCTATTAATGAGGTAGGTATCAGTTATGGCTCAACGATTAGCTTCACAACCGAACAGTCTTCATCAACTAATAATACAGAAAACGGACACCAGTATGTTGATTTAGGTTTATCGGTGAAATGGGCTACATGCAATGTGGGAACAACAAAGCCAGAGGGTTATGGCGATTATTTTGCTTGGGGAGAAACTCGTTCCAAAAGTTATTATAATGGTTCATCTTATTCATACTATGACAACCCCACTACATTACCGTTGTCTGCTGATGCTGCTCGTGCTAATTGGGGAGGTAAATGGCGTATGCCTACTATAGATGAGTTTGAAGAACTACGTAATAATTGTACATGGAAATGGACCACTCAAAATGGTGTCAATGGTTACAAGGTAACAAGTAATAGCAACGGTAATTATATCTTTTTACCAGCAGCAGGCTATCGTGATTTAGGTAGTTTGTATGGTGCTGGTGACTATGGATATTATTGGTCCTCAAGTGCTTATGGTTCCAATTATTCAACAACTGCCTTGTACTTGTATTTTTACTCCACATGGAAGGATCGCAAAAATGACTATAAAGCAGCAGGTCGCTCCGTTCGCCCTGTTTGTCCGTAGAGTATCGTTTAGAATATTTATATAACAAAACAAACAATGAAAAAATCGTTCTATCTTCTCCTTGGTCTGCTACTCATATGTGGCATTTACCAAGCATGTGCGCCAGAAGATTTACCTGGCAGTATTTATGGAACCGTGGTGGACAAAGCCACAGGTGAGCCGATTAAGTCGGCAGGTGTAGAATTGAGTCCAAGCGGACTAAAAACCGTGACGGGCAGCGAAGGTCAATTCGAGTTTACAGAACTTAACTCTGGCAAATACACCTTGCTTATTACCAAAACAGGGTATATGGATGGCGTAAGCCATACTATTGAAGTCAAGCCTGGGCAACAAGCCAAAGGCGATGTGCAAATTGAGAAGTTGCCACCTGCGCTGAAGGTGGTAGATGATAATCGCCAAGAAATCAGTACATTGAACTTTGGAAGCGCAGAAGCAGATGTGGCTCGTTCGTTTAGTTTGTTCAATGATGGTACAGAGTCGTTGGAATGGCAAATCACTACGACAGCCGAATGGATAAAATCTGTAAGCAAGATAGAGGGTGTACTCTCTGCAGGTGCTACACAATCATTGATTGTAACCATTGACCGTGTAAAACTGAGTAGTGGAGAAAATACAACTACTATGCATATTACTTCAAATAATGGTAGCAAACAATTGACTATTACTGCTACTAATAGCACAGTACTCGCTACACTCAACACATTGGCTGCTACCAATGTAAAAACAACTACTGCCACTCTCAATGGCGAGATATTGACAGATGGTAGCCCTAAATATAGCGAGCGCGGTTTTGTATATTCAGAATCCTCTATGCCAACATTAGGCAGTTGCATTCAGAAGATAGCTTCCACACTGACCGATAGCAAAACCTATTCCGCTATAGTAGCAGGATTGACAAAAGGCAAAACCTACTATGTTCGTGCTTACGCCATCAATGCAGGTAAAGAAGCATACAGTACGAATGAAGTATCGTTTACACCGACAAGTGTATTAGCAGAAGTGACAACCAAAAGCGTGAGCAACATTTCCAAAGGCAATGGTACTGCTACTTTTTCAGGTACAATTGTTTCAGAAGGCGACCCTGCTTATATCGAAAGGGGATTTGCGTACGGAACAACAAATAGTCCTTCCATAGATAGTGATACAAAATTAGTAGTGTCTGGCAAAGGATTAGGTGATTTTTCGACCAATGTATCAGGATTAAAAGTTGGAAATGTTTACTATGTCCGTGCATATGCGACTAACGAGCAAGGTACTGCGTATGGAAAAGAAGAAAAAGCTGATCTCACTCCCACAGCCCCTTCTGTATCTACAATATCTGTAACTGATATTTCTCGTAGTGCAGGTACTGCAAAGGTGACTGGAAAAATATTAGATGCGGGTGATCCTGTATATACTGCTCGTGGATTTGTGTATAGTACCTCTAGCAATCCTACTTTGGATAATGGAATAGAAATTGTTGTTTCTGGTAGTGGAATAGGCGAGTATTCTACAACTATATCTTCATTGCAAGTCGGCAATGTTTACTATATTCGAGCATTTGTTACAAATGCAAAAGGTACTTTTTATGGCACGGATGTAATAGCAGATTTCAATCCACTTACCCCCTCTGTATCTACAGTTTCAGTAAGCAATATTTCTCGTAGCGCAGGTACAGCCAAAGTAACAGGAAAAATATTAGATACGGGTGATCCTGTATATACAGCTCGTGGCTTTGTGTATAGTACATCAAGCAATCCTACTTTGGGTAATGGAACAAAAGTTGTTGTTTCGGGGAGCGGAACAGGCGAGTATTCTACAACTATATCTTCATTACAAGTCGGCAAGATTTACTATGTTCGAGCATTTGTTACAAATGCGAAAGGAACTTTCTATGGTGCTGACATAAAAGCAGATTTTAATCCAATTCCTCCACAAGTATCAACAGTTTCTGTTGAATACAAGAGTAGTACGAGTGCTTATTTCATAGGAAAAATCACGAATGCAGGTGATCCTGAATATACAGAGCGCGGGTTCATTTATGCGAAAATACAAAATCCAACCTTAGACGATGCAAGTGTTGTTAAAGTCATAGTATCTAAGACTTCTTCATCACAATTTGAAAAGCAAGTAACAAATGCTAATTGGGGTAATCATTTATGGTATATCCGAGCATATGCTATTAGTTCTGCGGGAGTTTCATATGGTGAGATAAAGACCATTCAAGAGCCTGAATATGCTGAATATCTAAAACTTCCTACTTTTGATTTTGCAGGTTACTTATACCATGTTTATCCTGATATGGGTGAAATGACATGGAGCCAAGCGATGTCAGCATGTAATGGATTGTCATATGGTGGTTATGATGACTGGTATCTTCCGAATAAAGAAGAACTCAATGCAATGTATCAAAAGAAATCATCTATTGGTGGTTTCTCTTATACTGCTTACAATTGTTACTATTGGAGTAGTACGGAGTCCAGTAGTAGCTACGCGTGGTACCAGAATTTAAACAGTGGTAGTAAGAACAGCGACGCTAAGAGCGCCTACTACCGTGTGCGTTGTGTCAGGAGAGAAAATTAACTATTTAACAATTTAGCTATTACCGCGTAGGCGGTGGAAATCCAAGGAAGTGGGCTGTTGCAGCCCACTTCTAAAATTTCCCATCAGAGACATAATCAATTCCAAATTTCGGGGTCAGAGTGTTTTTAGTTAAAATAAATTTGCGGGATAGCGGATTTTCTTGTACCTTTGTAGCGCAAAACATCAAGATAATCTGCCACGAATTGGTTAAAAATACGTTTCGTGGCGGAATAAAACAACTTTTTATGGAAAATTAATAGGAAGAAAAAGAGAAGCAGATGAGCTTAATCGCTTGTATAGCAACAAGAAATCCAATCATAATTTCAATCAAAAAACAATAAGAAACTTATGAAACAAAAATATAAGAAATTACTAATTGTTGTCATTAGTATCGCGAGTATAGGGGTGCTATTGTTTTTGATTCTTGCAATTGACCTGCTAAAAGAAAAGTTGAATTCGACATCTGACCCTATCCAAGAAGAGTATTATGATGGGTATAGTGCTGAATGCCAACGATTTGATAGTTTATTGAGTAACGCTACCGATGAAGAATTGGTAGTTGTACTTAGATATGCTATTTCGCGTCGCTATGTTCATAACAGATATGTAGATCCATATCATAATAAGCATGTGATGTGTGATTCATGGAAACGATCACAGAGGATATTTAATGAAATAGCGGATCGACATGATTTGCTCCAGCAAATATATCCCGATGTCTATATGTTGAAAGATTATTTGCGATGGTTCAGTATGGCAGGAAAGGCATATCCGGATACTGCTGTTTCAAATAGCATATTAAGACACATAGAAAAGGAAAAAATAAAGATAGATTCAGATGTGCATCCTGCCGAATATTTTTCCACTCCATTATTATATAAACCTCGTAGGCCACTTCCATAACCACATTTTGCCTACCGAAAGCATAGAGAAGTCCTAAAGTTTTTTTTGCAATTAAGCCACCTAAAATTGCGGGAATCATAGAGAATTGCGTAAAAAACATTGCGGGAATCATAAAAAATAGTTCAAAATCTTGCATAATTAAAAGATTTTCAGTACCTTTGTAGCGATTTGAAGACATTTTTTTTACATATAACTTTATTTATCTGTGGATTATTGCTAATCAATAGTCCTATCACAGCACAGGTATTGCTGCCACAGTATTCCGTGTGGGAAGGATTTGCGTTTAGTAACCAACAAGCAGTAGAATCCCGCGAAGCGGAGGAACGCTTTGCGCGGTTCTTGTTGGGTTTGGAGCATCAAACTCCTACCCAACAGGCAGAGCAGATTGGTGAGTTGCTAACCAAAGCAGAGCAAAATGATGCTACTGCGCGCTTCCTCACCCTCGCCGAGAAATACCTATACGACCCTAACTCGCCCTATCGCAACGATGAACAGTATCTGCTATTCTTGCAATATGCTGCCACACATCAGTTAGCTACTTACACCACCAATCCTCGCTACCAAAAGCATTACACGATGGTGCAGAAAAATCGTGTAGGCATGCCTGCTGCGGATTTCCCCTTCACTACCCAAGCTGGCGAGGAAGGGTATTTATACAATCTGCAAAGCCCATATATTTTACTATTCTTCCACGACCCTGACTGCGAGGAATGTCAATATGTGAAACAACAATTGGAGAGCCAACACGCCCATTTTGCGCAAAAAGGTGTGCAAGTGGTGGCAGTGTATATAGATGATGAGGTGGAAGCGTGGCAAAAAGCGCAATATCCCTCTGCATGGCTAAGCGTATATGCACCAGAAATAGACAAACAAGACCTATACGACATCAAAGCACTACCTACCTTATATCTCTTAGACGTGCAAAAACGAGTCGTGGTAAAAGACGGGACATTGAAAAGGACAGAACAGATCGTGCTATAATAGGCATATAATGAATGAGAAATCCGTATAATCGAAAGACAAATCGGTTGTGCGGATTTTTTCATGGGGGTGCCAGGAAAGTCCTAGTGGTAACCGAGTGGTTTCGAAAGGTCTCGCTTGCCTGAAATCGAATAAATTTTCGTTAGAAAATAAATTTTCACTCATTTTTCTTGCGTATGTGCATTTTTTGTAGTAACTTTGCAGCGAAATGTGTAGTTTCGGCATGATAGCAAGCAAAAAATGTGAAAAAACTGCTGAAAAACATGTTTTGAAGCTAAAAATCAAGAATTGAGAACAAAGACAAGGATTATAACAAAGATTGATTATGAAAAAATTGAATATCGCTTTGGTTGCTCATGATGCCAGAAAACAAGAATTGGTGAAATGGTGTACCTTTA
>JAZNMT010000014.1:0-7187 GCA_045579895.1 Paludibacteraceae bacterium
CAACGAAATAGATAATACCCCGACATTGACAAATACGCAGATCGATGAGCTGTATTCATCGATGCGCAACTTCATTGACGAGAGTGTCAATGGCGACATTTCGGCATATTGTGACGAATCAGATTCTGCTATTAATGTAGCCAAAGAGATTAAGAGTAGGATTGGAAAGAGTATGCTCACCACGGAGATACTTCGTTTCAAGTTTATAATCATCTCTAACTCTATTCTGAGTACAGCTGTCAAGAATATTAGTCGAGAGGACTTCCTTGATCGCCCTGTCGAACTCAATATATGGACCATTGAGCGTTTCCATCAAACATATGCGTCCAATTCGAGTGAGATTATCGAGATTGAAACAGCAGACTTTGGATGTGACGGAATACAATTCCTTAAAGCCGACATTGGCGATAGAACAGACTATGACGCATATTTAGGAATTGTTCCAGGAGAATTCCTTGCTGACATTTACCGCAAGTATGGCAGTAAATTATTACAGGGAAACGTCCGCGCGTTCCTTAGTGTAAGAGGCAAGGTCAATAAAGGTATTCGTGATACCATAATTAAGAATCCGGAGAACTTCTTTACTTACAATAACGGTATTGCCGTTGTGGCTCGCTCGATTGGTTTTTCGGAGGATGGCTCAAAGATTATCTATCTAAAAGATCCTCAAATCATTAATGGTGGCCAAACTACTGCATCTCTTGCTAATGCAAAGATTAAAAAGGAGGTTAAAGATGGTGGTATGGATAATCTATTCGTACCTATGAAGCTGACTGTATTGAATGTTGAGGATGATATGTCCGAAGAGGATATTGAGAGATATAATAGTATCACTAAAACTATATCTCAGTGTGCTAATAGTCAGAATGCCGTTTCTGAAGCTGACTTCTTCTCAAACCACCCGTTCCATATATTAATGGAACAGCTGTCAAGAAAGAAAATGGCTCCTCCTGTTAATGGAAATCCGTACCAAACAATATGGTTTTATGAGAGGTCGCGCGGCAAATGGGAGCAAGAACAAATGCAACTCACGCCAGCACAACGAACTAAATTCTGTGAAAAGCACCCAAAGAATCAGGTGATAAAGAAAGAGAAGCTCGCTAAGTGTCTAAATGCTTTTGCAATGAATCCTCATGAGGTTTGTCAGAGCTCGGCAATAAACTTCTCTCGTTTTGCAAAGACAATAGATAACATATACGAGACATCGAAAGAGAGTATCAATGAGGTGTATTTTGCCAAATGTGTGTGCTCGGTTATTATATTTGACTCATTGGATAGACGTATCAATAAGGCAGATTGGTATCCTACGGGTGGTAATAAAGCCCAAATTATTCCATACGCCATTGCTAAGCTAATGAGCATGCTACCGAAGAACATGGACCTGGACTGGAAACTAATTTGGCAGAAGCAGGAGATGTATCCAGCCTTGGAGAGAGAACTTATGCGCATAGCTCATAGTGTTCACAACTTTTTCGAGAAAGAGGCGCAAGGTGGTCTTGTTCGCAGTATGGCTCGTAAGTCAGACACCTGGAGCAAGTG
Organism: Paludibacteraceae bacterium; assembly: GCA_045579895.1. Classification (GTDB taxonomy): domain Bacteria; phylum Bacteroidota; class Bacteroidia; order Bacteroidales; family Paludibacteraceae; genus Colicola. Next base: position 1,540 of record JAZNMT010000014.1, read on the forward strand.
TAGGAGCTTGGATTGGTCATTGCCTGATGAGTTTATATCTACCCTTGTTTCAAAGAGTGAAATGAAGCAAGAAGAGGCTGCGGCAAAGCGTGAGCGCAAATTCAACAGCAACATTGATGCGTCTGTTGAGATCTTTAGTCTTGGTGCCGACTATTGGCAGAAGGTATATAGCGATCTTTCAAAGGAAAAAATAATCTCGTATGGAGACGTTGCATTTATCGGTAGCATAGCAGACTATATCCGCAAAGCATCATTACCGAGTGCCGCGCAATGCAAACGTCTTCTAAAGATCGTCGAGAAAGCCGAAGACAAAGGATATATTATGCCGTAAACCAAAATTGTATGAACTACTACTCAGAAAAGATATCCAAGTTTATCTCTACAGATGCAGATACAGTACTTGGTCAAATCTTCAAATCAGATGACCACCGAAAAATTGACAGAAATCAACGAGATGCTTGGATTTATGAAATTGAAATACTCAGACAAGAACTTATCTCGCTAGATGGACGCATCATTTTTGAGTATTCAATCCCACGATTGGGCAAAAGAGTAGATTGCATTGTATTATCGGGAAACTGTATTTTCGTTCTTGAGTTCAAAACATTTAATGGAGACGCCTCTGCATCCGCCATAAATCAAACGTGGGATTACGCATTAGGCTTGAAGTTCTTCCACGAAACATCTCAGCATGGTATTATTGTGCCGATTCTTGTTACAGACAGGCCAAGTTGCTATAAGTCTTCGTTTGACAAAGGTGAGCAGGTATATTCGCCAATTGTTATTACGCCAGCAGAAATTTACACTACTATTCAAAGCATCCTTTCCACACACAGCTCGGATGTTGTGGATTACGATTGGGTAGACAATTGGCAATATGGAAGATACAATCCTTCTCCAACTATTATAGAGGCTGCTATAAATTTATACAATACACATGGTGTTGCAGATATTCAGAATTGTGAGGCGGACGAGATAGAAAGGCTAAAAACGACTGATTATATCCTAGATATAATTAAAACCAGCAAAGAGAATCACCAGAAGTCAATATGTTTTGTAACAGGTGTCCCAGGCGCAGGAAAAACATTGGTAGGCCTGGATATTGCAGTTAACCAACAAGAGGATAGAGCGGTATTTCTTTCTGGTAATGGCCCACTTGTTGAGGTGCTAAGAACCGCCTTGTCTAACGATAGGTATGAGCGCATGCATGCCTTAGATAGGTCATATACAAAAAAGAGAGCGGAAGCTGAGGTCAACCCTTTCATACAGTTAATTCACCACTATCGTAAAAATGCGTTACAAAAAATATCAGATATAAAAGATGGTAAAATTATTATCTCAGGTCATTTGGGTGAGACCCCGGATGAGGTAGAACATGTTGCCATTTTCGATGAGGCACAAAGAGCATGGGATAAGAATAAGCTTTGCCGACCTGATCGATTTAACCGAAAATCTGAGTGGCTTAACGAAGATACATTTCCGTATTCGGAGCCTGGATTCTTAATTTGGTTGATGGACCTAAAGCCTGATTGGGCTGTAATTGTATGTTTAGTTGGTGGAGGTCAAGAGATAAACACAGGAGAAGCCGGTATTCTCGAATGGGTAGAGTCAATAGAAAAACACTTCCCTCATTGGCATGTATATATATCTAATGAGCTATATGGTAAAGAATATGCCGGCAAACATTTGGCTGAAATTTTACCTCGAATCTCTAATGTAACCAGGAGCTCATGTCTTCATTTGTCGGTATCTAAACGCTCTTTTAGAGCAGAGAATATTTCAAGTTTTGTACACCACCTTTTGAATGGTGATGTTTCAAAAGCCAAGGAATTGTATGAATCCATAAAGCATTATTATCCTCTATATCTTACACGAGATCTTAATGTGGCAAAACAATGGTTGCGCAAGCAACGCAAAGCACTCCAGCGCAGTGGTTTACTTATGTCTTCGCAAGCCGGACGTTTAAGAGCTCTGGGGTTAGAAATTAAAAAGGTAACAACTTATGACAAAGTCTCAGATTGGTTTCTGGGAGACTCTACGAATGTTGAATCTTCTGACTTCTTGGAAGTAGCCCTCGGAGAGTTCTTTGTTCAGGGTCTTGAATTAGATTGGACTGCTGTCATATGGGATGCCGACTTCCGGTTTAATGGTGGTGGATGGGATATTTACAATTTTAGTGGAGGTGGCTGGCATAAAACAACGAACGAAAGAAACCGCAATTATCAGCTTAATGGTTATCGGGTGTTATTAACACGTGCTAGACTCGGAATGGTTATTGTAGTGCCAGATGGAAACACAGGTGACGCAACGAGGAATCCAGAATACTACGACTGTACATACGAATACTTATACCAGATAGGCTTACAAAGTATTGATTTGTAGACAGGTCTGTATGTGGTTTAAGTTCCGACTCATGAGGTAGTGATAAGACGTTACGGCTTCATTACCTCTTTATAGTATGACATTAATTTGTTTACGGTTACAATAGCACTATTAATATCTTGTACGGACAATTTCGCTATATCTCTATGTACTAATTTATTTCTCACCTCTAAAATGCGTATAAAATCACATAGTTTTTCGGGGTAATTAGGGTCTGGTTTGCTAATATGATTCTGGACAACAGAAATAATAGACACATGTTCATTCCCTTGTCCTTTCGACCTGGTAATAAAATCTTCGAACGCCCCCCATTTAGACATAAACACGCCTATTAGCTTTCTTTTATCTGGAATATGGCTCTGTTCCCAATACAGTCTTACACCAATAAAAGAAATGATTAATGCAGTTATTATGCTAATGCTAGCAATAATAATGCTAACTATATCTATGTTGAATTCCAGATAATTATTGACGGTCATATAATATATACAACTAATAGTCAACAATAGTAAACATGTTAGGGCAATGAATACAAGAATTCTTTGATATTGTTTAATCCTTTTTATTCTAGTATCGTACATGTGGTTATAGAAATCCACTTCTCTTTTTGCTTGAATCAGTTCTTCGATAGAGATATTCTCCGTACCTTGTGTTGAGACCTGAGATAAAATCTCATCTCGATAATCATGCAATTCTTTTTCAAACCACATTTTAGCTTCATATGACATTTCTCTACTCATTATTTCTTACTTAATTTATTAGTTATTTGAATAGTTAAAAATATTATATAAAGTACAGCAAGTGCTACGTATATCCATACTGTTACACACACGACGTTTGGTAAAATCGCTAGTGCTAGCATTATAATGGCCATAATAGCAGGACACCAATACTCAATAAAGTTACAACTTTTTTGATAGGTTCCATAATTTCTGACCTGGTTGACAGCTTGTTTTATAGAGGTAGTGGTTACCTGTATATCTTCAATATTATCAGTATGCAAAGTTTCGTATCGTTCCGCCTCCTGGCATACGTCAGTAACAAATGAAATAGTCTGTTTTGATATTTCATCTTTAGCCTGTTTTGTATAGCGATCTCCAGGCGTTAGCTTATTTGGGATAGTAACATTCATTAGGAATTTATGAAAAACTGCGCAAATATAGTAAAAAAAACTATTTTAGTGAAATCTTATTTGCGGATTCGCGTTTCTTGGAGTTGACGAGGTCGGCGTAGATTTGGGTGGTTTTGACGCTTTTGTGGGTGAGCATCTTGGAAACCGTGTAGATGTCCGTGCCGAGTGCGATTTGAAGCGTTGCGAAAGTGTGGCGGAAGCAGTGGAATGTGATATGCTTTCTAATCCCCGCAGCCTTTATCCAGGCATGTAGCGGGTGTTGAATCATACACCGGCGCAGTCCTACGAACACCAGACCCTCGCCCTGCACCTCGCCGCACAATTCTAACGCCTCATCGCTGATAGGCAGTGTCGCCTCGGTCTCGGTCTTCTCGGTGCAGATACGCATCCACCAGCCGCCATCGCTGGCACGCTCAATCTCCTCCCAGCGCAGTTTCAATATGTCGCTGATGCGCAGTCCCGTAAGGCACGAAAATAGAGCAGCTCGCTTCAACACATCATACTGACAAGGTGTTGCGGCGAGCTGTTTCACTTCTTCAAGCGTTAGGAACTCCTTGCGCTTCTCGCGTTTAGGGATCCCGCCCAATCTATCGGCCAAGTTTTCGCGTATCATTCGCTCCTGGTACGCCATGCGCAGTACTTTCTTAAAGACGGCAAAATAGGCCGCAGCGGTGTTTGTTCCCAGGCGCTCATAGCGAGGCTTCATTGCTCGTGCCTGCGTTGTTAGGTACTTCATATATCGCTCGCCAAGTTTGAGAGTCAGCTCCCCGACCTTACACTTGCCATTACAGAACCTCTCGAAGTGTCTATATGCCATACCGTTCTTATCTGACGAAGTAGCCACCTTATGGCGAAAGTACTCCAAGAAGTCGGCATTGCGCTTATGGTGGTCGAGAAAGCCATACTCCTCGTTGATAAGCGACTGCACACGCAACGAGCGTATCACCTCGGCCTTGATGAGTACATCTTCGTTGTGTTGCTGTTGAGCCACATTTGCTGGGTGCTCCCAGATATAGATGCCGAGCTGTTCGGTGTGTATTAGCTTCATCGTCTCTGGGTGGCGTATCGCCGGACTAAAAAGGAGATACAATGCCAAGCGACCATCTTTGGCTGGGCGGGTGCGTAGTGTAACATCTGAAATTTTCATAGGTATCTAAATATTAAGGGCCCGACCGAAGTCGAGCCCAATGGGATTACATTGCTAAGTGTTGGAGTCTGGTTGAAAGGTTTGTCATATCCTCGGCGAGCTTGTCATTGACAATCTTGGCGTATATCTGAGTCGTTTTAAGGCTGCGGTGTCCGAGCATCTTGCTCACCGACTCGATAGGCACTCCGTTTGTCAGCGTTACGGTCGTTGCGAAGGTGTGGCGTGCAAGGTGAAAGGTCAGTCGTTTTTCGATACCGCAAATCGCAGCAATCTCTTTGAGGTAGTCGTTACACTTCTGATTGGCGGGTATTGGGAGCAGTTTGTCGTTACCGCTACAACCCTCATATTTTGCCAAAATTTGCAGCGGAACATCCAAGAGGGGTACATCTACCGGTGTCGAGGTCTTTTGGCGGTGTGTGCGAAGCCAAGGGCGGTTATTCGAGCCTGTGATGATATGCTCGTGCGTGAGCGCTCGCGCATCGCAATAGGCAAGGCCCGTGAAGCAGCTGAAAACGAAGACATCGCGTATCTGCTCTAAGCGCTTCGATGGCATCGCCTTCTGCATCAAGATCGTCAGCTCCTCCATCGTGAGGTAGCCTCGCTCGGTATGCTCATAGCGAAACTTAAACGATGCAAAGGGATTCTTCTGCGCCCAGCCGTTGTCGATAGCAACCTGATAGACAGACTTAAATTTCAGAATGGTCTTCATCACATAGTTTGTCGAGAGGTTGAACTGCGTGCGCAAGAATATCTCGAAGCCGTTGATGAACTTCGGATTGACCTCGTTTACTGAGATGTCAGAACGCTTGTATTCAGCCTCCATATACTCGGCTATACGCTTGCGGACAAGCAAGTAGCGGTCGTGCGTAACTTTCGATGTGGTGTGCCCGACAAGCTTCGCATAGTTCTTAATGTAGTCGTCGAAGAGTTCAAGCAGCGTCATCGACTTCTCGTCTTTCGATATTAGACGACATTTAAGTTTGCGAG
>JAZNMT010000015.1:0-28471 GCA_045579895.1 Paludibacteraceae bacterium
TGCGGCAATAGCTCAGTTGGTAGAGCACAACCTTGCCAAGGTTGGGGTCGCGAGTTCGAGTCTCGTTTGCCGCTCTATAGAAATGAGCAGGACACAGTTCCTGCTTTAATTTTCTAAAAAGGTCTTTGAATACAGAAAAAGAATCGGCAGTCGATAATTATTCGCTGACGCGCGCCCAAATGGCGGAATTGGTAGACGCGCTCGTTTCAGGTGCGAGTGTTGAGAGACGTGCAGGTTCGAGTCCTGTTTTGGGCACTTCGCGCAGGTGGTGAAATTGGTATACACGCTACTTTGAGGGGGTAGTGGTCGCAAGACCGTGTGAGTTCGAGTCTCATCCTGCGCACAAGGAAATGCTGTGACAATCTATGTGTCGCAGCATTTTTGTTTTTATCTAGTAAATCAATGCATGAAAATAACTAATAAACGCAGAAATACCTATGAAGCAACTATTTTCCATTACAATTGTTCTACTATTGGCAATAAACAGCTTTGCTCAACAAGCATATAATGCTCGTGATCCCTTTGACCCCGCACGGGTGAAGCTAGAAGAGCAGAATCGTGGGGAGGTAATGACGTTCTCTATCAGTGATTCGAAAATCTATCCTGGTACTGAGCGAGAGATATTTGTGTATGTACCTCAACAGTACGATGGTACCAAGCCTGCTTGTCTGTTGGTATGTATGGATGGTATATTGTATGATGCCACTACAGTTATGGATAATTTGATTGCCTCAGGTGAGATGCCTGTAACGATAGGTGTATTTGTTAATCCAGGAATAGTATATGATGAGGCAGGGGAGGTAGTCCGCTACAATCGTTGCAAAGAGTTTGATTCTACCGATGATTTATTTGTAGAATTTCTTGAAAATGAAGTGTTAGTTAAGATAGAGGAAATGCATACAGAGAGTGGAAAACCAATTCTTTTGTCAAATGATGCTAATGATAGAGCTATTACGGGAGCTAGTAGCGGAGGTATAGCAGCGTTTACTGCGGCGTGGAATAGACCTGATTTATTTAGTAGGGTATATACCACTGTAGGTACGTTTGTAGCAATGCGTGGAGGACATGAATATCCAGCTATCATCCGCAAAACAGAGCCTAAGCCCCTTAGAATTTACATGCAAGATGGGTGGTACGATGTGTGGAATCCGATTTTTGGAGAGTGGTTTGAATATAATGTATTAATGGAATCTGCATTAAACTTTGCAGGTTATGAGGTGTTTCACAAGTGGGATAGAGGTAATCATAGTATTAAGTATGGTACCTTAGCGTTTCCTGATGCGATGCGTTGGTTGTGGAAAGGCTACCCTGCTCCTGTGCAAAAAGGTTGGTCAAATAATGGAATGTTGCAAGATATATTGTTGGAGGATGAAGATTGGCAGGAGATAGCATTGCCAGTAGATATAGAAGGTGATATATTTGCAGCTGCGGATAGTTCAATTGTGTTTTCATCGTGCGCGAGTGTATATAAGGTATCGCGCGCTAGCGCGTGCGTGCGCGTGAGCGAGCTGAAAATGGGGGAACGTCTTTTAGGCGAGGATTTGACAGCTCGGGGAACAGCCTTATATTACAAAGGCAAAAAAGTAGTAGACGGATTGTATGGCCTAGAAGCTGCGCACGTGTTATCTAATGGTAACTATCTGGCTTTGTGCAATGCCAACGTGAAAGGCAAAGGCAAGGTGTGGGTGGTCAATGCTGGTTGTCGTGCGTTGGCAATAGCACCCGATGAGCGTTTTTGTGTGACAGGAGAGCATAATACTCATCATTTGATTAGTACTATTATAGGTACAGAAGGAGAGATGAAGTATAGCGAACCCTTTTATTACTTGCATGATTTGAGCAATGGTACAAAGCAGTTGCCTGGAAATATGGCATTTGATACGAATGGTAACTTGTATGTATCTACGGAAATGGGCGTGCAGGTAGCAGACCATAATGGTCGAGTACGTGCAATACTATCATTGCCTAAGGGTGGGGTGAAGTCGCTAGCGTTTAGTGGAAATTATTTGTATGTGGTTTGTGGAGATCAGTTGTTTGTTCGCAAGCTGAAAGTCGAAGGGTATTTGCCTTTCAATGGTAAATTGAAATATCAATCGCAAGGACAAGGCTAGGAATTTAATAGAGATTGATATTCTATAGATGTGAGGATGTACTGTTTAGTGCATCCTTTTTTTATGTGATTTTATGCGTAAAGACGCATTTTAAGTATTATTTTGTAAGTTCTACTTTACAAAAATGATAATAATTGCATATTTTCTAGTACTATGTTTTGCAAAGTACTAGAAAAGTAGTACCTTTGCAGTGCCAAAGAAAAATCAAACAAATTATTAACTAAATTTATTTATTATGAAAAAGTCATTTATCGTATTTTCCTTGATCGGCTTAGTAGCCCTAGGAATTAGTTTGAGTTCTTGCGACAGCGAGGCAACAAGTGTGGAACAGGATTATAACTGTGAGGAAAGATGGCAAAAACTGCAGCAGCAAGTAGAGCAATTGAATGCCGAGTATGAACATTTAACATCTGAAAAGGTATTTGCAGATGGGAAAAAAATGGTTGTTGGAGATGGCGAGATAGATTTAAGATGTAAATATAAAGGAGTGAAATCCGGCAAGTTGATGTACAAAATGCTGCAACGCGTGTTTAGCAAGAAGTTTAGAAACACAGTGCAAGGTTTATCAGATGAACAAGTGAGAGGGAAGATAGTGGCAGAGATGGAGAGTATGACAGGTGTCATAGATGAGCAATTGAAAGCCCAAATTGTGAAGATAAAGAAAGATGATACCCAGACTGCTTGTTTGAATAATCAATATGCATCTATCCAAGCGCATTTTATGAAGTTGTCAATGGACTTAGGAGTAGATGATCTACGTCATTATACAGAAGAATATATAGATATTATCAATACCACTCTGAAAGATTCAGAAGAAAGGATGATTCTAACCATGCAAATGAGTATAATGTATTATATCCATGCGTTCTGGAGCATAGAAGGAAAGAAACTATTATGATAAGTTATACTTAATCACGCACTAAGGTAATATATAGAGTATAATCACGATACATATAGGGTATAATCACGATGCATTTAGAGTATAATCACGATACATATAGGGTATAATCACGATACAGTTAGAGTATAATCACGATACGTATAGGGTATAATGCCCATACACATATTGTATAAAGAAGATAAAAAAGACTGCCTCACGGCAGTCTTTTTTTGTGGATTCTTTGGGTTGGCTAGAGATTCTAGTTGAACAAAATAATCTAGATACTCTAGACAAACTAGATATAAAGTGATTAATCCTCGTCCTTTTGAGTAGCTTCGTATTCTTTGATGAGTTTTTCTTGAACGTCTCCAGGTACGAGTTCGTAGCTCTTGAACTTCATGGTGAAGGTAGCACGACCACCTGTAAGAGAAGACAATGTAGTAGAATAAGAAGCCATCTCTTTGAGAGGCACCAACGCCTTCAATGTGGTGAAGTTCTTCTCAGTTTCCATACCGAGCACCATACCACGGCGACCATTGATGTCAGACATCACGTCACCCATGATTTCGCTTGGAACGAATACTTCAACTTCGTATATAGGCTCAAGCAACTTAGGATTAGCATTGCGGAATGCCTCTGCGAAAGCGTTACGTCCAGCCAGGCGGAAAGAGATTTCGTTTGAATCAACAGGGTGCATCTTACCATCATAGATGATTACGCGCACGTCTCGAGCGTAAGAACCAGTCAAAGGACCTTGCTCGATACGATCCATCAAACCTTTAAGGATAGCAGGGATGAATCGTGCATCAATAGCACCACCCACGATAGAGTTGATAAGCACGAGCTTACCGCCCCACTCCAAAGGAATTTCTTGTGTATCTCGAACAGAGATACGATATTCTTGGTTACCGAACTTATAAACTTCCTTCACTGGTTCGCCCTCTACGTAAGGCTCCACGATGAGGTGTACCTCACCAAATTGACCAGAACCACCTGATTGTTTTTTATGTCGGTAGTCAGCCCTCGCAGACTTCGTAATGGTCTCTCGGTAAGGAATCTTAGGCTCCTCGAAAGTAACCATCATCTTATCATTGTTCTCCAAACGCCATTTGAGTGTGCGTAGGTGGAACTCACCTTGACCAGAAACTATGACTTGCTTGAGCTCTTTAGATTGCTCTACTACCCAAGTAGCATCCTCTTCGTGCATACGAGTGAGGAGTGCAGACAGTTTCTCAGAGTCGCTTTCGTTCACAGGCTTGATAGCACGGCGGTATTTAGGATCTGGGTAGGAGATAGCAGGATATTGGTTGTCACAATCTTTTGCATTGAGGGTGTTGCCAGTACGTGAGTCTTTGAGTTTCACTGTAGCAGCGATGTCACCAGCAGCCACTTCATCTACAGGAACGCGGATGCTACCAGCAACAGAATAGAGTTGGCTGATACGCTCCTTGGTTCCACGGTCCACATTGAGTACGTCATCACCTGGGCGCAGTGTACCTTGCATTACCTTGAAATAGTTGACATCACCAATATGTGGTTCAACAGAGGTCTTGAAGATAAATGCAGAAACAGGAGCTGTAGGGTCTGGAGTTACTTCTTTTGCCTCTGTAGTGATTGGTTTAGGTGCATCAGCAACAGACGGAGTCATTTCGCCGAGGAATCCCATCAATCGGCGGATACCCATATCTTTCAAACCGCTGGTGCAGATAACAGGGTACATGCTACCTTCTGCAAATACGGTTTGAAGTCCTTGCATGAGTTCCTCATCAGAGAGTGTACCTTGCTCGAAGTATTTATCCATGATTGTTTCATCAGATTCAGCAGCCCACTCAAGAAGTTGTGCTCGAATCTCCTCAACAGTAGCTTTTTCACTCTCTGGTATATCTTTAGCTTCAGGTGCTCCACCTTCTGCTTTCCAAACGAGCATTTTTCCTTGAAGCACGTCTATAGCAGCATTGAAGTCCTTACCAGCGTTAACAGGATATTGGAATAGTGTACATTTGTTTCCAAATGCCTCTTTGAGTTCATTGAAAGTACGCTCAAAGTCAGCGTTCTCGTGGTCGCACTTGTTGATAACGAAAGCGATAGGTTTTTTCGCTTTTTCAGCACGACGGAAGTTGTTTTGTGTACCGACTTCTACGCCCCCATTAGCAGAAAGTGTGATGATAGCCGTATCAGCTACGTGGAGTGCCGTAATAGCTCCACCGCAGAAGTCATCAGAACCTGGGCAGTCGATGATATTGAGTTTTTTGTTATTGAACTCGATGTTACAAACTGTGGAAAAAACGGAATAGCCGTATTCCTTTTCAACTGGGAAATAGTCGCAGACGGTAGATTGTGTTTCGACAGTACCACGACGCTTGATGACCCCGCACTCGAAGAGCATGGATTCCATCAGGGTAGTCTTACCCGAGCCACTGCCACCCATGAGGGCAATGTTCTTAATCTCGTTAGCTTGATAAACTTTAGCCATAGACGTGTTTTGTTAGAATTTAGTATTAAGTATTTTGTATAAAGGTCACAATTAGGGCGCAAAGGTACGAAAAATTTGCTAAACATGCAAATTTTTATATAGAAAAGTGCTAAATGTTTTAAAAGTTTTAAGGGTTAGCGGGCAGTTTTTTGAGCGCGTCTTCCTCTTTTCTGGTCATTTGTGCCTTTGTTTCAGGTGTTTTGTCTTCTTGTCCAGTTAAGTGTAGGAGTCCGTGTATGATGATACGATGCAACTCTTGTTCGAAAGTTGCACCTACTTGTTCTGCATTGGTATGTACTGTATCAAGGGAGATAAAAATATCTCCATTAACGCGCGTCCGTGTCGTATAGTCAAAGGTGATAATGTCGGTATAATAGTCGTGTTGCAAAAACTCTTTGTTGACAGCAAGTATTTTTTCATCATCGCAGAAGATGTAGTTAAGTTCTCCTACGGAAAATCCATATTGCGCAGCTACAGCACGTATCCAACGCTCAACTTGTGGGTAGTTGAGTGCAGGTAATGTAGTATTTTCAGCCGAAAAGTTTATCATCCAAAGAAAATATTCGCTATTGTAAACGCAGCAATGATTCCTATCAAGTCGCAGAAGAGGCAGCAACTCACAGCGTGTCGAGTGTTCTTGATCCCTACACTACCGAAATAGACTGATATTACATAGAAAGTCGTATCTGTGGTTCCTTGTAAGATACAGCATAGGCGTCCTACCAACGAGTCTGCACCATGCGTAGCCATAGCCTCAATCATTAAGCCACGTGCACCACTACCCGAAAGAGGTTTCATCAAAGCAGTAGGTACCGCACTGGCCATGTCAGGATTGATACCTATCCAAGCAAAGAGTTGCGCCATACCTTGTTCTAGTAGTCCCATGGCTCCGCTGGCACGGAACATACCCACTGCTACCAGAATGGCTATCAAGTATGGAATGATACCAATAGCCGTTTGGAAACCTCCTTTTGCTCCGTCGATAAAAGCTTCGTAAACATTGACTTTTCGTACAGCAGCTTGTATTATAAACCAACAGATAATGCCCAACAATATAACAGCAGCTATGAGCGCAGAAAGGGTATTAAGTGTCTCTTCTGGCAAGTGGCGTGCAGCAAAAAGCATCCCCACCATCAGAGCCGTTAGCCCAATGAGTGTGCCGAGTATGACCTTATCCCAAATTCTGATTTTTTGCACAAAGCATACCGCCAACAATCCCGCGAGGGTGGAGAAGTAAGTCGCCATCATAAGTGGCAGGAATACATCAGCGGGATTGGCTGCTCCCATCTGTGCTCGGTATGCCATGATAGTTGTGGGTATAATTGTTAATCCACTAGCTCCGAGCACCACGAACATAATCATGGCGTTGCTAGCTTTCTGCTTGTCGCTATTTAGCTCTTGTAATTCTGACATAGCCTTTAATCCAATAGGCGTTGCCGCATTATCCAGTCCTAGCATGTTGGCAGAGAAATTCATGAACATAGTGCCAAACACAGGATGCTTGGGCGGAATTTCAGGGAAAATACGTCGGAAGAAAGGTGCCACTCCTCTTGATAGTGTGTTGACTACTCCTCCTTGCTGCCCGATATTCAGAATGCCCATCCACAACGCTAAGATACCTGTTAATCCAATAGAAATCTCAAAGCCGTTTTTTGCCGATGAGAAAGTGGAGTTGAGTATCTCCGTGAATATCTCGCTTTGTCCAAATACAAAAAACTGCACGCCGCCCATAACGACAGCGAGAAGAATAAGTCCTATCCAAATGTAATTTAATACCATAATCGGCTGCAAAGTTACAAAATTATTTGGAAAGTGCAAAATTTATGCTGTACAATTTCGTAATTGTATCTCAAAGGTGTCTTAATCACTAATTAATCACTAATTAATCACTAACTAATCACTAATTAATCACTAACTAAATATAGGATAAAAGAAGGTAATGAAAAGAGGGGAAGCCCTCAAGAACTATCTTCTAAAAACGTGTAGAAATTGAACTTCCCTTGATTTTATTTGCATTTTTCCATTTTTTATTGTACCTTTGCAGGCGGAAAGCAAATAGAAAGGCAGCATCTGTGGATATAAAGACATTAGCATATCGTGTGAAAGCGTGGTTGCGGCATCAGTTGACCGCCCGAAACTCAGGTGGTCATGGCATACATTCGCCTTATTTATTTGAGTGGGTGAGGATGGTAATGAACGATCCACATCGTTTTTATGCGTGGGACAAGATAGAAAAAGTACATGAGCACCTATTGTCGGATGAGCGCGAGTTAGTGTTCGTGGACTATGGTTCTGGTGCTTCCGTAAAAGGCGAAGAGCGTGTTTTGAAGGTATGTGATATAGCCAAAACGAGTTTATCTAAAAAGAAATATGCGCAGATGTTGGCACGTTTAGTCAATTGGTTAGGCACTTCAGACAAGCCAGAACCTAGAAGTTTGACTATTGTGGAACTAGGTACTAGTTTAGGTATTACAACAGCATATCTGGCTGCAATGGATAGCCGGAACAAAGTTGTAACATATGAGGGGTGCTCTGCGGTATCTTCGATAGCGCGAGAGACCTGGAAAGCATTAGGTATTAGAAATATAGATTGCCGTGTGGGTGAGATACAAGTGGATGTCCTAAGTGCAGATTTGCAGCAGGTTGACGTGGCCTTTGTTGATACTAACCACACGTATGCGGGCACGCGCGCGTACCTAAATATTTTGTTAGAGAAAGTACATGCTAAGAGCGTAATCGTGATAGATGATATTCATTACAGTCCCGCTATGGAACAAGCTTGGCGTGAGATATGCGCCGATGAACGCGTGACAAGCAGCATGGACTTGTATCAGATGGGAATGTTGTTTTTTGATCCCCATTTCTGGGAACGACATTATGTGCTAAATTAAGAAAAATGTGTTAAAAGTTAATAAATATGAAGATTTACACGAAAACAGGCGATAAAGGCGAAACGTCGTTAGCGGTAGGCGGTCGCGTTCGCAAGTCCAGTAAGCGTTTGGAGGCTTATGGTACCGCAGATGAACTGAATAGTTATGTAGGTTGGTTGCGCGCCAAAATAGCGAGCAGTTCGCCAATTTGGCATATTGTTATAGATGAGCAGTTAGGTTGGATTCAGAACCGCTTGTTTGATGTGGGTGCTATATTGGCAGGTGCCGATATGGAGGTGTCGGAAAGTGCTGTGCATCAATTAGAAAAATGGATAGATGATATGCAATTAGAGCTGCCTGTTTTGCGTGAATTTATCCTGCCTGGTGGCGATGAATTGCTCTCGGTTTGTCACGTATGTCGCACAGTAGCTCGGCGTCTCGAACGGCATATTGTAGGTTACTGTGACGCAGCCGAACAACCCTTGCCCGCAGGGGTGGTTTGTTTTGTTAACCGATTGAGTGATTATTGCTTTGTTTTGGCCCGTTGGATAGCAAAAGAAGAAAAAATAACACCATTTTTTTGGAAAAAAGAGTAAAAAAGTGTTTTTTTCTTGTGTATATGAGAAAAAAATAGTACTTTTGCGCGATAATTTTGTAATAAGCGCTGATAGCGCCCTTTTTGATATGTATTGGACCCTAGAATTAGCTTCGAAAATTGAAGATGCTCCTTGGCCAGCAACCAAGGGAGAATTGTTGGACTATGCTCAACGCATAGGTGCACCATTGGAGGTAATAGAAAACCTACAAGAGATAGAGGATGACGAGGAGATATATGATTCAATAGAAGATATCTGGCCAGATTATCCTACCAAAGATGACTTCTTTTTTGATGAAGAGGAGTATTGATTGATTGCGAGAAGCAGTAAAATCGGATAATGTTGTGAAACGATATATTGTACTATTTTGTAGTGTGCTTTTCTGTGTAGTTGCTGTGCAGGCACAGTTTGACGCACAAATAGGGCAGTATATGTTTATGCAATCTACTTATAATCCTGCGGCGGCAGGAGAAGGCGATTTGATGAGGGTATATGGCAGTCATCGCATGCAATTTACAGGAATAAAAGATGCTCCGATGACTACGTATTTCTCCTTTTCATCTCCGTTTGTGCTAGGAAAGACACATCATGCAGCTGGTGTTCGTTTTTCGAATGATCGATTCGGATTGTTCTCCAACCAAAGCTTGCATGTGGAGTATGCTTATCGCTTTAAATTTGGAAAAGGTCACCTAAGTATAGGTGTGGATTTGGGTTTGATAAACTTGACATTTGCGGGAGACAGCGTCAATTTAGATGATATTGTAGATGTGGAGGATAATGCGTATCACACCTCGATGGATGATGCTATTCCAGTTGCAGGAGGTCAAGGTGGCATTTCGGGTATGGGTTTTGACATGAATGCCGGTGTGTATTATTCGGCTCCGACTTGGTGGGCAGGAGTGAGTTACGGACACGTGACACATCCAGTACTAGAATGGAGCGACAAAGCAGAGGTGCCGATAAGAGGTAGTCTGTATGTTGCTGGTGGCTACTATTGGCAAATGCGCGACAAGAAATGGATGCTGTTGCCCAGTGCAATGTTGCAAACTGATTTTCGCGGTTGGGATGTGAACTTAACCATGTTGGCTCAGTTAAGCAACCGCTATCGTTTCGGTTTAGGCTATCGCTTGGCCGGAAGTGTGAATGTGATACTCGGTATGGATATTATAGACGGGTTGCAGATAGGATATACGTATGAATTACCTGCCAATGGTTTGATTCGAGAAAGTTATGGCTCGCATGAATTGTATCTGGCTTACGGATTTAATATCCTGAAACCCAAACATACGAATCGCTATAAGAGCGTGCGATACTTATGATAAATGAACATAAACAACTATAAATTATGAAAGTAACAAAAGTATTATCAATTGTGGTATTATTGCTCACTATGGTATCTTGCGGTAAGCCAGTAGGTGAATTGGTAGGTGCTTCTACAGGCCCAAGCATGCCAGAGGCAAATCCCTTTGGCATGGTGCTAGTTCGTAAGGGAGCATTTTTGATGGGACCAAACTCTGAGTCTTCGGTATTTAGTCAACCAGACAACAATGTGATGGTAACAGTCAATGCCTTTTGGATGGATGAAACGGAAATAACGAATAGTGAATATCGTCAGTTCGTGAATTGGGTTCGCGATTCAATCGCTTATTCTCTCATATTGGAAGAAGAAGGTAGCGAAAGCGAATTTGCCATCACCCCAAAATACGAAACAGATGAAGAAGATTTGCGTATTAACTGGAAAAAACGTATTCCATGGGAGGATCGTTTTATTCCAGATGAGCCTATGGCAGAAATTTTGGCTCCAATGTTCTATAACGAGGGTCGTGGTGGTCTGAAGACGACCGCCTTGCGCTATAACTACACATGGGTTAACATTGACCAAGCTGTAAAATGGGCTAATAAGTTTGATGTGGCTCGTGGTCGTTATCCTAAGGATGCGAAAATCCGTGTAGATTCGTTCTGGGTAGAGAATGATGAGATCTACTCTGAGACTATTGAACGCGAATTGCGCCAACCAACCGATATTAATACAAATGGTATCATTTGCGTATATCCAGACACCATGGTGTGGGCACGCGACTTCGAATATTCGTACAATGATCCTTTGTTGTACAGCTATTTTAGCGCTCCAGGCTATTCAGATTATCCTGTAGTGGGTGTAACTTGGGAGCAAGCTCATGCTTTCTGCCATTGGCGTACACAGCTGCTGAAGTCAGCTCAACATGGTGTTCATGTCAATGCATATCGTTTGCCAACTGAGGCAGAATGGGAATATGCGGCACGTGGCGGTCGTAAGATGGCCATGTATCCATGGGGCGATCGTTATGCTCGTGATTCTAAAGGATGCTATTTAGCTAACTTCAAACCTTACCGCGGCTCATATCACGATGATACTGGCGTTGGAACATTACCTGTAGGAGAGTTTGAACCAAATGATTTCGGATTGTTTGATATGGCAGGCAACGTGTCTGAGTGGACTGCATCTGCTTATTCTAGTTCGTCAAATGTCAGCGTACATGATTTGAATCCAGAATTTCCATACATGGCTCGCAAAGAGGACCCAAATACTTTGAAACGTAAAGTAATCAAAGGTGGTAGCTGGAAAGATATTAGTTACTATTTGCAATGTGGTGTGCGCACATATGAATATCAATATGAAGGTCGTTCATATATCGGTTTCCGCTGCGTTCGTTCGCACGTAGGTGATTGATAAAATGCTAAAAATTATAAACATAGAAATAATTAACAACAAATAATATGTCAAAAGAAATGAATGCTAACGAGAAACAAAGTTTTGGTGCTCGTTTTATGGAATGGTATGGTTCGTACCAAGGTAAACGTGTCGTAGGTATGGTGTATTCCATCGGTGCTTCTGTGGTAATTATTGGTGCGTTGTTTAAGATTATGCACTGGCCAGGTGCAAGTACCGTGTTGGTTGCAGGTATGTGTACAGAGGCATTACTATTTATGATTGGTTGTTTTGATAAACCACACCCAGAGTTCCATTGGCATGAAGTATTCCCACAATTGTTGGGCGAAGGTACAGAGCCAGAATTGTTGAAAGAAATGCAAGCTCGTCCAAAACCAACGTTGATGGGTGGTGGCGCATCAGAAGGTACTTCTACAGTTAAGACTGCTAACGTACCTGCATTGTCTGAGAAAGAAATGGAGGCGCTGAAAGGTGGCATCGCAGATTTGGCGAAAACGGCTACCCAACTGAGCGAACTAGGCAAAGTGGCTACTGCAACTAATCATCTTACAGAGAAGTTGGATGCAGCAGGTCAAGCCGCTGAGCAATTTGTAGTAGCAGGCAAGACTATTGGCGAGAAGGGCGAGGCTCTAGGCGCAGCTTATACACAAGTAGTGGCTGATATGCAAAATGTAGCTACAGGTACCAAAGAATATGAAGCAAAAGTAGCTGCTATCGCAAAACAATTGAATAGTCTAAATGCTGTTTATGAATTGCAGGTAAATGCAGTACAAGCACAAGTGGATGCGTTCAAGGCTCAAACTGAAAAAATAAACGGAGCAACACAACAAATAGAAGGTTTAACGTCAACGATTAAGAAAGTGACCGATGTGTCTGCTGAAGCATTGAAGGCTCAAGAGGCTTATGAAGCTGGTGCTAAGAAGTTGGCAACTCAAGTTGCTGATTTGAATAAGGTATATGGCAACATGCTGAATGCATTGTCTTAATATAAATAGTACTCACGAACAAAAGCTAATTATAAAAAAGCATGAGTGGAGCAACTAATTGTCCGGAAACTCCGAGACAAAAGATGATAGGTATGATGTACTTGGTGTTGACTGCCATGTTGGCTCTCAACGTCAGTGCTGCCATATTGAATGGTTATATTGCTGTGGATGATAGCTTGCACGCGACCGTTGAGGCTACCATGGAGAGCAACCGAGATAGTTATTCAAATTTTAAACAAGCATTGGAGCAAAACCCAGAGAAAACACAAGCATGGTATGATAAAGCCATGGAAGTGAAGCAAGCATCAGACGCTTTTTACGATTACGTTCAGAATTTTAAAGATGAGATGGTAGCGATTTCTGAAGGCAAGAATGCCAAGAAAAATGCAAAACTCCGTGATTTGAAAAAACAAGATGATACTAATGTACCTCAACAATACGCCATTGAAGAAGGACACGCTACAGAATTGAAGGAAAAGATTTTGGCATATCGTGATTTCATGGTAGAGGTTACCGGTGATAGCCCAGCTTTAGATGAAGAATTGCGACAAACATTTATTACTCCTCGTGGCACGAATACCAGTGGTGATTCTATTTCGTGGGAGGAAAGTTTGTTTAAGGAAATGCCAATGTGTGCTTGTGTAACCGTATTAACAAAACTGCAAAATGACATTCGCAATAGTGAAGGTCGTGCTGTACGTTACTTGTTAACTCAAACAGACGCTGGTGACTTGCGAGTAAATAAATTTAATGCGTATGTTATTCCTTCATCTAAATATGTAGTTAAAGGTACCAAATACCAAGCTAATATTATTTTGGCTGCTATTGACTCTACACAAACACCAGAATATTATGTGAACGGTCAAAAATTGAATGGCAATGGCGTGTATGAGGTTGTAGCGAATAGTTTGGGTGAACAGAAGATTACAGGTAAGATTGGTTATATGGATCAAGATGGTGTAATGCAATATTTGCCATTTGAGGACTCCTATACTGTGACTGAGCCTACCGCAACGATTTCGAACATGGACTTGAATATTATGTTCCGCTCACATCCTAATCCCTTCTCCGTTTCTGTACCAGGCATGAGTAATGACCAATTACAAGTAAAATGTGCGCATGCGAGTGTAACTCGTAGTTCAAATGGTTGGATTATTGAGCCTTCGGCTAATTCACCAGATAAGTTGAAAATAGAGGTGTATGCTAATATGAATGGTAGTTCGATGCCAATGGGATCTCAAGAGTTCCGTATAAGGATGTTGCCTAAACCAAATGCTTATTTCTCTGTAAATGGTGAGTTAATAGAGGAACCTAAATTGACACTATCAAGATTGAAAAATCCTAACAATGAGTTTGTAGCATCCTATGGCGCAGATGGTTTGGTTCAAGCAAACTTTAATATCATAAGTTTTGAGGTACGTTTGCCTTCAGGAAAGAGAGTGCCTATAAAAGGTACTAAATTTACCTCAGCAGCTTTGAATGAGATATCAAAGTTAAAACCTGGTAGTATAATTTCTATTGAGTCAATTGAAGCAACAACCGAAGATGGTTCTAAAATGAATCTTCGTAGTTTCAACATAGAATTAAGATAATAAAGATATATGAAAAGAGGATTTATTGTAATAATTGCGCTATTTAGTGCGCTCATGGCATGGGCTCAACCAAATGCTTTTTTTGACGAGAAAGGACTTAGGCGCATTGAAACACAGGAATTGTCAGAAACTTCTGGTAATCTGGTAAGTGTATTTCATCGCTCCGATGACGTAGTTTGGTCGCGTGTGGTGTATCGTATAATTGATATGCGCTATCTGCAAAATTATCAGTTGTATATGCCTATTTCGGGAACGAATCCAGAAAATTGTTCGTTGCTGAAGGTCATGTTATCTGCGATTGCAGATGGTATGGCAGTGTATGAAAAAGATCCCAATGGAGATGTCAAACCATACTTTAATGATGAGATGAAGTCTGAAGGGGAAGCTGCATTAGACTGGTTTGATCTCATACAATTATCAGATCCTGATTTATCAGAGGAAGATCGGGCTGATGTTAGAGTTATGAAATACGATTCCATTGCAGGTAAATTGTATTTGGATGAGAATCGTTTTGAACAATTTGCTAAGAATCAACTCAAGTATATCATTCAAGAAGTTGTGTTCTTTGATAAGCATTACTCACGTCTTTATTCTAAGATTTTGGCTATTGCTCCTATGCATGCGGATAACATGCCGGAGAATTTGATAGCAGAGGGAGAAAAGACTAGCGAAGAGGTGATGACTGCTTTATGGTCTCAAATTCTTTTCTGGGTTCCATTTGATTCTTTCCGTCCCTATATGGCAAAGCAATACGTAACGCAAATGGATAATAATACTAAGCGTGTTACTTTTGATGAGTTCTTCCAACAAAAACTATATAGTTCTTATCTAGTAGGAGTGAGCGATGTATATGATCGTATGATTCCTGACTATGCTACTACGCACGAAGAGATTGTGAAAGAACAAGAGCGTATTGAGTGGGAGTTGCTGACAGCAGAACAAGACCTTTGGGAATATTAATCACTAAGATATCAAAGGGCGGGTGCAAACCTGCCCTTTACTTCGTACAATGAAAAGACGCAGTTTGTTTAACATGTATTTTACCACAACAATATCTGTTGCGCTGGTATTGTTTTTGGTAGGGTTGGAGTGTTTGGTGTTGCTTTCAGCCCACGAATTAATGCGTCAAGTGAAAGAAAATGTAGTGCTATCTATCGTACTGAAGGATGATAATACTACAGAAGAGGTAGAACGTACTAAGCGTCTATTGACGGCGGCGCCATATAGTTTGGATTATCGATTTATTTCTCGTGAAGAAGCCTTACAAGAACATATTGCCAATTTGGGTGAGGATCCTTCTGCATTCTTAGGGTATAATCCTTTGACAGATGCATTTGAAATACATTTACAGGCTGCGTATGCTCATTCTGATAGTATTGCGCAGATAGAGAAAGCATTGATGAATCTTCCCTATGTGGATAAGGTTGTCTACCAGAAAGATGTGGTAAAAGTACTTGATAACAACCTGAATGAGATAGCCTTGATGTTGTTTGTTGTCGCAATGGCTTTACTCGTGATAGCATTAGTGTTGATTAGTAATACCATTCAGTTACAAGTATATTCTAAGCGTTTCTTAATCAATACAATGCGTCTTGTAGGTGCTACTCCTTGGGTTATTAAGTGGCCCCTCTTGCGGCGAAATATTCGTATGGGATTAGAAGCTGGTATATTGGCTTTATGCATGTTAGCAGCGACATATTATTATGTTCAAACTCGCCTTGGAATAGTGCTATTCCCGTTGATATGGCAAAATATAGCATTTGTGGTAGCCATTGTGTTAACCACAGGATTGCTAATAACTTTCTTGGCCTCATGGGTAGCTACAAATCGTTATATACGAATGAAAATCAGTAAAATGTATGAAATATAATCTTCCTAAATTAAATAGTATTCTTATCGCTATTAGTGTAGTCATAATCGTTGTTGGCTTTGCTCTAATGGCAGGCGAACCAAGTGGTGCTGCGGAATTTAATCCCGATATTTTTTCAGTTCGACGAATCACTGTGGGTCCTATGATTTCTTTGTTTGGCTTCATGGTGATGATAGTAGCAATTTTATATAAGCCTCGCAAGAAATGAGTTGGTGGGAAGCACTATTGTTGGGCATTATTCAGGGACTCACAGAGTTTTTGCCCGTTTCGTCATCAGGACACCTTGAAATAGGTCAAGCGCTATTAGGTACTGCGGGCGGGGAAAACCTTACATTTGCTATAGTCGTTCATACAGCAACTGTACAATCTACTTTAGTAGTTCTCTGGAAAGAAGTCTCGCAACTATTCAAGGGAACTTTTACTACACTGCAGTGGAATGAAGATAAGAATTATGTGGCTATGATTTTGGTTTCAATGATTCCTGTTTTCATTGTTGGTATGTTCTTTAAGGAACAGGTGGAGAGTTTTTTTGGAAATGGATTATTACTTGTTGGTATATGTCTTTGTATAACGGCTATTTTATTGTATTGTAGTGAGTTGCTTAGTAAGCGTCGTGCGGGGCTGGGGCACGAAGTAGGATATAAGGACGCAATTATTATTGGTCTAGCACAAGCAGTGGCCGTTTTGCCTGGTTTGAGCCGTAGTGGCACAACTATTGCAACGGGATTACTTTGCGGAGTGAAGAAGGAGAGTGTGACCAAGTTTTCCTTCTTGATGGTCTTGATTCCTATTTTGGGTGAGGCCTTTCTAGAGTTGTTAGACATGTTGAGTGGTGAGGTCGTTAGTTCGTTGGACCTGCTACCTATGTTGGTTGGTTTTGTAGCGGCTTTTGTATCAGGATGCTTGGCATGCAAGTTCATGATTAACATAGTTCGTCGTCAAAAGTTGATATATTTTGCAATCTATTGCCTTTTCGCTGGAGTTTTTGCCATCGTATATGGACTTTGTTGAGGGAGAAATATTAGCATTTGACAAGCCTTACCGTTGGACTAGTTTTGATGTGGTAGGTAAGGCGCGATGGCTACTATGCAAAAAGCTTGGTGTAAAAAAGCTTAAAGTGGGGCATTCGGGTACGCTTGACCCGTTGGCTACTGGAGTTGTTGTTGTATGTACAGGCAAGAAGACTAAGCTTATAGATCAGCTACAAGCACATCAAAAAGAGTATGTGGCTACTTTGCAATTAGGAGCGACTACACCTAGTTTTGACCTGGAGAAAGAGATAGATGCAACTTACCCGACAGCGCATATTTCTCGTGCTTTAGTAGAGAAGGTTATTCCTACCTTTGAGGGAGAACAATGGCAAGTGCCACCGATGTTTTCTGCAGTTAAGGTGGATGGTAAACGGGCCTATAAATTAGCTCGTCAAGGCGAGGAAGTTGAACTTAAGGCAAAACTACTCGTTATAGATGAAATAGAAATACTGGATTTTGATGAACAGTTGATGCAACTAACCTTGCGTATTGTTTGCTCTAAAGGCACGTATATTCGTGCATTGGCGCGCGATATTGGTCAGCGTTTGGAAAGTGGTGCGCATTTAATTGCCTTGCGTAGAACCAGGGTAGGAGATATTCGTATAGAGGATTGTATAACATTCGAACAATTTACAAACTTGATAGATAATGAGATTAAGTAACTTCAAATTTAAACTGCCAGAAGAATTGATTGCGCAGTTTCCAAGTCGTTTTCGTGATGAAGCGCGTATGTTAGTTTTACACGCTAAGACAGGTGAGATTGAGCATAAATTGGTGAGTGACTTTGCTGCGTATTTTGATGAAGGAGATATCATCGTGGCAAATGATACGAAGGTTTTTCCTGCGCGTTTGTATGCTAAAAAAGAAAAAACAAATGCTAATATCGAAGTTTTCTTGTTACGAGAGTTGCAACATGAGAATCGTTATTGGGATGTTTTGGTGGATCCTGCGCGTAAAATTCGTATTGGCAATAAATTGTTTTTTGATGAAGATGCTACGATTTTTGCAGAGGTAATTGATAATACCACTTCTCGTGGTCGGACATTACGATTCCTTACCGACTATGAGGGTGACGATTTTGTTCAACATCTTTACGGAATGGGCATTACACCTCTGCCTAAGTATATTGCTCGCCCCATGACAGAGGAAACCCGTGAGCAATACGAAGAGGTTTTCATGGATTGGCCAGTCAATGAAATGGACGAGGAACGCTACCAATCAGTATTCGCAAAACATATTGGGGCTGTAGCAGCTCCTGCATCTAGTATGCACTTCTCGAAAAACCTTCTCAAACGCTTAGAAATTCGCGGCATAGAGGCTTATACTATCACCTCGCACGTTGGTCTGGGAAATTTCAAAGCTGTTGATGTAGAGGACTTGACCAAACATAAGGTAGAAAGTGAACAAATCACTATTACTCAGCCTGTTGTAGATGCCGTTAATCGAGCACAGCAAGAAGATAAGCGTGTTTGTGCGGTGGGTACAGAGGTAATGAGAGCGTTGGAACACGTGGTAGGAACAAATGGACAAATTAAGCCATACGATGGTTGGACCAATAAGTTTATCTATGCACCATATAATTTTATGGTCGCTAATGCATTCTTTGTGAATTTTTATATGCCACAATCTACGCAACTTATTATGGTAGCTACATATGGAGGCTACGACAATGTAATGAAAGCATATAAAGAGGCTATAAAGGAAGGCTATCGTTTCGGTGATTATGGAGATGCAATGCTTATCCTAAACGATTGATTATAACGCTATTAGATTTTTTACACTCTTCCGCTATGAACGTGCGTATTGATGAGAGTTGGCGCCAAGTGCTGCAATCCGAGTTTGATAAACCATATTTCGAGTTGCTAACAGATTTTGTGCGCCACGCATACGCTACGCATCAGTGTTTTCCCCCAGCAGGGCAGATATTTCGGGCTTTTGACCTTTGTCCGTTTAACAAAGTGCGAGTTGTAATTATCGGACAAGACCCGTATCATGATGTGAATCAGGCACATGGACTTTGTTTCTCTGTTCAAGATGGAGTGCGTATTCCGCCATCCTTGGAGAATATTTACAAGGAGCTCAACCGTGATTTGGGTAAACCGATTCCTACTTCGGGCAATCTAACTCATTGGGCAGAGCAGGGGGTATTATTGCTGAATGCTACGCTGACGGTGGAGGCTCATCGTGCGGGAAGTCACCAAGGGAAGGGCTGGGAGGAACTGACCGATGCTGCCATTCAAGCGCTGAATAATCAGCGTGAAAATATAGTGTTTATGCTCTGGGGTAGTTATGCACAGCGCAAGGGGCAGTTCATTGATCGTAAGCGACATTTGGTGCTGACTGCTGTTCATCCCAGTCCATTGAGTGCTTATCGTGGGTTTATTGGTTGCGGACATTTCTCCCAAGCCAATAACTATCTGCAACAACACGGACAAACGCCAATTAATTGGTAATTATGAAAATATTATTGCTCATCGATGCGTATGCGATGATTTATCGCGCCTATTATGCTTTTATTCGTGCACCGCGCATGAACTCGCGCGGAGAGAATACGTCTGCTATTTTTGGTTTTGTGGTTACGCTTGAGGATTTGATTAAGCGTGTCAAACCTACCCATTTGGCAGTGGCATTTGACCCTGCAGGACCGACGTTCCGTCACGAGGCTTTTGAGCAATACAAAGCACAACGACAGGAGACTCCCGAGGATATACGTTGGGCTGTACCGCGTATCAAGCAACTGCTGCAGGCAATGAATATCCCTATTCTTCAAGTGGATGGTTATGAAGCAGATGATGTGATAGGAACGCTTGCCCATCAAGCAGAAAAAGAGGAATTTGAGGTGTATATGGCAACGCCCGACAAGGATTATGGGCAATTGGTGACCGAGCATGTTTTTATGTTCCGTCCGCGCCATTCTGGAGGATTTGAGAAACTAGGACCAAAAGAGGTTTGCGAGAAGTATGGCCTGCAAAATCAGTCGCAAGTGATTGATTTGTTGGGACTAATGGGTGATAGCAGTGATAATATACCTGGCTGCAAGGGGGTGGGCGAGAAGACTGCTGTACAACTACTTCAGCAGTTTGGTTCAATAGAGAACCTATTGGCGAATACGGACCAACTCAAAGGGGCACTGCAACGCAAAGTACAGGAGCAGGTGGATAATATTCGTTTCTCGAAGTTCTTGGCAACTATTAAAACAGATGTACCCATTATGTTTGATGCGCAATCGCTGGTGTGTCAGGAGAAAGACTGGGACAGATTGGCACCATTGTATCACGAATTAGAATTCAATTCGCTGCTCAAACAAGCCCCTGCTGCTATTGCTAATAGTCAAGTGCCAATAGCCAAATCAGCGAAGAAAGCCAAGCCACAAGAGGCGACACTTGACCTTTTTGCCTCTGTAGAAACTGATACTTTATCGGGTGGATATGAGAAGGATGACGGGTGGATAGCAAAGGAAGAAACGGTGTCCCAAGACTCAACTGAGGGACGTTTGGTGAGTTATCTGCTCAATCCTGAAGTAGCATATAACCCATCGCAACCTATTCAATGGGAGGCATTGAAGGTAGATAGTGCCTTGTGGAATCTATATCAAGAGGTTGAGTTGCCGTTGTCAGCAGTATTGCGTGAAATGGAGCAAGCGGGTGTGCGTATTGATGTAGATATGCTCAAACAGGCGGAGATTCAACTCAACGACGAGTTGCAGATGCTTGAGCAACAAATATATACTACCGCAGGAATAATATTTAATATCAATTCTCCCAAGCAGGTTGGTGAGGTGCTTTTTGACCAATTGAAATTGGATGCCAAAGCCAAAAAATCAAAGACGGGTCAGTATTCCACTTCGGAAGAGGTGTTATTGGGCTTGAAGGGCAAGCATGAGGTAGTGGGTATGATTCTTGCCTATCGCGAACTTAAGAAACTGATTTCCACCTATATTTCGGCATTGCCCACCTATATTAATTCCGAGACGGGGAAGATTCATACTACCTATAATCAAACGGTTACGGCAACTGGTCGTCTATCTTCTTCTAACCCTAACTTGCAAAACTTGCCTATCCGTAGTGAACGTGGGCAACTGATTCGTCAAGCGGTGATTCCAGATGAGGGTTGTATGTTCCTCTCTGCAGATTACTCGCAGATTGAGTTACGATTGATGGCACATTTCTCGCAAGACCCTCATCTAGTGGAAGCGTTCCGTTCGGGACAAGATATTCATGCGGCTACAGCGGCTAAGATATTCAATGTGCCTATTGAGCTGGTGACTAAAGACCAACGTCGTCAAGCGAAGACTGCCAATTTTGGTATCATTTATGGTATTTCTGCCTTTGGTTTGGCACAGCAATTGGATTGCTCACGCGCTGAAGCTAAAGCCCTCATTGATGGCTATTTTGCGGCATTCCCTGGAGTGATAGATTATATCGAACGTCAAAAACAACTTGCTCGCGAGCAAGGGTATGCAGTAACTCTCTTCGGTAGAAAACGCTATTTGCCTGATATATTGTCGCATAACGCCACTGTTCGCTCATTTGCAGAGCGCAATGCTGTCAATTCGCCTATTCAGGGTACTGCTGCGGATATTATTAAAATGGCAATGGTCACTATTCATCGTCGTTTGAAGGCAGAGGGACTGAAGGCGCAGATGATTATGCAGGTGCATGATGAATTGAACTTCAATGTGCCGATTGACGAGGTGGATAGGGTGCGCGAAATTGTGGTTGGCGAAATGCAGAATGTGGTGCATTTGACTGTGCCATTGATTGCCGACTGTGGAGTAGGGACTAACTGGTTAGAAGCGCATTAAGAGAAATATTATTTTTTATTAGGCAACATTTCTTTGAACATGGTAATAGCTTTTTGTAATTCATCCGTATAGAACAAATCTATGCCAAAATTAACAAACACTTCATTCGTTGAATAGTTTGTGCTTTCTATTATGAAACGGACAACAAGACTATAACTAATTTCTCCAGATTCGCTGCGAAGCTGATATGATTTTTTTGAAGGGATTGATTTAATTCGATGAATAACTTCTTTATCTAGTATTCCATCGCCCGAAGAAAGATCAATATTTATATCAAAAATACTGCCATCTGTATTCACCTTAAATGAACAAATTGTTGTTCCTTGAATGCGTTTTTGCAATGCATAGCTAGGGTAATTGATTCTATTTTGTATATGTTCAACAACCTCTTTATAAGTAGAATTTAAGTTTTTCTTCTCTAAGTTCATTATTATTTCTACGAGGTTAAAACTGCTTTGAGACTTAGCCCTTTCCCCAAAATGGAAATTTATAGGAATAGTATATTTGACTCTTACAGGTTTACCCCTTTGCAAACCTGGTTTCCAGTTTGGCATGGATTGAATTACACGAACAGCTTCGTTATCAAGGGATTCATTTCCCGAAGTGCGAACAACGGTTATATTGCCGATACTACCATCTTTTTCAACGATATATTGGCAGATTACCCGTCCTTCAATGCCTTGCTCTTGTGCATCTTTTGGATATTTGACATTGTTACTAAGATAGTTGAAAAGTGCTTGTTGTCCGCCAGGAAATTCTGGCATTTTATCAACAACTACAAATACTGTCGTATCTGATGTGTTAGATTCAATAGAATCAGATTTGACTAGATGCTCCCAATTAAATCCTATTGCTAATGTTTGGTATGAACGAACATTTTTGCCTTCCTTCTGAGCTGGTATCCATTTGGGGAGAGATCTAATTGCGCGTAATGCTTCCGCATCCAATAATTTAGAATTAGTAGAACGAGTGATTCTTTCATTGGAGATACTTCCATCAATGTTTACAACAAATAGAACAGAAGCACTCTCTCCTCTCTCTTGTATAAGTCCTGTATCTAGATCAGAAAGTTTAATAACGCTTTTAAGGTGTTGATTTATAGCCTCTTGACCTCCTAGAAATTTCGCGTATGTATCAACCTCTGCCATGCCGTATATCGTAGTGTCCAATTTGAATGTAATAGGCAGAGTATAATATGAGCGGACATTTTTGCCTGCTATTTGAGCGGGAGTCCATTGTGGTGCGGCTTTAGTTACGCGCAATGCTTCGGCATCAAGCAATTCATAACCGCTTGAGCGAACGATTCGTTCTTGTGAAATAGTACCATCTGTGTTTACCACGAACTGTACAATCGAGCGTCCTTGTTCACCATTAATTTCTGCCTTCGATGGATATTGCAAATTTTCGCCAATGAATTGTGCTAAAGCAGTATGCCCACCAGGAAAGTCTGGTGCTTTGTCAACTACTACGTATACAGGATCTTCTACTACTTTTTCTACATCTGTAGAATCTATGGTTGTTTGTGCGTAGCTTATGGATGCAATCAGAGCACCGATGCATAAAATAAATAGCTTTTTTATCATAACAAATATTACTTTTCGTTTCTGCCTGCAAAGGTACTACATTTTGGTGATATATGCAAGAGGATTCGCGGGAAAATCCGCGAGGTCTAAACCAATCAGATGACTTAGCATGATATAACTGGGCTTACAAAAGGATTTGAATCACTAATTAATCACTAACTTATCACTAATTAATCACTAATAAATAGTTAATAATTCTATGCTATTTGAATAAGAACTATTTGAATGAGAATTGTTTGTATACAGTATAGATGTATAAAAAAAGCGACTGCTCTAAAAGCAGCCACTTTATTTATTTGATAAACTTCGTTTAGAATATCTTACTTAATCATGTCGCAGCCCATGTATGGTTGGAGGGCAGCAGGAATGCGGATTCCTTCGGGTGTTTGGTTGTTCTCCAACAACGCCGCTACGATACGAGGGAGAGCAAGAGCTGATCCGTTAAGTGTATGGCACAGAGAGACTTTCTTATCCTCCGCACGGCGGTAACGGCAGTGCAAACGGTTGGCTTGGTAGGTATCGAAATTAGATGTAGAAGACACCTCTAACCAACGGTGTTGTGCCTCGGAATATACTTCGAAATCATAGCAGAGTGCTGCGGTGAATGACATGTCTCCACCACTGAGGCGCAGAACGCGGTAAGGAAGTTCGAGTTTTTGGAGCAATCCTTCTACGTGCTCTAACATCTCTTTGTGGCTGGCATCAGAGTGTTCTGGAGTATCGATGCGGACAATCTCGACCTTACTGAACTCGTGGAGGCGGTTGAGTCCGCGCACATCTTTGCCATACGATCCGGCCTCGCGGCGGAAGCATTGGGTATAAGCGCAGTTTTTGATAGGCAGTTGTGCCTCTTCGATGATGACATCGCGGTAGATATTGGTGACAGGCACCTCGGCTGTAGGGATGAGGTAGAGGTTATCGAGTTGGCAGTGGTACATTTGTCCCTCTTTGTCAGGGAGTTGTCCAGTGCCATAACCACTAGCTTCGTTTACTACGGTAGGTGGCATAATCTCAGTATAGCCAGCTTTGCTTGCTTCTGCGAGGAAGAAATTAATCAACGCTCGTTGCAGGCGTGCGCCTAAACCTACATATACAGGGAAACCTGCGCCAGAGATCTTGACGCCGAGGTCGAAGTCAATGAGGTTATATTTCTTCGCCAATTCCCAGTGTGGGAGTTTGTCGTTGTTTGCAAGTTGTTCGTCGGTATCGGTATCCCAGTCGCGGAGAGCGATGGTGCCTTCAGCCGCGAGTTTATCAAGCATAGGTTGGTTAGCCCAGTTGCCGATTTTTACGACGAGGTTGTCCTCTGCACTACCGCCCTGAGGTACGAGGTCGTATGGTACGTTAGGAATAGTGAGCAGGAGAGAGGTAAGTGCATCTTCTGCCTTTGCCATTTCTTGCTCGAAGCCAGGGATGGCTTGCTTGAGCGCACCAGTTTGTGCCTTAGCTGCTTCCGCCTCTTCGCGTTTGCCTTGCGCCATGAGCGCACCGATGGATTTAGAGATCTTGTTCATCTCTGCCGAAGCAGCATCCTTCTTTTGTTGTGCTGCTTTGCGCTCTGTATCAAGTGCAATGACTTGCTCGATAGTTTCTGCCGCGTTGGCGAAATGCTTTTTCTCTAAGCCTGCGATGATGGCGGCTTTGTTGTCATAAATTTGTTTTAATGTCAGCATAATTAATTGTTCAATATTGTTCAGTATGGTTCAATATTGTAATAAAACAAATTTCTCCTGCCAACTGCCGAAGCAATCGGTAGGAGAAATTATGGTTAGCTTTCTCTTGCCGATTAAGCCTCTGCAATCGGCTGGATGGAAACGTATGATTTGTTGTTACGCTTCTTTTGGAAGCATACGATACCATCAGTAAGAGCGAAAAGAGTGTGGTCAGAACCCATACCGATATTCTCGCCTGGGTTGTGTACAGTACCACGTTGACGTACGATGATGTTACCAGCTTTAGCGAATTGACCACCAAAGATCTTTACACCAAGTCGTTTGCTTTCTGATTCACGGCCGTTCTTGGAACTACCGACACCTTTCTTATGTGCCATATCTCTTAAACTTTGCTTTTAAAAAGGTTAAACAATTAAGCCAAAACGATCTCCTTAACAACGAGATTGGTCAAATCTTGACGATGGCCGTTCAATTTACGATAGCCTTTGCGGCGTTTTTTGTGGAAAACGAGAACTTTCTCGCCGCGGCACTCGTTGTCAAGTACTTCGCAAACCACTTTTGCACCCTCTACAACAGGAGCACCTACTTTTACGTCTCCGTCGTTGTCAACGAGGAGTACTTTCTCAAATGTTACCTCAGCGCCTTTGTCAGCAGCCATGCGGTTAACAAAGAGTTTTTTGCCAGCCTCAACTTTGTATTGGAGGCCTTGCATTTCTACAATTGCGTACATTTACTTAAATGTTTTTAAATTAGTTACATCGGTCAGGCGAGATGCGGAGTCCTCGACGTTGGCATACCCGAAATGGATATCATCCGTCCCCTCAGCAGCGCTACTTTGTAGCCCAAAAGCCGAAAAAGCGTGCAAAGGTACAGCTTTTTTTTGATATAACCAAAATATTTTCTGAAAAAAATGTAAAATCCTGTTTTTTTGGTGTGATTTTTGTACTTGTATTGAAAAATCAAAACACCACGGTTATGGTTCGAATCGTTTTTCAAGATAAAGAGATTCTGGCAATAGAGAATGAGAATGTTGTCGGCAAGTTGGAATATGCTCTCTTAGGTGAAGAGATGCACATACTACATACCTACGCCTATGTAAGCGGACAAGGCATTGGATCACAACTCATGCGAGCTGCTACGCAATGGGCTGCAGCTCACAATGTAACGATTGTTCCTATCTGTTCTTTTGCGCAGAAATACTTGTCGGCCAAATCTTCCAAGATTTGATCGCTTTTCACTCTTTATTTCACCTCTTTGCCGAAAGGTACGATGGATGCGATAGCAAGTTTGAAGTGCTGTACGCCCCAAGGGATACCAATGATAGTGCAACAGAGTACAAGTCCAAAGCTAACATGCGTGAGTGCAATCTCCCACCAACCGAGGAGTATCCATAACACATTGAAAGCGATTTGTAGACAGCCGCTCTGTTCGTTTTTTGATACCAATTCATGGCCAAAAGGCCAGAGTGCTAGTACACCAATCTTAAAGAGTTGCACACCGAAGGGGATACCGATGATTGTGATACACATCATCAATCCCACAATCCAATACATTACGGCTGTGAGCAGTCCGCCCATAATCAGCCAAACGAGATTACCTAAAAAGTTCATATCTTTCAGTTGTTATGTTGTTTATGCTTGTTGTGTTTCCTCTTCACATTCGTCATCTTGTGGGCAGTGATCTTTCAGGATACTTATCATTTCTCCTTCGTGATTTTTCCATGTTTGCTTTTTCCACATGGCACTTGCATTTGCTCCTGTTGTTAGCTCACTCATGATTCGGAGTTTGATGCTGCCTTTCAATTATTGTGGATATTACTTTGTGAGATTTTGTCCTTGAATGCAAACTGGATAATGTTGTTTTTGAACGTGTTGTCCAAATAAAGATTAATCAGCGATAGCGACACAATACGTTGCTGTCCATCCACTATATCCAATATATCATTATTTTGATGCAGGATAATAGTACCCATACGATATTTGAACCCGCTATATCCTTTGCTTTTTTCAATAGCAGCGTGTATATCGCGTAGCATCTCATTTATACTCTGAATACTCCACTTGTAGGGGCGCTGATAGGCTGGTATGCAGAGTGACATCTGGAGGCAATCGTCAACCGAGTGGATAGAAATGTTGTTTTGTGTCATATGGTATATAGTCCGTTTATGTATTTGCGACTGCAAAGGTAGTAAAATATTTTGGATTTGGCAAGAGGTGTAGTGAGAATTAATGTTTTTTCACACTAGTGTCCCATAAAAACAAGGAACAATTATTAAAAACAAAAATTATATAAAATTAATCCAAAAATTAACCAAAAATTGTCAAACAATTTTAGGAAAAGACACAGTATTTTTATAATTCTTACTATCACATTATCACACTATCACATAAAATTATGAGTGAATGGGGTAGATGAAGGTGAAAAAAGTGTTTTGTCTGTGGTCTATCTTCGGGGTATCTTCAGGGTATCTTCGGGATAAAAAATAATAACCTGACTGTCATAATGCCTGCCATAATGAATAGCAAAACACGTTTTTTTGCTGAAAAACTTGCATATTTGCATTTTTTGTAGTACCTTTGCCCGATTTTTTTTATAATGCGTATTATGCGCATGCGATAGCGCTCGTAAGAGCAAAGAACCATAACAACGTGGCAGAGCCACAAACAACATTAAAACGCAAAGCAAATAACGTCGCGCAGCGACCAAAGAATTTATGCAAAAGATACGAAATATAGCCATCATCGCGCACGTGGACCACGGCAAAACAACGCTCGTGGACAAAATGCTGTACACCGCCAACCTCTTCCGCGACAACGAGCAGAAGGGTGAGCTCATTCTCGACAACAACGAACTCGAGCGCGAGCGCGGTATCACTATTTTGGCAAAGAACGTAGCGATTGAATACAAGGGCTACAAAATCAATGTGATTGACACTCCGGGCCACGCCGACTTCGGCGGCGAGGTGGAGCGCGTACTGAACATGGCAGACGGCGTGCTGTTGCTCGTGGATGCCTTCGAAGGCCCTATGCCACAAACGCGCTTCGTGCTGCAAAAGGCGTTGGTGCTCAACCTCAAACCTATCGTAGTCATCAACAAAGTCGATAAACTCAACTGCCGCCCCGACGAGGTGCAAGAGGAGGTATTCGACCTCATGTGCAACCTTGATGCCACCGAGGAACAACTCGACTTCCAAACGCTCTATGGCTCTGCAAAGAACGGCTGGATGTCCACCGATTGGAAGCAGCCAACCGAAGACCTGACCGCATTGATGGATGCCATCATCGAGTATATC